>JAXJRF010000167.1:0-27115 GCA_036310765.1 Frisingicoccus sp.
CCATCAAGAATGATTGTATTCCAATGTTCCTTGTTCTGATGATACCCAGGATGAATGGCTTCATACGCATTTCTCCAAAAATCTCGCCACTCCGGACTTACCTTCACATTAACACACATATGACCATTTCGCTCATAGGTCCATGCAAATGCTTTTTTATTCTTCTTATACCTGAGCAAAATCCAATTATCATCATGAAATGGTGCATCCTGATACACATCCGGTAATGTCATTCCGTAATCCAATACTTCTTTTCGTTCTTTCATCAATCCCATTCCTTCCAAACTTCCGGTCGATAACCAACGGTAGCCTGTTTTCCATTTCTGACAATTGGCGTCCGTAAAACCTGCGGATTCTCCAGCACTTTTTCATCCTTGTCCTCATCTGCAATGTACTTAATGAGTGCGAACGTATCTTTATCCTTGCAATTAGGGTTCAATAAATTCTCCAGTCCTCCGACTGCCTGTTTCACACTTTTGTATTCGCCTTTGCTAAGCCCCTTTTCTTTCATATCAACGAATTGATATTTAATGTTACGCTCCTTAAAGTAGCGCATTGCTTTCTTTGTATCAAAACACTTATTCGTTCCAAAAATTTGAATATTCATGTGCGGTTATACTCCTTTATCTGCTATGTTATACTTTCGATTCTTCCAAATATCTTTTCCATTTTGAAAAGCCCTTAGATTTTCTCGCTTTCTTTCATACAAATCTCTTAATTTAGGAATTCTGATGTGACGTTCCACAACATCCTTTTCATAAATCTCAAAATCCATTTCCGCCTTGTCCACATCCACCATGGAACGATCACATACATATTGCAGTAATTTTACTTCACGTTCAATGAAAGAATGCGTTTTGATATCATCAATTCTAACCTGCGATAATTTCTCATAAGGAATATTATAAAACATAGAATTTCCTGAATCATAAATTGGTGCAAAACCTAATATCTGTAGGGTATCTGGATTTCTCATAACGGCAATATTATTCATATGTCTATCCGTATTGGTCATAAGATAATCCGTCATAATCTGATAATCCATAAAGTCCGTAAATTCCTGTTCGTCAATTCCAAGACCTAAACATACTTTTTTCAACGGATAATAAAAAGATTCATTCTGCTTTATTTTAACTGTCTGCAATAACTCCCATGCACTGATACATTCAATATTTTCGCTGCAGAAATCATAACTCATACAACCTAAGCCTTCTATATTACCATCAACTTGCACCTGCACCAAAGAGTACGGTGTATAATTTAAAAAACCTTGCTGTACATGCAACCTTGTAGCAAAAATTTCATTTAGACTCTGTTGATAAGATTGCCCATAATTACCTTTAATCATATAACGACGTCCATCTTTATCAATACACCATTTTTTTTGTAATTCTCCCTGAGACGTGGCACAATTGAATCGTGTCTCTTTTCTCAGGTCAATCATATGGTCACTATTCATCGTAATTTCTCCAAAAGTATCTACAAAATCATTTGTAAATAAATTTGTATCTCTCCATGTCAAATCCTCTCCACGTGGCTTAATCCAGTAACAATCTGATAAACTTAATGCGAGATTATTTACAAGTGCACTATTTGTTGAAGAATAACCCAGCTTTTGCAGTGCACTTTTCGCTCCATGTCTTGTCTTCGGTATTGCCCGGTCCTTCCACCATTCATGAAATTTCATATGATTCATTTGTCCACCCGGTGGAAAATGTGCTGCAGCTGCCTCATTTCGCCTTACACTTCCTAATACACCATCATCCGATATTTCCATTAGACATACAGGAATATCTTTATGCATCAAATAATATTCTTTCGCTTGTCTATTCATAAAGCATCACCCTCGCTTAAACCCACAAGATATCTTCTTCTTTGTCATACTCACAATCACGATTAAATTTTTCTTGTATTTCATAAAAACTTTCAAACAGATCATCCAAATACAATACAAGATTCTGTTCTTTTATTCCTTCCAACTCTTCTTTTATATAAATTCTGTTTCCGTTTATATCTAAAACACAGTTTTGATTTTTATCATAATAGTAGGAATGCCCTTTCTTCCCTCGAATTTCTTTTAATGTGGAATTCATACTAGGAAGCGTTCTTGCAAGCAAGTTAACAATATAAGGTGCTGGAGAATTTATTCCCTGTTCCCAATTACGTAATGTACTAAGCGGTATTCCATATAACGTGGCAAAAGCTTTTTGAGACATACCTGTCGATTCTCTAATTTCTTTCACATTATAATGCATATGAAACCTCCATTTATACTTGAATCAAGTAGTTTTTTTATAATTATACCCGAATCAATTACTTTTAGTCAATATGTTGATTCACAATTGCTCCTGTCTACAAGAGATAAAGATTAAGCCGCAGCTTACGCCGCGGCTCATTACTGTAATTATCCTATTTTGTACCAAATATACGATCGCCTGCATCACCTAATCCCGGACAGATGTAAGCATTTTCATTCAATTCCCGATCCAGATGTCCAATGTAGATCTGTACGTCCGGATGTGCCTGTCTCAGTCTCTCCAGTCCTTCCGGTGCTCCAATGATAAACATACATTTGATGTTTTTTCCGCCATGCTGTTTAATAAAATCCACTGCTGCAACAGCTGAACCGCCTGTAGCCAGCATCGGATCCACCATAACAACCAGACGTTGATCGATTGGATCCGGCAATTTGCAGTAATATTCATGAGGTTCATGGGTTACAGGATCACGATAAAGACCGATATGACCAATCTTGGCAGATGGAACCAATGTTGTAATTCCGTTCACCATACCAAGACCAGCACGAAGAACAGGTACTACCGCAAGTTTCTTTCCGGCAATCATCGGTGTTCTGCATGCCTCGATCGGTGTTTCCACCTCCACATCTTCCAAAGGCAGATCTCTCAGTGCTTCATATCCCATAAGTACAGCAATTTCTTCGATCAATTTACGAAACTCATTTGTGCCCGTATTTTTGTTTCTTAACAGAGAAATTTTGTGCTGGATCAAAGGGTGTTCCATAATAAATACATTTTCCATCCAATTATCCTCCTCTTGTAAACACCAAAGTATATCACATATTATACGTTATTTTTACCTATTCTTCCATCTTTTTTTACATCCTAAATTTTCCATTTTCATCCCTTGGACAATATGATAAAATAAACTGAAACATAAACCTACATATACAGTATGTATTATCTTTCAGGAGGAGAAAAATGAACGAGAAAAAGATTATCCAGGTGGAAGACAAAGTTCCCTTTTCTTTGTTAGTTCCACTCAGCATCCAGCACATGTTCGCCATGTTTGGTGCCACCGTCCTGGTTCCATTTATTTTTGGAATCAATCCCGCCATCGTTTTATTTATGAACGGTGTTGGTACCCTTATTTTTATTGTCGTTACCAAAGGAAAAGCTCCCGCTTATTTAGGCTCCAGTTTTGCTTTCCTGGCTCCGGCAGGCATTGTTATTTCCCAAATGGGCTATGAATACGCTCTCGGCGGCTTCGTTGTCGTTGGTTTTTGCGGCTGTATCCTGGCTTTCATTATTTACAAATTTGGTTCGGACTGGATCGATATTGTTTTGCCGCCTGCAGCTATGGGGCCTGTCGTCGCTTTGATCGGACTTGAATTATCCGGCACTGCTGCCAGCAATGCGGGACTGTTAGATGAAACGATTCTCCCTGCCAACGTCATTGTATTTCTTGTTACCCTCGGCGTTGCTGTTTTTGGAAATATTTTATTCCGCGGTTTCTTATCTGTTATTCCTATTTTGATCGCTGTCATTGCCGGCTATATTGCTGCTCTGGCCTGCGGTATTGTTGATTTTACCGCCGTTCGGGAAGCTTCGCTGTTTGCACTCCCTAATTTCCAGTTTCCAAAATTTGATATGGAAGCCATTTTAATCATCCTTCCGGTCATCCTTGTTATTACGTCAGAACATATTGGTCATCAGGTGGTAACCAGCAAGATTGTCGGAAGAGATTTATTAAAAGATCCGGGACTTCACCGCTCCTTATTCGGCGATAACTTTTCTACGATGATCTCCGGTTTAATCGGATCGGTTCCAACAACCACTTATGGCGAAAATATCGGTGTTATGGCTGTCACAAAAGTATACAGCGTTCGTGTCATTGCCGGTGCTGCCGTCTTATCCATTATCTGTTCCTTTGTCGGAAAACTGTCGGCCCTCATTCAGACGGTTCCGGGACCAGTAATTGGCGGTATCTCGTTCTTACTGTATGGTATGATCGGTGCTTCCGGAATCCGTATCCTTGTAGACTCTCAGGTCGATTACGGTCGTTCCAGAAACCTCACCCTCACATCGGTTGTATTTGTCACCGGTTTCTCCGGCATTGCCGTTAAAATCGGAAATGTCCAGCTTACCGGTATGGTACTCGCCTGTATCGTTGCCATGGTTTTAAGCTTAATATTCTATGTTTTAGATCGCTTTAAACTGACAAACGATCAGGAGTAGACAATCATTATGCAAGGTAGGCTATTATTATGACTATACCAATATGGAAACAATTTGAAATTGAATGTACAGATTATTTGAATCGTAAATTTGGTGCTTACGCTCATTTCGAACATCAGGGTGAAGAGGATTCTACCCGTCCAGACATTTTTGTAGAAACGAAATCAGGAAATTCTTTCTATATTGATGCAAAACACTCTCCTGCACAATGCGGTCAATTTGTTTTGCTTGAAAACATACTAACAGAACAATTTGAATATAGTCGTCGAAATGCTAATCGTATCAACATATATTCTGAAAAAATTATGCAATATATGAATGAACATTATGAACAGTTCCGTAATGCCGATACCTCTGGTAAAAATATCATCATGCCTGACGGTGAATCCATATTTAGTAACTGGATTATCGACACCTATAAGAAAAAAGGAACACATTTTTTTATCACAAACGATTGCACTATTCTTCCTATCGAGCGTTTTAAAACATATTTTACTTCTACAGCAAAATATAGAGTCAAAAAATCAGGATCAAGTCCTATTGGAAAAACACGTTTATCGAAAGTAAAAAGCTTTATCGAAACTTGTAATTATCCTGTAAGCAATTTCAGAATTGAGGGAAAGAAACTTTTTGTCACTTCATCTTCTGATTTAAATCACATAAAATTCCGTTTTGAGCAATATCAATATATGTTTTCTCAACGTAATCATGAATATGAAATCCGAAAACTCTCTAACACGAATCATGCCAATGTCATTTTTTCAATTACAAAAAAAGATGGTGTTGAAGGTCTGAGTGACTCTGATTTTATTTCTAAACTTCAATAACCAAATAAAAATTGTGAACATTTCTTCAAAAAAGCCAGCTATGTTTAAATTTTCATAGCTGGCTTCTTCTCTATAGCTTTTCCAATTTCTACGGCAATCAGTTGAAGAACATCAATGACAACCGAGTTGCCAAATTGTTTATAAGCCTGACTTGCACTGTCACTTATCTTGTAGCTGTCCGGATAACCCATTATCCGAGCACATTCTCTAGGATGTAACTTTCTAATTTTTCCATTAACCAAATATCCACCTGTTTTTGCAAATACACCGCCACCATAAGCGGATAAAGTGATTGCAATCCCTTTCGTGCTATAAATTCGTTCACCTTGACCTCCTTTATTCACAATTCCTAGGCGAATCGATTTATTACTATATTTATCATCTACCAATCCATTCATATACGTATCCGGCCTGTTGACATACAAATGCTCAACCATTGTTTCATCTTCAAATAAAAAATCTTCCACATGCTTAGTAAGTTCAAAAGGTTTTGGATATGAGAAATCTTCTACTCCTAGGTCATTCCTAAAGCAAATCATATAGATTCTTTCTCTTTTTTGAGGAATTCCATAATCCACTGCATTAAGAACCTTCTGATAAAATGTATATCCAAGTTCTTCCATGGTCCTTTTTACTACCTCGAGTGTTTGTCCATGATCATGGATAGCAAAATTCTTAACATTTTCCATAAACACAATCTTAGGTTGCTTTTCTCTGACAATTCTGGCAACATCAAAGAACAGAGTTCCTCTGCTATCCTCAAATCCTCTTTGTTTTCCGCTTATTGAAAATGCTTGGCAAGGAAAACCTGCACACAAAATATCATGATCGGGAATGTTTTTTTCATCTACTTGAGTAATATCACCTTCTGGAATATCACCAAAATTTGATGCATATACCTTTTGCACTGGTATATCCCATTCATTTGAATATACACACCTTGCTCCAAGTGACTCTAAAGCTATTCTAAATCCTCCGAGACCGGCAAATAAATCAATGAATGTCATTCCAGATAAATATTTTTTTTCAATCTCAATCATAAAAATACTCCCATACATTATATTTAAATATTAATTATAACGCAGAGTTCATCAATTTTCAATTTAATCCGCCTATAAACCTTCTCATTATTATTGAAATCTTTAAAAATTTTCTAGCATTCAGCCAATAACTTTTTCGTAAACTTCTTAGCATCTTTTTTACATTTGCCACAGGCTTTCCCCACCTTTGTGGCTTTTTTTACGTCCTTAAAACAGCATGCGCCACACTCAACAGCCTCGGCAATATCACCTTTTTTCACTTTATAACAAGAGCAAATGACTTTATCTTTATTCATATCCCATAACCTCGAATTCATATATTTGTTTTATAGTTATATATTAGCACTGACTAACTTATTTGTCAATAACAATAATCATTACTGTTTTATTATTGTAAACTACATTTCTTGACATTTTTCTACAAAATCAGTACCATAAATACATAAAACAACACTATGAAGGAGGATCTTTTTAATGAAGACAACCTTGAAAAAACTTTACACTCTGCTGATCGTTTCCCTTTTGGTTTTAAACGGCTGCAGTTCGGCAAATCCCCTGACTCAAACCGAGTCTGCCATTGAAACCTCTGCCGAAACAGAAGGTAAGCAGCCATCCATTTCTTCTGGACAGACAACCCTCGTTGAATTATCTTCGGAAGAAAAAGATGCTATTTTATCAGCAATTCCAGCCTATTCCGGGTCACCTTATGAAGTCGTCAACAGCAACATTCCATTTTTCTCTGAATCGGATCTGACAGATGTTTCATTCGAATCCTACAGTGAACTGGATGCTCTTGGACGGTGTGGTGTGGCCTATGCCTGTGTCGGACAAGATCTCATGCCTGATGAAGAACGTGACAATATCAGTTCGGTCAAGCCTACTGGCTGGCAAACGGCAACCTATGACAGTATTTCAACCAAATATCTTTACAACCGCTGTCATTTGCTCGGCTATCAGCTTACAGGCGAAAATGCCAATCCGGAAAACCTTATTACCGGAACCCGTTACCTTAATGTGGACGGAATGCTTCCTTTTGAAAATATGATTGCCGATTATATTAATGAAACAGGCAACCATGTCCTTTACCGGGTCACCCCAATGTTTGAAGGTGACGATCTCGTTGCAAGGGGTGTTCTGATGGAAGCGATTTCCGTTGAAGATGGCGGTGACAGTATTTTATTCAATGTTTATTGCTATAATGTTCAGCCTTCCATCCATATTGATTACGCAACCGGAAACAGTTGGGAAGAAGGTGCATCGGCTGAAACAGAAACAACTTCCGATTCAGCCGATGTAACTTATGTTTTAAATACCAACTCTCACAAATTCCATGATCCTTCCTGCAGCGGCATTAATAGTATGAGCACACAAAATCGTGAAAATTTTTACGGTACACGTGACGAACTTATTTCGCAAGGCTATGAACCTTGTGGAAAATGTAAACCTTGAAATTAATCACAGTGGATTTTTTAAGCAGAAATGATTTCTGCTCACTTTTAAAATTCCCTCTTTCTGCATCTTGCTCAATTCATTAGACATGGCACTCCGGTCCACACTGAGGTAATCCGCCAGCTGCTGCCGGTTAAAGGGAATATCAAACTGCAGACTTCCCTGTCTGGTCGCTTGATAAGATAGATAGGACAAAAGTCGGCCGCGGATAGACTTGGAACTTGTATGAAAAATCCGTCTGGACAAATTCAGATTTTTTTGTGCCGATACGGTCAGCAAGTTCCGAATCAGTCTTCCATGGAATCTGCAGTTTTGTGAGCAGGTCTGCATCACCTGTCCAATATTTAAAAATAGAACTTTCACCGGTTCCGCCGCAACAACGGTCACCATCAAAGGTTCCCCCGGCACACAGGCATAGGTTTCTGCAAATACCTGTCCCGGACCGAAACAATCCAAAATACTTTTATTTCCCCAAATATCATCATTCTCAATATAGACACTTCCCGATAAAACCATTCCAAGTGTCTGAACCACATCTCCGGCACGATAGATCATTTCTCCCTTGCCATAATCCCTGCAATAGCCGGACAGGCAGCACATCATATTTTCAATTTCTTCAGCAGATATTCCCCGGAACAACACTGTTTTCGTTAAAAAATTAAAATCCAATTTTCTCTCCTTTCGTTGTTATAACAACATACGAGTTGTTTTGAGTGTATTATACTTAATTCAACAAGTCAATGAAAATATTTAAAGGAGGATACTTCTATGATTCGTAAAATTATAAATATTAATGAGGAAAAATGTATTGGATGTGGTCTTTGTGCCGAGGCCTGTCATGAAGGTGCCATTGGTATGATTGACGGCAAAGCAAAACTTTTAAGAGATGACTACTGTGATGGTTTGGGGGATTGTCTTCCTGCATGTCCGACAAATGCGATCACTTTCATCGAACGTGAAGCCGCTGCCTACGACGAAGCCGCCGTTATGGAAAATAAAAAGAAAATGGCACAGGATACTCCGCTCGCCTGTGGATGTCCTGGCAGTCAGTCCAGGCAAATTCAGAGAGATTCCAGCACTTCCACAGTTTCTCCATCAGTTCCTGTCGATTCCCAATTGAGACAGTGGCCGGTACAGATTAAGCTTGCCCCTGTTAATGCCCCATATTTTCATGGTGCCCACCTTTTAATCTCGGCAGACTGTGCCGCCTATGCTTACGGTAATTTTCATGAAGATTTTATTCGCGGAAAGGTCACTCTGATCGGCTGCCCAAAACTGGATGCATGTGATTACAGTGAAAAACTGACAGAAATTATAAAAAATAATGCTGTCCGAAGTGTTACGGTTATTCGAATGGAGGTTCCATGCTGCGGCGGTATTGAACAGGCAACGGTAACGGCCCTGAAAAACAGCGGTAAATTTATTCCTTGGCAGGTTGTAACCATTTCAACCGACGGTCGTATCATTGACAGATAAACATTCCTTAAGCAAAAAACTCCAGATGCCTGATGGCTCCTGGAGTTTTTCGTTATTTAAATTCGTATTTATATTCACCTGTTTCCGGATCATAGGTCAGTCGGCTGTGTGCCCCTTCAATCACAACTTTCTCCGGTTCTGCACCATCACTGATCGGTCCCAAACCTTCTGCTGCTTTATCGGCCGGTTTCTCATCCTTCGGTTCATCCTTGCCTTCTTTTGTATCTGTCTCATTCAGCTCATCCAGCATAGACGCTGCACCCATGGCTGCAATAACATCTTCAATTGGCAGATCTGTTGTAGAAATGTCAATGGACGGTTCTGGCACAACCGGTGTTTCTGACATGTCTTCAATGACCTTATCATCCACAAAGTCTGTATCCGACACCGCCTCAGGTTCTGATGTTTCTTTAACCTCTTCCACAGCCATCACAGAAACTTCTGAGGATTCTTCGATTTCTGGTGTCACAACCGATTCAGAGGATACATCCGGTTCAGATGTTTCTGAAGATTTCACATCTTCAGCCATTATCTTTTCTTCTTCTGTAATCGCTGCAGCGGCTGTCATAGCTTTAGCTGCTTCCTGATCGACTCTTGCATAGACCTGACGCATATCCTCGTCATCCTTATCATCCTTCGATACCGTTTCTTTGCGACGATCGAGTATCTTCTTAATAATAAAGACAAGAATAATAAGACCAACCAGACCAGCTGCTATCATAAAAATCCATTTGGAGAAGAAATCCGAATGATCCTCTTCCTCCAAAATCGGGGATATGACGAATTCATCTTCCCCTTTTTCCTTTGATTCTTTTGTTTCTGTCGTTTCCTTCGTCTCCTCAATCTCTTTGGATTCGTCTGTCTCTTCACTTTCGGCTACGTCAACAACACCGCTGATATAGCTGCTGTCATTCCATGCCGGATTACCGTACCAAATCTTCGGAAAAGAATTTTCAGATTCGGTGGAACTGCTATTCGATGAAGAGCCTCCGGAAATCACATTACTGCTGCCATTTGTGGATGACTGCTGAACTTTTGCCACTTCAATACTCTGTTTTGTTTCATTACCTAAAGCATCTCTGACCACCAACTGAATCGTCTCATTGGCACCGATCATGACAAAATTATCTTTAGTCCATGTTTTTCCCCCATCAAAGGAATAAGCACCTTCCGGATGCAGTCCGGATCCCGTTTTTCTTGTTTCAGATGTCTCTGCCGAATCCACATTTTCTTCTGTTTCTTCGTCCATCTTCTCCAGATAATCTTCACATTCTACAGTGATCTTCACCATTCCTGATGTGCCTTCACTCTCGGTCTTAGTGACGGAAATGATCTCCGGTCCTAAAATATCAATATTCGCAATTTCAATCGCTATATCTTCTGCCATCAGACCGCTGTTTGCCGGCATTTTCAAAGATACTGTATATGTACCGTTCTCGGATACCTCATAGGTATCACCGCTAAAAACAGTTTCTTTATCTTCTTCCGCCTTCCATAAAAACTCTGCTTGGGGAAGCTGCTCATTCTTTCCCGGAACAACAGACGTATTCAGCGTTACTGTTTTGGTCCATTCTTCCGTATCCTTTTCACAAAGAAATTCTCCGACCTGTTTCTGATTTTTATCTTTAATCGGTTGATTATATTCTTTTGTTCCGGCGGCATATACCATTGTCGGAACGGATAATGCTGCCATCAAACCAACCGCTATCCATTGTCTTAAGCGTGTCATTTCTAATGTGCCTCCTGAATGTATAGTTAAATGCATCCTCTCGGAGCATATATCGGATGATAAAAAATCCCATCCGATATATAATACCACTACACCCCGGGGGCAAGTCAATAGAAAATACAAATTTTTGTAATATTTTTTTAATTTTTATAATATTTTTTTAACCAAAACAGCGTTTTTGAGACCAAATATTAACAAGTTTATTCATATTTTTGTTAAAACTCTTTTTTGAGACTTCGTGTAAATAAATGATCCAACGCCTCTTTCGGATCCTTATCTTCATAAAGGACATCATAGACGGTACGACAGATTGGAAGTTCCACGCCATATTTTTCTTCCAGCCCCATCATCGCCTTCACTGTGTAGTATCCTTCTGCCAGATCGTCACTGTGCTCACCGCGCACAAAGAACTCTCCAAATCGTCTGTTATGGCTGAATTCAGAAAATACAGTTGCCTCATAATCACCAAGATGGCAAAGACCATAGGCGGATAATTCGTTGCCTCCCATCGCCTTGATCAGTCGTGCCACTTCTCTTGTACCTCTGGACATGAGTGCCCCCTTCAAAGTGGATAAATGCAGACCGTCCAGCATACCGGCTGCGATACCGATCACATTCTTTGCTGCCGCACCGATTTCATTGCCGATCAGATCCTGACCATAATAAAAACGGATCAGGTAGCTTGAGAATTCATCGACCAGTTTCTCCTTTGTCTCCTCATGGTGACTGTCAATGACCATACAGTTTGGAATACCCTTTGTAAATTCCTGAACATGTCCCGGTCCAAGCCAAACAGCAACATGATTGGAAGGATCCAGATTTTCTTCTGCAATCTGAGATAAACGCCGACCAGTCGAGATTTCAATACCTTTCATACACAGCACGATCTTTTTATCCTTTAAATCTCTGGCCTTCAATTCGTCCATCAGTTTCTGAAGTCCTTGAGAATTAATGGAGATGATAATCGTCTCCGCCTGATCTACCTCTGACAGATCTGTTGTAAGACCAACAGACTCTGGAAGGGTTAACAAGTTATTCTTACGTTCTTTTAAAAATCTCTGCATATGTACAGAACTTTCTCTGCCATACAGGGTCACTTCGTGTCCAATGTGATCCAGATACCATGTGATAAAGGATCCCCACCGTCCACAGCCAATCACTGTAATTTTCATTTTATATTCCTCCATACTGCAAATCGCACTTAAATTTTAATTATAGAAAAAGCATGATACTTTTTACCAGTACCATGCTTCATATTTTACATTGTTTCCAATAATTTGTCTATACTAACGAGTTTTACACAAAGAGTGAATAAATACATCGCCTTTTCCAGCTCATCCATCGCCGGAAAACTTGGTGCAATACGAATATTGCTGTCTTTTGGATCTTTCTTATATGGGAATGTTGCACCCGCATCGGTCATCGTTACGCCCGCTTCTTTCGCCTTTGCAACAATGGCTTTTGCACAGCCTTCCATTGAATCAAAGCTGACAAAATATCCACCGATCGGACGGATCCATTCACCAATACCCAGACCGCCAAGCTCCTGATCCAGAATGTCACATGTCATTTCAAACTTCGGACGAAGGATCTCTGCATGTTTCATCATATGTTTTCTCATGTTTTCGATGTTTCCAAAGAAACGAACATGACGAAGCTGATTGATCTTATCAAAACTGATCGTCTGGATGCTCATCTGTTTTTTAATCGCCTCCAGATTGGCCTGTGACGCTGCCAGAGCTGCTACGCCGGAACCTGGGAAGGATACCTTCGAAGTGGAAACAAACTTATAAGCCAGATCCGGATTACCTACTTTTTCACATTCCTCAATAATCTCAAGGATATTATCCTGTTTATCTTCATAAAGATGATGGATACAATAAGCGTTATCCCAATAAATTCTGAAGTCCTTCGCTGCCGGTTTTAAACGTGCAAAACGGCGAACCGTTTCATCGGAATAGCTGATTCCCTGAGGATTGGAATATTTTGGTACACACCAGATGCCTTTGATCGTTTCATCTTCAGATACAAGTTTTTCTACAATATCCATATCCGGACCGGTTGGTGTCATCGGAACAGGCACATTTTCAATTCCGAAATATTCAGTAATCGCAAAATGTCTGTCATATCCAGGACATGGACAGAGGAATTTCACCTTATCCAGTTTACACCATGGTGTATTACCCAAAACACCATGTGTCATGGAACGGGCGATGGAATCATACATAATCGCTAAACTTGAGTTACCGTAAACAATAATGCTTTCTGCTTTACACTCCATCATATCTGCCAGAAGTTTTTTTGCCTCTGGAAGACCATCAAGTACGCCGTAATTACGACAGTCTATACCTGATGCAGAAGTCAGATCGGCTTTACTATGGAATACGTCCATCATACCCATAGCCAGATCCATCTGTTCCGTACATGGTTTTCCTCTAGACATATCCAGGCTCAGTCCCTGGTCTTTAAACTCTTTATATGATTTCTCCAATTCACATTTTAATGCCAATAATTCATCTTTGCTCATTTCAGCATAAGCTTTCATGCCACAATACCTCCTGTCGATTTATCACGATAAATTATACACTAATCCAAGTTATTTGACAAGAAATTAACGACACTTTGTTGAATAACAGCAAAATAGCCAAATTTCTCCTTAAAGGGAACAAATGTCCGTCATTTTTACAATATTATACCTAAAAAAAGAGATATCCCGAAGGATATCCCTTTTAAAATCATTTGATTACTGAATTGCATGAACTGGACAAACTTCTTTACAATGTCCGCAGTTTGTACACTTAGTATAATCAATTGTTGCATTGAAGTTTGTAACTGTAATTGCACCAGCTTCACATTCTTTCTGGCACTTCATACAACCGATACAACCAACTTTACATGTCTTTCTTGTTTCAGCACCCTTATCAGTATTCATACAACGTACATGCTGATCGAATTTCTGAGCTTCGATGATGATGATATGTTTAGGACATGTTTTTGCACAGATACCACAACCTACGCAAAGGTCTTCATTAACTGTTGCTAAACCATTGCAGATAGTGATTGCATTTTCAGGACAAACAGCTGCACAGTCACCATGTCCAAGACATCCGTACTGACATGCACTGTCTCCACCGAACATAAGGCTAACTGCCTGACATGTGTCGATACCTTCATAATCCAATTTTTTATCTACAACGCTGCAAGTACCAGCACACTGGATAACTGCAACTTTCTTTTCCATAGAACCTGCGGAAACACCTAAGATTTCTGCACATTCTTCTGCTACATCTGGTCCACCAGGAGAGCAAAGTCCAACTTCAGCTTCACCTGCTGCTAAAGCTGCTGCATAACCGGAACAACCAGCGAAACCGCAGGCACCACAGTTAGCACCTGGTAATACGCCTTCAATCGCCTGTGCCTTCTCATCAACTGGAACGGCAAATACGATAGAAGCAACGGAAAGAATCAGACCTGCAATAAGGCCGATTACTGCTACTACGATAACACCCATGAGTAAATCCTCCTTAATTGAACAAGCCGTCTACTAATCCTCCAAAACCAAGGAAGGAACAAGCAACGATAGATGCAGCAATAAGTACGATTGGAAGTCCCTTAAGGAATTTAGGAACATCACTTGTTTCCATACGGCCACGAACACCTGCGAAGATAACCATAGCGAGCATGAAACCTACACCTGCACCAACAGTATTTACGAGAGATTCGATGAAGTTATAACCTTCATCAATATTTAATACAGTAACACCAAGTACTGCACAGTTTGTTGTGATCAGCGGAAGGTAGATACCAAGTGCTGAGTACAAAGATGGAATATACTTCTTTAAGAAGATTTCTACAAACTGTACTAATGCAGCAATGATCAAGATAAATACGATTGTCTGTAAATATGCTAATCCATTAGGATTGAGGATATACATCTGAATTGGCCATGTAACTGCTGTAGCCAAAACCATAACGAAGATAACGGCAACACTCATACCAACAGCTGTATCTAATTTTTTAGATACACCAAGGAATGGACAAATACCCAAGAATTTGGATAATACAAAGTTGTTAGTAAGAATAGCTGCCAAAAAGATTGAAATTAAACCTGTCACTGACATTATTCACATTCTCCTTTCTGAGCCTGTCCACAACTTGCTGCTGCCGGGCATCCTGCACAACCAAGAGTTGCCGGAGCTTTACCCTTCTTTTCAGCTAACTTATTAGCACATGCCATAAGAATACCGAATACGAAGAATCCGCCTGGAGCAAGGATTAAAATTAACATTGGATCGATTGCTGCTGGAAGCACCTGAATGCCGAACCATGTACCAGCACCGATGATCTCACGAATAGATCCCATACATACAAGAGCGATTGTAAAACCAATACCCATACCAATACCATCCACGATAGAAGCGATAACACCATTCTTACCTGCAAAGCTTTCTGCACGGCCAAGGATGATACAGTTAACTACGATCAATGGAAGGAAGATACCAAGTGCGCTGTCCAATGCAGGAACGAACGCTTTAACGAGCATCTGTAAAATAGATACGAATGCAGCGATAATTGTAATGTAAACCGGAATATGAATCTTATCCGGAATAATTTTACGTAAAGCGGAGATAAGTGCGTTGGAGCAAATTAATACTAATGTTGCAGCAACACCCATACCTAAACCGTTGAACGCCATAGTTGTAACAGCCAAAGTAGGACATGTACCGATTA
Source organism: Frisingicoccus sp. (assembly GCA_036310765.1). GTDB lineage: Bacteria > Bacillota > Clostridia > Lachnospirales > Lachnospiraceae > Frisingicoccus. The sequence continues at coordinate 15,728 of JAXJRF010000167.1, forward strand.
CCAAACGTAATACAGGGTTTTCTTTAATCAAACCGGCTGTGAAAATCTCAAATAAGCTTTTCTGTTTTTTAGCCATTAGTTTGCACCTCCTGTAAGCTGGTTGTATGCTTCGATAGCATTGTTAACAGAGTTTGTTACAGCTGTTGTTGAAATAGTTGCACCAGAAATGGCGTCGATCTTACCTTCTTCGCCAGTCTTTGTGATTTCAAATGCACCTGCTGCAGGAATAGCACCTTTGTACTGATCCTGGAAATCAGCATTCTGACATTTAAGACCTAAACCAGGTGTATCATTACATTCTGTAACTTTAATGCCTGTAATCTCGCCTTCAGAGGAGATACCTGTCATAACAACAAGGGCACCACCATAGCTCTTGTAAGATGTGGAGAATACATATCCAGCACCGTTAGCTGCTTCATAATATTCAACATCACCTGTAGATGTAGCAACAGTTGCTGTAGAGAATTCATCAGCTTCCGGAAGTACTTCTACTTTAGCAGCATCTGCTGTCTGCTGATTTAACACAGCGATTTTTTCTGCTGTAAGGCTGTTTGTACCTACAACTGCTGCTGTGAACACAGCACAAACACCAACTAATACACATGTTGGCCCAATAATATCTTTTGGATTAATACTCATTATTTGGCCTCCTTTCCAACACCAAATACTCTTGGCATTGTTGCATTTTCAATATGTGGTGTAAGAATGTTCATTAATAAGATAGAGTAGGATACACCTTCTGGAAGGGATGCGAACTGACGGATTAATACAGTGATCACACCACATCCGATAGCGTAAATAACTTTACCTTTATTTGTAATAGGGCTTGTTACATAGTCTGTAGCCATGAAGATCGCACCGAGGAAAAGACCGCCGGAAAGGATCTGCATTACAGGATCTGCTCCTAAAATTGCGGAGAATACAAATACTGTTGCAATGTAGCAAACCGGAATGATAGGGCTGATAACTTTCTTAACTACTAAGTAGATACCACCGATCAATAAAGCTGCGATACATGTTTCACCAAGACATCCTGCTCTTTCACCGATGAACATCTGAAGATATGTAGGAAGAGCTTCTGTATTACCGGAAGCCACCATACCTAATGGTGTAGCTGCAGAAACTGCATCTACTGCACCTGTTTTCCAAGCATATGGTTCTACCCATGTTGTCATACGAAGTGCGAAAGATGTTAATAAGATAACACGAGCTGTGATCGCTGGGTTAGCAAAGTTGTGACCTAAACCACCAAACATCTGTTTTACAACGATGATAGCAACAACGCCGCCGAGAGCTGCGATCCAGAATGGAAGTGTTGCTGGGTAGTTGAATGCTAAAAGCATACCTGTTACAACAGCACTAAGGTCACCGATTGTCTGATCACGTTTCATTACTTTACGAGCGATGTACTCGGAAATAACACAAGCAGCTACTGTAACAGCTACAAGTGCCAATGCACGTGGTCCAAAGAAGTAAACTGATGCAATTAAAGCAGGGATCATTGCAATAATAACATCAAGCATGATATTTTTTGTCTTCACCGGACTGGAAATATGAGGTGATGAAGAAACGATTAATTTACCATCCATTGTTTATTACACCTACTTTCTAATTGCCAGCATTTCTTACAATGCCTTTGCCTAATCTGATTGCCTGTACAAGTTTACGGTCTGCTGGACATACAAAGCCACAGCATCCACATTCCATACAGTTCATAATGTTAAGTTTCTTTAATTCTTCTGCATTTCCAAGATTTGTATAAGATTCAAGTCTTGTAGGCATAAGACCCATTGGACATGCGTTTACACAACGTCCGCAACGGATACATGCTGTTGTTGGTGCACTTTCTGCATCATTCTTATCAAATACAAGAAGACCGTTGTTCTGTTTAAGGATTGGGAAATCATCGCTCATTAAAGCCATACCCATCATAGGACCACCAGAGATAAGTTTTGCTGGTGTACCTTTGTATCCGCCGCAGAATTCAACAATATCTTTAATCGGAGTACCGATCGGAACGCGAACGTTCATAGGTTTGTTAATAGCAGAACCATCAACTGTCAAACGTTTTGTTGTTAATGGCATACCAGTTTTAACGTACTGAGCAAGAACAGCGATAGATGTTACGTTCATAACAACGCAGCCAACATCAGATGGAAGTTTTCCAGGAGGTACTTCACGTCCTGTACACTGATCAATTAAAACTTTTTCTGCACCCTGTGGATAACGGGATGGTAATGTTTCAACTTTGAAATTAATACCATCGATTTTAACCTGAGCAAGAAGCTCTGTCATAAGTTTGATTGCTTCTGGCTTATTATCTTCAATACCGATAACAGCGTTTTTAACTTCAAGAAGTTTAGCAACCATCTTCATACCATCAACAACGTTTTCGGAATCTTCAAGAATTTCACGAACGTCCGGTGTAAGGTATGGTTCACATTCAGCCGCATTGATTAATAAATAATCAATTGTAGCTTTTACTTCTGGTTTTGGACTAATCTTGATATGAGTAGGGAAACCAGCTCCACCAAGACCTACAAGACCAGAATCATGAGCAGCTTTGATTAAATCTTCATCACTATTGATCACTGGTGGCTTGATAGATGGATCAATTGTCTGCTGTCCGTCACTCTCGATGATGACTGCCTGAGTTTTAGCGCCATTCTGCATCAAGATTGTATCGATTTTAACTACCTTTCCAGACACACTAGAATGAATTGGTGCTGAGAAAGGTGCTGTGCTGTCACCAACAATGGTACCGACAAACACTTCGTCGCCAACTTTAACTGTAGGCGTACATGGTGCACCGATATGCTGCTGCATAACCATGGTGACCTTTGCAGGAACTGGCATGTCCACAGTTGCACAATCTTTTGTGTTCTTTCTGTGAGGCACGGCTGCTCCAGGGCTTTTTACAATTCCTAACTTACAAAGAAGTCCATTTGAATTTTTAGCCATTTGAATCCTCCTCTTTAAATTTAAACTTCGGGAAAATCCCTATGTTTAATGATTTAATATATAATATACTAAATAGTCTTGAACCTCCACCAATCCTGACTATTTAGGTATATCCGCTTTTATTCAGCTTTTATTCAGCCTTCATAAGGCATCAATATGTACCCTTCTGATTCTCCTTCAAAGGACAGGAAATTTAGGATACTCTTATCATTATAATATACATTCTTCTGATTATCAACAAATATTGCCATTACATTATAGTTATTCAGCAGTTCCATACCTTCATCCAGACCAAGAATAAACCCGACGGTTGAAAGTGCATCACATAATGTGCTGTCTTCGCCAATAACTGTGACCGACATCAGACCGCTGTCCGCCGGATAACCGGTTCTGGCATCCAGAATATGATGATATCTTTTTCCATCTTCTTCAAAGTACTTTTCATAATCACCGGAAGTTGAAACCGATAAATCGGTCAGTTCAAAAATACCGATCAGATCATCCTGCTCACCTCTTGGATTGCGAAGTCCTACTTTAAACTTACTTCCATCCGGTTTGGTACCGAAAGTGAGGATAGAACTCCCCGCACTCAAAATACCGGAAGAGACCTCATCCCGATCAATGACTTTATATGCCTCATTCAAAGCATAGCCCTTCCCGATCGCTCCAAGTTCAAGCAAAATGTCCGAATTATCGCTGGACAAAATGCCATCTTCCAGATGCAGTGATGTATAATCAACCTTGCTTAACGCAGTTTCAATCTCACTGTCTGCTGGATGACGCTGTTCTTCACTTCCAATATTCCACAGTTCGGAAACAGAAAGTACGGTTGGATCAAAAGCTCCGCCGCTCTTTCCGGCAATATCCAGTGCGGTTTCAAAAACACTCTCGCGGCTGCTGACATCCACAGAATGTTTCTCGTTAAATATACTTACCAGAGATCCTTCATTCCTCCAGGAAATATCCAGATCCACATCCGTCAGACACTGATTCACAGACTGAAGATTCTTTTCCAGTTCATCGCTGTTTCTTCCATATAAAGTGGATGTTATGGCTGTACCCATCGAAAATGCGGTGTCCTGAACCTTCACTTCTTCTTTTGTTAAAACTTTGTCACACGAAACAAAAACCATTATCATCACTATTAATAATAAAGTTCCGACAATCGTCTTCTTAGGATTTCCAATATGTATATAACTCACCTCGATTATTGCTCTCGATACCGTTATATTTTACACTGTTATCGCTCTTTTTTCAAGCAACAACCCCACATTTTTCTCCGAACTCTTTTTTGTACGAAAAAAAATACATCTTTATTTACCATTTTTTTACTTGACTTCAGGGAAATCTCTTTTCATATGACACATATTTCCAAAAAAAGTGTATAATCTAACTTATAAAAATGGAAAGGATTGTTACAAATATGAATAAAACATTTGAAGAACTCACACCCTGGCTGGATAAGATCTATGCCCTGAACTGTGCCCTTGTATTGTTTGAATGGGATGATGCCACCGAAGCTCCGGAAGAATCCAGTGAACTCACTTCCAAGGCCGTCGAAATACTGTCCAGTGAGTACTATAAAGCCATCATCAACGATGATGTAAAGAAGCTTCTGGAAAAACTTTCGGAAGAAAAGGATCTGGATGTTAAGGAACGGGCCATTGTTAAAGATCTGAAAAAACAGCATGAAAGCATGGAACCGATTCCTGCCGAAGAATATCAGGCATATCAGGGACTGATCGCCCGGGCGTCTTCTGTATGGACTAAGGCTAAAAATGCCAGCGATTACAGTCTGTTTGCACCAACGCTGGAAAAGATTATCGAATATCAGAAAAAATTTATTGATTATCGCCTGAAAGCCGGAAAGAAAGAAATGAAACCTTACGATCTTCTGCTGAATGATTTTGAAGAAGGTTTCACTACCAAAGAACTGGATACATTCTTCGACACCCTCAAAAAAGAAATTGTGCCATTAATGCAGATGGTAACAGATAAAAAAGACAAAATTGATAAGACTTACAACCACCGTCATTTCCCTGTTGAAAAGCAGCGTCAATTCAATCGTATGCTCGCCGAACATGTAGGATTTGATTTCAAACGGGGTGTTATCAAAGAAAGTGCCCATCCATTTACAACGAATCTTCATAATAAGGATGTCCGTATTACAACCCATTATTTTGAAGATAATCTGGAAAGTGCTATTTTTTCCACCGTTCATGAAAGCGGACACGCCCTCTACGAATTCCAGATATCGGATGATCTGACCGGGACACCGGTAGGCACCGGCACTTCCATGGGAATGCACGAAAGCCAGTCCCGCCTTTTTGAAAACAACTTCGGACGCAGCCGGGAATTCTGGATACCTCTTTTTCAGAATTTAAAGGACACCTACCCGGAGACCCTTGCGGATATTGATCTGGACACATTTATCCTCGGTATCAACAAGTCCACACCGAGCCTGATCCGTACGGAAGCCGATGAACTGACGTATTCTTTGCATATCATGGTACGCTATGAAGTTGAAAAAATGATCTTTGAGAATAAGGTAACGATCGATGAACTTCCGGAAGTCTGGAACAGCAAATACGAAGAATATCTTGGCGTAACACCTGAAAATGATGCGGAAGGCATCTTACAGGATATCCACTGGGCCGGCGGAAGTTTTGGTTACTTCCCATCCTATGCCCTTGGAAATGCCATCGCTGCCCAAATATATGCCCATCTGAAAAATGTCATGCCGCTGGATGAATATTTAACCTCGGGTAACTTTGCTCCGATCAATGCCTACTTAAAAGAGCACGTACATCAATACGGAAAAACAAAGACGACCAATGAAATCCTCATGGATATGATGGGAGAATCCTTTAATCCGCAGTACTATATCGATTATCTGAAGGATAAATATACCGCCTTATATAAGGATTTATAAAAACTTTTGTAAGTCCCGGATATCTTCAAGGATGATATCCGCATCTTCAATCTCCTGTCTGGAGCCAAAGCCATAGGCACATCCGGCAGAATAGATGTGGTGTTTTCTGGCCACTTCCATATCATGGAAACGGTCCCCCACCATCATGTATGCTTCCGGATAGTCTTCTTTGATCACATCAAATATCTCATATTTCGGGCGATTTTCATAATCGCCCGAACAATACATATGCTCAAAATACTGATCCAGTTCAAAACATTCGGCATGCATACGCATAAATTCATGCCCACAGTTGCTTAAATACAAAAGGTGATAACCTTTATTCTTCAGATACTGTAAAGTTTCCAAAGCACCGTCATACAAAACCGCCTGTTTATTCTTAATCTTCCATGTCATAATCTGACCAATATCCTTCGAATACTCCACTTGTTTTCTTATGGAAAGCTCCGGCATAAAGGCCTGCCACATATCGCAGGCACTATATCCAAGCCATTTGGTGATCTCTTCATCTGTAAATTCCCGTTCCGGTGCATCCCCGGCAAGCACCATTTGTTTGTATACGGTGCGAAAAGCATCCGCATATATTCTGGTACTGTTATGAAGGGTACCATCATAGTCAAAAATAATTGTTTGTATATCTTTCATTTGGATTCCTTCCAGGAAAATGGATCTGCATCAGATCTGACGGAGCAGATTGGCCATCTCGATGGCTCCAAGTGCACAGTCATAGCCTTTATTTCCAGCCTTTGTTCCCGCACGCTCGATCGCCTGTTCAATATTGTCCGTTGTCAGTATGCCAAACATCACAGGCAGTCCGTTCTGAAGAGATACGGACGCAATACCTTTGGACACCTCTGCACAAACATAATCATAGTGGGAGGTTGCACCCCGAATAACGGCACCCAGACAGATGATCGCATCGTATTTTTTACTCTGTGCCATCTTCTGTGCCAATACTGGAATCTCAAAAGCTCCCGGCACCCACGCAATCTCAATATCCTCCTCATCCATGCCATGACGAACAAGACCGTCCACAGCACCGCTCAGTAATTTGGAACCGATAAATTCATTAAAACGTGCAACGATAATCGCTACTTTTAATCCTTTTGCAATCAATTTTCCTTCAATTGTTTTCATCATTATTTCCTCCATTTTAACATGATTCATTTAAATTGTTAACGACTTATTTGTAAGTGAGCCAGTGCCCCATCTTTTCCTGTTTTGTCTTAAGATAAAAAGCATCATTTTCTCCCAGTTCCATCTGGATCGGTACACGCTCCACGATGGACAGGCCATAACCTTCCAATCCATACATTTTGTCCGGATTATTCGTCATAAGACGCATTTCTTTAATGCCCAGATCTACGAGTATCTGTGTGCCAATGGTGTAGTCTCTCATATCGGCAGGAAATCCAAGTTTTATATTGGCCTCAACGGTATCATAACCCTGATCCTGAAGTTCATATGCCCGGATTTTATTAATAAGGCCTATGCCGCGGCCCTCCTGACGCATATAAAGTAAAACGCCGCGGCCTTCTTCGGCAATCCTTTTCATTGCAACATCATACTGGAGCCCACAGTCACACCGGGCAGAACCAAGCGCATCCCCTGTCAGACATTCGGAATGTACGCGGCACAGTACCGGTTTTCCGTCCCAGATATCACCTTTAACCAAGGCCACATGATGCTCCCCATTTAATTTATTGATATAACCATAAATATCAAAATATCCATATCGTGTCGGCATTTTTGCCTTTGCCACACATTCAACAAATTTTTCATGAGTCTTTCGGTAATCCACCAGAGCCTTAACCGTTGAAACTTTCAAATGATGTTTTTGGGCAAATTCAATCAGATCCGGTGTTCTCGCCATCATTCCATCGTCTTTCATGATCTCACAGCAAAGACCCACCGGTTTCAGTCCTGCAGCCTTCATTAAATCAACCGTAGCCTCCGTATGTCCCCGACGCTCGATCACACCGCCGTCTTTGGCAAGGAGCGGAAACATATGTCCCGGTCTCCGGAAATCCGAAGGTTTTGCACCTTCTTCGACCGTTTTCATAGCTGTAATGGAACGCTCATAGGCGGAAATTCCCGTCGATGTGGATACATGATCGATCGATACGGTGAATGCTGTTTCATGATTATCTGTATTATGAACACACATTGGATGGAGTTCCAGACGGTCCACATATTCTCTGGACATCGGCATGCAGATCAATCCTCTTGCCTCGGCTGCCATGAAATTGACATTTTCCAATGTGGCAAATTCTGCTGCACAGATCACATCGCCTTCATTCTCCCTGTCCTCATCATCAATCAGAATAATGTTCTTACCCGATTTTAAATCCTCCAAAATTTCTTCAATTGTGCTGAATGCAAATTCTTTCTTCATTTTCAGTTCCTTCTTTCCTGTTATGTTATTTAAATAAAACCATATTCTTTCAAATAGGCTTCATTGATCGCTTTACTTGCCGGTTTCATCTCATCTTTAGAACTTCCTAAAAGTTTTTCCACATATTTTCCAATGAGATCATTTTCCAGATTGACCCGATCGCCTCGTTTCTTTTTCAAAAGCGTCGTTTCCTGTCCTGTATGTGGGATAATGGATACTTTAAATATCTGTTCATCCACATAAGCCACAGTCAGGCTGATGCCATCGATCGTGATCGATCCTTTTTCGATGATGTATTTTAATATTTCCGTCTTTGTCTCAATTGTCACCCAGACAGCATTATCTTCCCTTTCCTGTGACAGGATTTTCCCAGTGCCGTCCACATGGCCGCTGACAATATGACCACCCAATCGGTCACATAGCCTAAGTGCCCGCTCCAGATTGACTGGATCTCCCGGATGTAAATCCCCCAGATTTGTTCTGCGAAGGGATTCAGCCATAACATCCGCTTCGAATGTATCTGTCCCAAGTTTTTTCACTGTAAGACATACCCCATTGGTACAAATACTGTCTCCTATTTTTGTATCTTCGAGAACCTTTTTCGCTCCGATCGTTAAAATCGAAGATTTAGTACCCTTTCTCACACTTTTAAGTATTCCTGTCTCTTCAACAATCCCTGTAAACATCAGATTTTCCTCTTTCCTGTACATAGCCGGTTATTTTAAGATCTGCACCGATCTTCTCGGTTTTCCAGTCATAAATTTTCCAGGCCTGATTTAATGTCTCAATGCCTCTGCCCTCCACCGGCGTCTTTGCTCTTTCTCCGCCAATGATCACTGGAGCAATATAAAATTGAACTTTATCCACAATGCCCGCCTGAAGTGCACCCTCTGCCAGACTGCCGCCTCCTTCCAGCAAAATGCTGTCAATCTTCATTTCGCCAAGCACCTGCATCAGACAATCCAGATCCACCTGACCTTTGGAATTATCCGGGATTTTCAAAACCTGTACCCCCTGCGTTTCCAGTTTCTCTTTTTTCACCGAATCTGCATGGGCCGTTGCTGCAACAATAAGCGGATATTTCCCTGCCGACTGCACCAGTCTGGAATGATAGGGAATCGACAGATGGCTGTCAACAATGATACGTATGGGCTGTTTTCCTCCTGGAATTCTACAGTTGAGCATGGGATCATCTGCCAGCACTGTTCCGATTCCAGCCATGATTCCGGTAAATTCATGCCGCAGACGATGAACCTCTTCCCTTGATTCCTCGCAGGAAATCCACTGGGATTCCCCATCTGCCGTTGCAATTTTTCCATCCAGTGACATCGCCGCCTTCAACAATACAAAAGGCCGATGGGTTGTAATATGCTTCATAAAAACTTCATTTAATTGAATGCTCTCTTTTTCCAGCGTGCCGATCACCACTTCAATTCCCGCCTCTCGAAGTTTCTCAACACCTCGTCCGGCTACCAGCGGATTGGGATCAAGTGCCGCTATTACAACGCGTTTGATTCCTTTTTTGATGATCAGATCTGCACATGGCGGTGTCCTCCCATAATGGGAACAGGGCTCCAATGTCACATACATAACGGCACCCGTCACATCTTCAGACGCATTACGAAATGCTTGAACCTCCGCATGGCCTTCGCCGGCACGCATATGATAGCCTTCACCAATAATTTTGCCATCCTTGACGATCACCGCCCCCACCATCGGATTGGGTGTTGTTGTTCCCCGCCCCTTTGCAGCCAATTCCAAGGCCCGCTCCATATAGAATGCATCCAATCGCTTTTGTTTCTCGAAATCCTCATGTGTTTCCATCTTCAGCCTTCTTTCTTCCTGATAAAACAAAAACCATGACATCTTTTCAGAGCCATGGTTTAAAATCTCGCAGTATATCCTCACGCATTGCTTTTCCAGTTTTCAAAAAACAAAAAAGCTCTGGAATTTCACAATTCCAGAGCATAGCAAACGCAAATATAAACAGTTCACATAATTGTATATACTGCCATCTTACTTCTTCCATCCAGACTATACTGTCGGCTTCGGAATTTCACCGAATCATGCCTTACGGCTCGCGGGCTTTACCGCCGGTAGGGACTTGCACCCTGCCCTGAAGTATCTATTCAATTTACTTTATATAACATAATCCTTTTTCCACATATTGTCAAGCACTTTATGCATTCAGCACCTTAAAATGTCTGTTATTTTGTCTGAATATCCAAAACGGCTGACAATTGTTTCATCTTCTCGCGAAGTGTATTCACAGTCATACTTTCAGAAACTGTTAAATCTCCGATAACCGCACCGTTTCTCCGTCCGCCATCGAAGAAGAAACAATCCATACTCGTACACTTCCGATAATCGATATTCGAATTCTTAGGAAGGATCATACCGGTGACCGGTGTGATATGGTACTGACCATCCACAACACTTTCGATAAAATCAAAATAAATAAACTTTGTTTTTTCATTCAAGTAGGCATATTGTCGTTTATAAACGCTTGACACCTCAAGAAATTCTGCATCCAGCCTGAGCATATAGGACGGGTACGTTCCTTTCCATCCATGATCTGAAAAAATCTTCTGAACCTTTTCACGAATATAACTCCGGAACCGATTCATATCCTTATCGCACTCGTATAATCCCTGATATTGTTTGCCGCACTCGTCGATCAGCTGTTTCAAAGTTTTAAAAAGAATATTTCCTTTCAATGAACGCATCGTATAGAGAAGTTCCTGGATCAGTTCCTTGTCCGTACATTCACATCGTGCAAACAGATCTGAAAGTCGTTTCATCCCCAGACTTGCAAAAAAATCTGAGGCTTCCTGCATAAGTGAATGGTCTAATGCACCGTCAAACTCATCGGAAAGATATAGTACGGTAGATTTTCCAAAGCCGATTTTCGTAGCTGGTGATAAAAACAACTGCAAATATGGACGCAAAAATCGGAAAATCCATAATGCTTTTTCTTCCTGCGTATTCAATGCACTGCTTCCGAGAGCGTTCTTCTTTTCCTGAATTGCCTGAAGTGTTCCATAGATCAGATACCATGGTATATCCCTCGTATCATTCTCAAGCTTCATCGTATGCACAG
>JAXJRF010000168.1:0-2958 GCA_036310765.1 Frisingicoccus sp.
GCTTTCGAAGATGCGAAGGCGGCTGCCGGTTACGGTATGTGCCGATCTGCCCTTGAAACCGCCATTGAAGACTGTCATGCCTTTTGCGATGCTGTTGATAATAATCTTCTGATTGAAGTCTTTCCGTATAAACTGGAATCACTGAACCTTTCCGACAGCAAAAAAGCGGATTTCATCCAACAGAATCAGGATGCCGTTTTTAATTCGGTACTTCCTGCCTATCAGAAAATGATTGATACATTGAGCAAACAGCTTGCCAATGCCCCGTCCGAAGGAAATCTTTCTTCTTACAAAAACGGACAGGATTACTATAAGTATCTCTTAACAGCATCGGTCGGTACGGACAAAACACCGGAGGAACTGATCGCACTTACCGAAGAGCAGCTAAATACATGTATCATGGATCTGTCCATGATCATGATGCTGAATCCGGACATTTTCAATGATATCGAGGCCTCCGAATACGCTCTGAATGACCCGGACAAAATTCTGGAACATTTTAAATCTACCCTTATACCAGAACAGTTCCCGGAAGCTCCAAAAGCGGATTATACATTAAAGAATGTTCATGAATCCATGAAAGACCGCCTGAGCCCTGCCATGTATTTTATTCCAAGACTGGATGACATCGAAAATAACCAGATTTATCTCAACCTGAATGCATCAAATTCCGGCAACGAGCTGATGCCAACACTGGCTCATGAAGGTTATCCGGGACATATGTATCAGATAACCTACTATTACAATACAAACCCGAATCCGATACGGACCGTCTATGAAAACAGCGGTTACAGCGAAGGCTGGGCCTCCTATGTGGAAGGACTTTCTTATGATTACTGCGGTTTCTCTGAGGACGTAGCAGATTTTTACCGCATTTCCAATCTGACCATGGCCCTCAACCTCTATTGCCGCCTTGATCTTGGAATCCATTATGAAGGCTGGGATATCAATACCGCAGGTAAATTCATTACCCAGTATCTTATGCTTGATAAGGCCACCATTCAGGAGATCTATGACACCATCCTTTACAATCCGACCAATTATTTGATCTATGGTATTGGCATGGATGAAATCCTGGAACTCAGGGAAAATATGGAAGAAAATCTTGGTAATACATTTGATGTGAAAGAGTTCCACAGCCAGCTTCTGAATCTTGGTCCGGCACCCTTCCCTGTCATCGAAAAATATATGCCGGATGCCGCCGAACCAGTCGAAAATGCCGCCCAAAAAGCGGCTTAAACCGTCCAATTCTTGACATCCGATAAAATATAATTTATAGTGATAAATAGTTAAACTTTAAAGAACTAAAGGAGGAGAAGACATGTCCACAAAAGCTTATTACAATATCAATGAAATAGGCGCAGGAAAACCAGGTTTTTCCACAACCCGTTCCATTATCGAAGCTGCTTTCTACGGAAATAATGTCATCAAAGTCAATACAGTAAAAGAAGCTTACGAATTAGCAAAAAATTCTCCGGGTACGATCGTAACCGATATGCCTGTATACCGGGGCGAAGAATTTGGTCTTGAAAAAGACGCCAAAGTATTGCTCTTCAATGACGGAGCTATCACAGGCCGTTACGCTGTAGCTCGCCGTATCGCCGGAGAACCGGGTGTTAACTGTGCCGAGCTGGATAAAGTAGCTATGGATGCCGTTTATGAATCCCGCTGGAAAACTATGTATCATGCAGAAGTATATGCCGGCCTTGACCCTGAATTTATGGTAAAATGCCATCTTCTTATTCCAGAAGGTGAAGAAAATATTCTTTACTCCTGGATGCTGAATTTCCAGTATATGTCTGATGAATATGTAAAAATGTACAAAAACTCCAAACCTGTAGGTGACGGAAAAGAAGCGGATATCTATATCTTCTCCGATCCTCAGTGGAATGGTTCCGACCGTCCAGGCGTAGATTTAAGCTGCCTGAGCGATCCTGCCAAGAAAACTCTGTGCTATTTCAATACAGAAACAAACTGTGCCTGCATCCTTGGTATGCGTTACTTCGGTGAACACAAAAAAGGTACACTGACAATGGTATGGGCCATTGCCAACCGTAACGGTTACGCTTCCTGCCATGGCGGCCAGAAAGAATATACATTGGCTGACGGTTCCAAGTTTGTTGCATCTGTTTACGGATTATCCGGTTCCGGTAAATCCACTCTGACTCATGCAAAACATGGCGGCAAATATGACATCAAGGTACTTCACGATGATGCCTTTATCATCAATACAGACACCTGTTCATCCATCGCCATTGAACCGACCTACTTTGACAAAACTGCAGATTATCCAACCGGATGTGAAGATAATAAATACCTTTTAACATCCATGAATAACTCCGCAACTATGGATGAAGACGGCAAGATCCAGCTTGTAACTGAAGACATCCGCAACGGCAACGGTCGTGCGATCAAGTCCAAGCTCTGGTCACCAAATCGTGTGGATCGTATTGATTCTCCGGTAAATGCCATCTTCTGGATTATGAAAGATCCTACAATTCCTCCGGTTGTTAAATTAAAAGGCGCATCCCTCGCTTCCGTTATGGGTGCAACCCTTGCCACAAAACGTTCTTCCGCAGAACGCCTTGCACCGGGTGTAGATCCAAACAAACTGGTCGTTGTTCCTTATGCCAACCCATTCCGTACGTATCCGCTTGCTCATGATTATGAGAAATTCAAAAAGCTCGTTGAGGAAAAGAATGTCGACTGCTACATTATCAACACCGGCGATTTTATGGGCAAAAAAGTTCAGCCTAAAGATACTTTAGGTATCCTTGAAACCATCGTTGAAAAGAAAGCCGAATTCAAACCATGGGGTCCATTCTCAGATATCGAGATCATGGATTGGGAAGGCTTTGTCCCAGATATGAACGATCCGGAATATCTTGCACAGCTTAAAGCCCGTATGCAGGATCGTGTGGACGAGATTGAAGAATTTGCTGTTGTTAAAGAAGGCTA
>JAXJRF010000169.1:0-23859 GCA_036310765.1 Frisingicoccus sp.
AAGAAATCCAGGTGCTTCGTTCGACTTGCATGTGTTAAGCACGCCGCCAGCGTTCATCCTGAGCCAGGATCAAACTCTCATGTTCATATCCTAACAGAATGACAACTAGCTGTTATCTTCCCGTTTTTTACTGTTTTGGTTCAGTCTTTCGACTGTTCGTTTTTTTGAAATTCTCTTTAAGAACTTTCGGGATTGTTTTATTGTTCAATTGTCAATGTTCTTTGTTTTCGTGTTGTTCATTTCTCATGCGCAACTTCTTAAGTTTAACACATTCATTTTATTTTGTCAACACTTTTTTAATTTTATTTTTCAAGTTTTTCCGAACTCTTTCACTGTTTTGCGACAGCTGTAATAGATTATCATATCTTCATCAACTTGTCAACAGCTTTTTTAACTTTTTTTTGCACTATAAAACGGAGAAGGAGGGATTTGAACCCTCGCGCCGCGTTAGCGACCTATACCCTTAGCAGGGGCACCTCTTCGGCCTCTTGAGTACTTCTCCGAATTGATAAAAATGATTAAATTTTCATCACACTCTCACAGTGCTTGTCTATTATAATACGATTTTATAATTTTTGTCAACGACTTTTTTTCAAATTTTTTAATTTATTGTACGATATTTCTGAACGACCGTTTCGTACAAATTATTCCCTTCAGAATCAATCACAACGATAGCCGGCAGATTCTCCACTTCCAGCTTACGGATTGCCTCAGTTCCAAGATCATCATAAGCAATAACCTCTGCTTTTTTAATCGTTTTGGATAAAATGGCACCTGCTCCTCCAACGGCTGCAAAATAAACCGCGTTGTTCTTTATGATCGCATCGATCACTTCTTTTGAACGTTTTCCTTTTCCGATCATACCTTTAAGACCATGATCCATTAATAATGGGGCATACTTATCCATACGGCTGCTTGTTGTCGGACCAGCTGAACCAATGGCATGACCTTCTCTAGCCGGAGATGGTCCCATGTAATAAATCACATTGTTCTGTAAATCCATCGGTATTTCCTTATTTTCCATCATGGCTTCATACATACGTTTATGTGCAGCATCCCTTGCTGTATAAATTGTGCCGCTGATGTAAACATAATCTCCCGCCTTTAACTGCTTAATATCCTCATCCTTCAATGGTACGTTGATATACTTTTCCACAAAATCACCCCCAAGATTACAATTCTTTACTTACATGCCGATTGACATGACAGCAAATATTAATAGCAACAGGTAATCCGGCGATATGTGTCGGATAAGTTTCGATATTGATCGCCATCGCTGTAACGGTTCCTCCCAGTCCCCCGGGGCCGATACCTAATTGATTAATCTTATCAAGCATTTCAATTTCCAAATCTCTGACGTATGGAATATCAGAATGTTTTCCGGCTTCTCGGGTCAATGCGTGTTTTGCCATAACCGCACATTTTTCAAAATCACCGCCAATGCCTACACCCACAACCAGCGGCGGACAGGCATTCGGACCGGCTGCATCAACAGTTTCAAGAATCGCTTTTTTTACACCTTCAATACCGTCTGCCGGTTTTAACATGCAGACTCTGCTCATATTTTCACTTCCAAATCCCTTTGGAGCCAATGTGATTTTAAACTTATCCCCAGGAACAATCGAATAATGAATGATCGCTGGTGTGTTATCGTTGGTGTTTTTTCTGTAAATCGGGTCTTCCACAACCGATTTTCTCAAAAATCCTTCCACGTATCCACGACGGACGCCTTCATTGATGGCGTTTTCCACAAAACCATCGACAATATGCACATCCTGACCGATTTCCACAAACAAAATGGCCATTCCCGTATCCTGACAGATTGGGATCATTTCTTCTCCGGCAATTTTCAAATTATCTTCTAACTGTTTTAAAACCATTTTTCCCAATTCGGATTCTTCGGTTTCAATCGCATGATTCATCGCTGCCGACATATCCTCTGATAAAAAATGGGTTGCCTGAATACACATATCTCTGACTGTATCTTCAATCAGATGACAGGATAACTCTCTCATTCTCATGACCTCCTAATTCATTTTCTTTTTTTCTTCCGCTGCCTGGAGTTTCATCGCACGTCTGTTTTCAACTTCTCTGCTCATAGGCTGAATGTCTCCAGATTTTGTCAATGCCCAACGGGTCATGGATGGGCCTAATAATTCGTAGATCAAAACTGAGAAAAGGACAATATTTCGAATCATAGCCCCTTCTGCACCCATTTGGGAAACGGCTGTAATACTCATTCCAAGAGCAACACCGGCCTGTGGAAAAAGGGTAATTCCCAGATATTTACGCACATTGGCCTCACATCCGGATACTGTTGAACTTGCCCATGCCCCCACATATTTACCAATACAACGAAAGACAATATAAACCACACCGATGATCACAATGCTGATATCTGCAAATACGCTTAATTCCAGTTCTGCACCGCTGATCACAAAAAATAAAGCGAATAATGGTGCTGTCCACCGATCGGACTTTTCCATCAGATCTTCCGACAACGTACATAAGTTGCAGAAAACTGTGCCAAGCATCATACATACCAGCAAGGATGAAAATTTAATATGAATGCCGCCCACTTCAAATTCTGCCATGGATATACCTACCGTAAGGATAACGAATGCAATCGTTAAGGACAAACGGTTACTGTTGGAATTGAATAAGGTTTCAAGCTGGGTCAGCAGCCATCCCATCAATGCACCCACAACAAGTGAAAGGACAATTTCCAATGCCGGTTCAACAACGATAGACTGAACATCAAAATTTCCGTTCTTTAAAGCATTAGCCACACCAAAGGATATGGCAAATACCATTAAAGCTACCGCATCATCCAGGGCAACAACAGGAAGAAGAATATCCGTCAGTTTTCCCTTTGCCTTATACTGTCGAACAACCATCAAAGTAGCTGCCGGCGCTGTCGCCGTCGCAATAGCACCTAATGTAATGGCTGTAGAAATCGGCAATTTATCTCCAAGGAACATGTGAAGTACGATCATAGCTATATTTACAAACAAAGATGCAACTAAACCTTCTGCGATACCAACAATTAATGCCTGACGGCCAATATTTTTTAACTGGGATACCCGGAATTCATTACCGATGGCAAAAGCGATAAATCCTAAAGCCACATTGGAGATCAATGTATACTGGTGTACATCCGCTGCAGATATAAATCCAATCCCCGGTATATTTAATCTGCCCAAAAAATAAGGTCCGATCAAAACCCCCGCGATCAAATACGCCGTTACATCCGGCAGTTTCAATGGTTTTACAATACGTGTCATCATCAGTCCCATGATCAGTGCGACAGACACAGCCATTATTGTTGTCATAACTCTTTCCCTCTTTCATCTCATATGTGCAAAAAAATTGCTCTAATACCAATTTTTTATACTAGCATCATCTATTTTCTTTGTCAATAAAACGAGGTGCCATCTCAAGCTCCTGCTTAAGACGGCACCTCTGTAATTCATTTTAAATATTAAATACCTGTCCCTCTTCACGAATCGACACGATTTTATCTTTATAGTCTTTGGATGATTCTCCATTTTTAAATTTATCGATCAGCTTATAATCCTTCCAGAAATGCATTGGAAATACAACGTCTGCATCCGCAGTGTGCATAAATTCATTCATTCCCCACCAATAACGTTCTTCCTGTCTTGGATCAAGGACAACAAAAGCCGCATCAAAATGACGTCCTTTGATTTTGGACATCTCCAGCTTATAGGCTTTTTCATAATGAATTTCATCCTCCACCGGACTGCCGATCCATGTCCACCAGTGAAGGTCTCCGGCAAAATAAATGGACTTTCCGGCATATTCGATCAGGAAAGCAACACCTTCATCCGTTGATTTTAATGTTTCAACCTTAACTTCTCTGGAGCTTCCAGATCCACCAGGGAACTTTGAAATTCCCCGGTTATCCACATTTATACAAATTTTATTTGTTTCATCCACAAAAATGGTATTTAATCCACCGCTGCCGACCCTTACTGCAAAACTTAAGCTTTTTCTTACATCATCCGATAAAACATAAGTCACATATGGATTATATTCGGCATACTGGTAAATGGATGGACTGAAATGGTCTCCATGACTATGGCTTACGAAAAAGAAAATTCTTTTATTTTTGTCAAACTCCGGCAGTTCGCCTTTGTAATAATCAAATACAAAAATACAATCTTCAATTTCCACAACAAAACAACTGTGATGAATATACGTTACTTTCATTCCACTGCTCCATCCATTTCGTTACTGCTTTCCCCTTCGATCTCATCCGCTTCCTGCTGACGGACTTTGGCAATGCTGGCAACCTTAATATCATTTTCCACATCAATGTTCATTAATTTCACACCGGATGTATAACGTCCAATCTTTGAAATACCATTCACCGGCATGCGGATAATAATACCGCCAGTCGTGATCATCATAATCTCATGTTCATCACTGACAGCCTTCGCTCCGATGACATATCCGGTCTTTTCTGTAATGTTATAACACAGAACGCCCTTACCGCCGCGGTGCTGACAATTAAATTCCTCTAAAGCTGTCCGTTTGCCCATACCATTTTCGGAGGCGATCAAAAGAGAATCACCCTGTGTATCCAACTGCATGCCGATAATCTCGTCATCGTCATCGAGAGTCATACCGATCACACCCATGGAACTGCGGCCTGTTGGACGGACATCCTGTTCATTAAAGCGGATACATTTACCATTTTTTGTTACAAGGAAAATATCATTCTCATTGTTTGTAAGCTTAACCTCGATCAGTTCATCGTCATCCCTTAAATTGATCGAAATGATTCCGGTTTTACGGATATGGTCATATTCACTGATCAGAGTCTTTTTAACAATACCCTTTTTCGTTGCCATGAACAGATAGGCATCCGATTCCACATCCTTGATCGGAATAACGGCTGTAATCTTTTCGCCTGGCTCCAACTGAAGGATATTCACAATAGCAGTACCCCTTGCCACACGAGAAGATTCCGGAATCTGGTACGCCTTAATACGATAGGCCTTGCCTTTATTTGTAAAGAACATCAGATAATGATGGGTACTTGTCATCAGTAATTCATCAATATAGTCTTCATCCAGTGTGGACATACCTTTAATTCCTTTACCGCCCCGGTTCTGGCTACGGAAATTATCTACAGTCATTCGCTTGATATATCCGAGTTTTGTCATGGCAATCACTGTATTTTCTTTTTTGATCAGATCTTCGATGGTGATCTCATCGTCATCAATGCCGATGGAAGTTCTTCTGTCATCGCCATATTTATCACGAATAATCGTAATCTCATCCCGTATCACACCAAGAAGTTTCTTTTCATCACCAAGGATTGCTTTCAATTCAGCAATCTTTTTCTGGAGCTCTTCATATTCATTTTCAAGCTTTTCTCTTTCCAGACCGGTCAGTGTACGCAGACGCATATCAACGATTGCCTGTGACTGAACATCTGTTAATCCAAATCGTTCAATTAATCGTTCCTTTGCCTCTGCCACATTTTTGGAAGAACGGATAATGCTGATGACTTCATCGATACTGTCTAATGCAACTAATAATCCCTGTAAAATATGGGCTCTTTCTTCGGCTTTATTTAACTCATATTTGGAACGGCGTGTAATAACTTCTTCCTGGTGTTTTAAGTATAATTCAAGAATCTGTTTCAGATTCAGAACCATCGGTTCATTGTTGACCAATGCCAGCATGATCACACCAAAGGTATCCTGCAGCTGGGTATGCTTATACAAATGATTCAGAATAATATTCGGATTAGCATCCTTTTTCAGTTCGATCACGACACGCATACCTTCGCGGTTGGATTCATCTCTTAAATCGGAGATGCCTTCAACCTTTT
This sequence comes from Frisingicoccus sp., assembly GCA_036310765.1. Lineage (GTDB taxonomy): Bacteria > Bacillota > Clostridia > Lachnospirales > Lachnospiraceae > Frisingicoccus. The sequence continues at coordinate 5,867 of JAXJRF010000169.1, forward strand.
TATCACGAACCAGTTCCGCGATTTTTTCAATCAGTTTTGCTTTATTGACCATGTACGGAAGTTCCGTCACGACAATTCTCTGACGTCCGTTGCCCATCGGTTCAATTTCTGTCACCGCACGCACTTTAATCTTTCCGCGTCCGGTACGATAAGCTTCATTGATGCCATTTTTTCCAAGGATCATCGCACCTGTCGGGAAATCCGGTCCTTTAATGATGTCAAGAATCTCTTCAATTTCGGTTTCCCTGTCATATTCGACTTTATTTTCAATAATCTTCAAAACACCATCAATGGTTTCACGAAGATTGTGAGGCGGAATATTGGTTGCCATACCAACTGCAATACCTGTTGTTCCATTTACCAAAAGGTTTGGAAAACGGGAAGGCAGTACGGATGGTTCCTTTTCTGTTTCATCAAAGTTCGGAACAAAATCCACCGTATCTTTGTTGATATCGGTTGTCATCTCCATGGAAATCTTGCTCAAACGGGCTTCTGTATATCGCATGGCGGCTGCTCCGTCACCATCCACAGACCCAAAGTTTCCATGTCCATCGACCAATGTATATCGCATTGACCATTCCTGAGCCATATTAACCAATGCACCATAGATTGAAGAATCACCATGAGGGTGATATTTACCCATTGTATCACCGACGATACGCGCACATTTACGATGTGGCTTATCCGGTCCATTGTTCAGCTCGATCATCGAGTATAAAATACGTCTCTGTACAGGTTTCAAACCATCTCTTACATCCGGTAATGCTCGGGAGGCAATAACGCTCATGGCATAATCGATATAAGATGTTTCCATTGTTTTCTGAAGATCCACTTCCTGAATCTTATCAAAAACATTCCTTAAATCGTCCATTAATTATCTCCTCCATCTACTAAATATCAAGATTACGCACATATTTTGCATGAGTCTCAATAAACTCGCGGCGAGGCTCTACTTTGTCCCCCATCAATGTGGTGAATGTATCATCCAAAGCAGCCTTTTTCGCATCATCCATAGTTACTTTCAAAAGAATACGACGTTCCGGATCCATAGTTGTTTCCCATAACTGTTCCGCATCCATCTCACCAAGACCTTTATAACGCTGAATACGGTTATTCTGATCTCGACCGATTTCATTCAAAATATCATTCAATTCATTATCACTGTAGGCATACCACACTCTACGGTTTTTCTCAACCTTGTACAGCGGCGGCTGTGCCAGATATACATAGCCCTGTTTGATCAATTCAGGCATAAAACGATACAGGAATGTCAACAATAAGGTTGCAATGTGAGCACCGTCCACATCCGCATCGGTCATAATAATGATTTTGTGATAACGAAGTTTTGATATATCAAAATCATCATGAATGCCCGTACCAAAGGCTGTAATCATCGCTTTGATCTCGTTGTTGACCAAAATTTTATCTAAACGTGATTTTTCGACATTTAAAATCTTACCACGAAGCGGCAGGATCGCCTGAGTCGCTCTGGATCGTGCAGTCTTTGCAGAACCACCGGCGGAATCTCCTTCGACAATATAAATTTCGCAGTTCGCCGGATCCTTATCAGAACAATCGGCCAGCTTACCTGGAAGACTCATCGTTTCCAGAGCTGTTTTACGGCGTGTCAGATCTCTTGCTTTTCGTGCAGCATCTCTGGCTCTCTGTGCCAGAACCGCTTTTTCAGCGATCATCTTTCCAACATTCGGATTCTGTTCAAGGAAAATCATCAGACGTTCACTGACAATACTGTCCACTGCACCTCTGGCCTCACTGTTACCGAGCTTCTGTTTTGTCTGACCTTCAAACTGAGGCTCACCAATCTTGATACTGATGATCGTTGTCAAACCTTCACGTATATCTTCACCAGAAAGATTCGGTTCACTGTCTCTCAATAATTTATTCTTTCTTGCATAATCGTTAAACGTTTTCGTTAACGCACTTCGAAATCCCATCAAATGGGTACCGCCTTCCGGCGTTATGATATTATTGACAAAGCTGTAGCAGTTTTCTGTGTAGGAATTATTATGCTGCATGGCAACTTCCACATAAACATCATCCTTGACACCTTCACAATAGATGATCTCAGGATATAAAACATCATGGGGACGATTCAGGTATTCCACATATTCTTTAATACCGCCCTCATAATGGAAAATGCGTTCCACCGGCTTTTCTTCCCGGTTGTCAATTAAAATAATTTTTAATCCCTTTGTTAAGAAAGCTGTCTCTCTTAATCTTTCTTTCAAAATTTCAAAATCATAAACGGTCTCTTCAAAAATCTCCGCATCCGGTTTGAAGGTAACCTGTGTACCGTTCTTGTCCGTTTCGCCAATCTCCTGAAGATCATACATGACTTTGCCGCGCTCATAACGCTGTTTATATTTTTTGCCGTCTTTACAAACGACAACCTCCAACCATTCTGAAAGAGCATTAACAACAGACGCACCAACACCATGAAGTCCACCGGAAACCTTGTATCCTCCGCCGCCGAACTTACCTCCGGCATGAAGGATCGTAAATACGACTTCAACAGCAGGTCTGCCTGCCTTCTCCTGTATATCGACAGGAATACCGCGGCCATTATCAACAACAGTAATGGAGTTATCCGGATTCACTGTCACTCGGATTGTATTACAGTAACCAGCCAAAGCCTCATCTACAGAATTGTCTACGATTTCATAAACAAGGTGATGGAGGCCTTTTGAAGAAGTGCTTCCGATGTACATACCCGGTCTTTTACGGACAGCTTCCAGACCTTCTAAAATCTGTATTTGATCTGCACTATAATTATCACTCATCTTTAACCTCCTGTTTCTCTCTTTCAATCGAACCATTCTTTACTCTAAAAATCTTGTCTATATTAAACTGACTGTTAATAAATTCGTCCAATCCTGTACATGTGACGACTGTTTGAATCTGACGAATACTTTCCAGTAAATAGTTTTGCCTAAAACTGTCCAGTTCAGACAATACATCATCCAATAATAAAATCGGCGTATCCTTAATGAACTGTTTGACCAGGTCAATCTCTGCCAGTTTCAAAGATAACGCGGCAGTTCGCTGCTGACCCTGAGAACCAAATCTTCGCACATTAATGCCATCAATGTAAAATCCCATATCATCTCTGTGGGGTCCCACCGTTGTGGACCTTAATTTCATATCGCCGTCCCGGTGTAAAAATAGCTGTTCTTCAAAATCCTCATCCGTAACATTCGGTTCATACCGAAGCTCAAGATTTTCCTTTCCGCCGCTTAATTTTTTATGAATCGGATGGATTAATTCATTCAGTTGTTCTATAAATTTCTCTCTCTGCTGAATAATTTTTTTACCGTAACGGATAAGCTGCATATCCCACACATCCAGCGTGTCCTTCAAAGATGCCTCATAACTGGACTGTTTCAGAAGATTATTTCTCTGATTGACCACTTTGTTGTAGTTGGATATATCATACAGATAAACTTTATTAAGCTGACACAATTCCATGTCAATAAAATGCCGCCGTTCAGACGGTCCATTTTTAATGATCGTCAGGTCTTCCGGCGAAAAAAATACGACATTCACCATTCCCATCAGCTCGCTGGACTTTCGGATCGGAAGTCCGTCAATGGCAACACCCTTTGTTTTATTTTTCTTCAAATGGATATCGATCTTATGTTCGATACCTCTTTTTTCGATGAACATCCGGATATGAGCATCATCCTGACCAAAGCGGATCATCTCCTTATCCCGGCTTCCCCTGTGGGATTTTGTTGTGGCACAAACATAGATAGATTCTAATATATTGGTCTTTCCCTGGGCATTATTCCCGTAAAGAATATTCGTCCCCGGATCAAAATCCATCTGAAGATTTTCATAATTTCGGTAATCAAGTAATTCGAGAGATTTTATAATCATTATTTTTCAATCTTAACGGTTTCACCATCAAAAGTGAATTCATCACCGGCGTAAAGTTTCTTTCCACGCTGATATTCTACTTCACCATTGACTAAAACCTGTCCTTCTTTAATCACAATTTTTGCATCCAGACCGGAACCTACCAGACCAGCAGCCTTTAAAGCCTGACCAAGTTTGATAAATTCGTCTTTTAATTTAATACTTTCCATAACGACTCCTATACACCGGGGTTAAAGTTTACCGGAAGAATTAAATAAATATATTTCTGTTCTTCATCGCGAATAAAACATGGTGCCTTTGGATTGATCATGTAAATATCAATCGTTTCATCATCAATGACACGCAGTGCATCCAAAATAAATTTAGGATTAAAAGCGATCATTAAGTCCTTTCCTGTACGGACAATATCGATATCTTCATTCATCGAACCGATAAAGGAATTGATTTTCAATTCAATTCGGTCATCCAGAATGTTCATGATGATCGGTTTCTTATCGCCTTCTTTAACCAACAAAGATGCACGTTCGATACAACTCTGAAGTTCTTTTTTGTTGATCGAAATTTTTGTTTCGTAATCACTGGAAAGCATCTGTTCAATTCGGAAATACTCTCCTTCGATCAGACGGGAAACAACGACGGTATCATCGAATTCAAAAACAATATGACGTCCGGTAAAGAACATATAAACGTCATCATCAATACCGCCTGTCAGAATCTTGCTCACTTCATTCAATGTTTTTCCAGGAACAACAACCTTGATCGGATTGTATTCTTCTTTCAGTTCGATCTTACGAATAGAAATACGATGTCCATCCAAAGATACAACTTTCATCTCATTGCCATTGATCTCAAAAAGTTCACCAGTCATCAGACGATTGTTTTCATTGTCTGCAATAGAAAAGATTGTCTGTCTGATAATTTCTTTTAACGAAAACTGGGATAAAACAACTTTTTGATTTTTTTCAATTTCAGGAAGATAGGAAAAATCATCACCTGATTTTCCAGCAATGTTAAATTTTGCTTTTTCACATTTGATCAAAGCTCTGAAAGAATCATCTGTTTGAATCGTAACTTCACTGTCAGGAAGTTTTCTTACGATTTCTGATAAGAGTTTTGCATCAAGAGCGATCTTACCTTTGTCGAGGATGTCTCCTTTGATCTTTGTTTCAATACCCAGTTCCATATCATTGGCTGTCAGTTTGATTTGACCATCGGTTGTATCGATCAAAATACATTCAAGGATAGGCATCGTTGTTTTTGCAGGAACTGCTTTAAGTACGGTATTCACTCCTCTAAGGAGTTCTGACTTACTGCAAATAATTTTCATCTCAAAAATCAACCTTTCTGCGTCAGCCAAAATTATTGTGAATAACTTCCGGGCGGACGCAATATAAATATATAAATAATAATTTTATAGTAGTTGTAGTAGTAGGGGCTGTGGATATGTGGAAATGTCCTTTAAAGCCTTATTTCTGCTGGATTTTCCCTGTGGAATAACCCTGTTGAAATAAGGCGGATAACCATGGGATAACTCGTTAATTATCCACATCGGCAAAATTTTATAAAATTGTAATTCACAGTCAATTCACATCTATCCACATTCAATTAAGATATTATCCACAAAGTTATGTTGGTGGGTTTATCTTCTTTATTAAAATGTCGATCGTATTCTTTAAGTCATCGTCATTCTTTAAATCATCGGAAATTTTCTTTTCTCCATGAATAATGGTTGTATGATCCTTCTTGCCGAGGGAATTGCCGACAGCCTGAAGGGAATCGGTGGTCATCTTACGGCAAAGATACATACAGATCTGGCGTGGATAAGAGATTTCCTTATTACGTTTGGTGCTCTTGATATCATCCGGCGAGATGCTAAAATGTTCTGCAACCGTATTAATGATCAACTCGCAGGTTACCGGACGGCGTTCTTCCGGTGATATGATATTCTCAAGGGCTTCTTTCGTCAGATTAAAGTTAATGTTCTGCTTGCGAAGTCTGGAGAAATTATAAATCTGTTTTAATGCACCTTCCAATTCTCGGATACTGGATTTAATATTGGTTGCAATATAATTTAAAGATTCATCGTCAACCTTGATATTATCCAGTTCGGCACGTTTCTTGAGAATTGCGATACGTGTCTCGTAGTTTGGCGGCTGCACATCGACTGTTAATCCAGCCTTGAATCGGGTGATCAGTCGGTCTTCCAAACCGTTAATATCCTTTGGCGGTTTATCGGAAGATATGATGATCTGTTTTTTCGATTCATATAAGGTAGTAAATATATGGAAGAATTCTTCCTGAGTACTTTCCTTATTTACAATGAACTGGATATCATCAATAAGAAGCATATCAATGTTTCTATATTTATTTTTGAAGTTTTCGGTCTGTTTGTGTGCGATCGAAAAGACAAGTTCGTTGGTAAAGTCTTCCGATGTCACATAAATGACACGATAATTCGGATTCTTGGATAATACATAGTGGGCAACGGAATGAAGCAGATGGGTTTTTCCAAGGCCGGCCCCTCCATAGATAAATAAAGGGTTGCCGTAAGTTCCCGGATCTTCTGCAACTGCCAGTGCTGTGGCATGGGCAATATCATTATTTTTGCCGACAACAAATGTCTCAAATGTATACTTTGGATTAAGATGAGCATTCAGTGCGGCATTGCTTGTTTCCGTATGAGATTCTTCTATTATATTGTCTTCAGTTTCTTCAGTTCCGTCAGGAATGTAAAATTGAACATCAAATTCGGTTTCAAGTACTTCAGCAATGGTTATAATTAAAGGCATACGATATTTCTTGGAGAACCAATTGGCATCAAGAACAAGGTTTTCTTTTTCAATAGAAACCGTTATCATATTGCCTTCAACTTTATATGGCTTGAAATATTTGACCCAGGTGGTAAAAGCGACTTCACTTATGTCATTTTCTATCTTCATTTGTTCAAGAATTTCATTCCACTTTTCTTTTATTAAAGGTAACATGGTATAAATTTCCCCCTGGACATAGATTCACACATATATTTTATAATAAAATTTAGGAGATATCAACATCAAAATTGTGGATAACTATGTGGATAAGATCTGTGGATAACTAAAAAAATTATGCCGCATGTGGGTAAGTATTCTGTTAATGTTGATAAATGAGTTCCAAGTTAACCACATTATACACATGGCGTTTGACGAGAGAAATCGGCTATTTTGTGGAATTCGGGCCATTTTATACACAGTTATCCACAAGTTATTCACATATTGTGGATAATTTTCTTTCGGGGTGTGGATAATCCTGTTGATAACCAAGTTATCCACAATTATAAAAAAATATAAATCTTTTGCTTGACGATTTTTTATGAAATGAATATAATAAAATAGATATTTTATCTTATAAAGGGAGGTGTATTTGGAGATGAAAATGACATTTCAGCCTAAAAAGAGACAGAGAAGTAAAGTTCATGGCTTCAGAAAAAGAATGAGCACTGCTAACGGCAGAAAAGTTTTAGCAGCAAGAAGAGCTAAAGGTAGACATAAATTATCAGCTTAGGCCGCAGACATGTGGCCTTTTTCTTTATGATAAGATAGGTCTTTCCTTTGCTATTTTTTTGCAATGATTTAAGGGATGACGCGGCCCGTTGTTCCGCGTAAGAAGAATTATGAAATTTTCAGAATCATTAAAAAAAAATGAACAGTTCAGAGCCGTTTACGAAAATGGAATATCTACTGCGAATCGTTATCTGGTTATGTATAAGTATGAAAACGGCCTGAAAAGAAATCGTTTAGGGATTTCTGTCAGTAAAAAAGTAGGGAATAGTGTGGTGAGGCACCATCTGGCACGATTAATCCGAGAGAATTATCGTTTGAGCGAAGAGTTATACAAAGAGGGGTATGATATCGTCGTCGTTGCCAGAGTGGCTGCGAAGAAAGCCGATTATTACAAGGTTGGAAACAGTCTCAATCGTTTATCTGAAAAATTGGGACTATTAAAGGATCGTGATGTGAATGAAACAGTTATTGATTAGTTGTGTTCGTTTTTACAGAAAGTATATATCACCCTATAAACAACCTTGCTGTATTTATGTGCCGACATGTTCCCAGTATGCGATTGAAGCTCTGGAAAAGTACGGAGCGATTAAAGGGAGTTATTTAACAATAAGAAGAATACTGAGATGCCACCCGTTTCATAAAGGTGGTTACGATCCGGTTCCCTGATTAAGGAGGAAATAGTACATGGATGGAATTGTTCTTTCAAGAGTTGGAGGTATCCTAGGACCATTTGCATGGATATTTGGTCTAATCATGAATTCAATTTATGATGTTCTTGATTTAGTGGGGATACAGAATGTTGCGTTGACAATTATCATATTCACTTTAATTAGTGACCTTTTGATGCTGCCATTGACAATTAAGCAGCAGAAATTTACAAGAGTATCTTCTCTTGTACAGCCTGAAATTCAGAAAATTCAGAAAAAGTATAAAGGAAAAACAGATGAGCTTTCTCAGCGCCGTATGCAGGCTGAGACGATGGACGTGTACAATAAATATGGTGCAAGCCCATCCGCTGGATGTCTTCCGATGCTGATCTCTTTCCCTATTATGCTTGCTTTATATCGGATTATTTACAATATTCCGTCATATGTAGAATCTATTGGAAATTTATTCTTAACGATTGCAAATCCAATCAGCCAGGTATCAAACGGTGCCTCCATTATGGAAGGATTGATGGAGAATTTAAACATTGCAGTCAGCGGCTTTGATTTTGCAAACATCGACAAGATCATTGATGTTTTGAACAGTGTGAAGACAACACAGTGGCCTGCAGTTGCGGAAGCCTTTGCCGGTCATCCGGAAGTTGTAGACGCTATCAACAGTGTTAAAGATACGATCATTGAAGTAAATGCCATGCCTGGCGGACTGAACGTCATGGATGCACCGGTTCACTTTTCACAGGGAATTTCCGGTATTTTCCCAGGAATCTTGATTCCTATTTTAGCTGGTGTGACCCAGTACCTCAGTGTGAAGGTGACAGCTCAGAAGAATACAAACACAGGCAATCCGGAACAGGATCAGATGGCAAGCAGCATGAAGACAATGAACATCATGATGCCATTGATCTCCGTATGGATCTGTTTCACATTACCAGCCGGTGTTGGTCTTTACTGGATATGTAACGCTGTATTCCGTACCATCTTCAGTGTACTGATCAACCGTTATTACAGCAAAAAAGACATTACAGAGCTGACAAAAGCCAGTGCGGAAAAGATTGCTGCACAGAGCGAAAAGCGGGCGGCTGCTCTGAAAGAGTTTGAAGAAAAGAATCCTTCAAAAGCAAGAAACGCTAAGATGAGTGATATTGCAAAAGGAAATCATTCTAAAAAGGATTACACACCAAATTATAACAAATCGGATGAGCCTGTGAATACAAGCAGTATTGCATCGGTTGCTCATATGTTGGACCGAAATAAAAAGGATGAATAAAGATGGATTATATTGAAGTAAAAGGAAAAACAGTCGAAGATGCGATCACAAATGCATTGATCCAGTTGGAAACAACAAGTGATAAGATTGAATATGAAGTCATCGAAAAGGGAAGTAACGGATTTTTCGGTTTAATCGGAAAACAGGATGCTGTTATTAAAGTTCGTAAGAAATCAAATCTTCTTGATGATACATACGAATTTTTAAATAAAATGTTTGCAGCGATGAATATGGAAGTTACTTCAAAAATTGATTATAATGAAGAAAACAGAACAATGAATATTGATTTTTCCGGTGAAGAAATGGGAATTCTTATTGGAAAAAGAGGACAGACATTGGATTCTCTTCAGTATTTGATCAGTCTTGTCGTTAATAAAGAAAGTGATTCTTATATTAAAGTCAAAGTTGATACAGAGGATTACAGAGAACGCCGTAAAGCCACATTGGAAAATCTTGCAAAGAATTTATCCTACAAGGTAAAACGTACACGTCGTCCTGTAACTCTGGAACCTATGAATCCTTACGAGCGTCGCATTATCCATTCTGCACTTCAGAATGACCGTTATGTTGAGACCCACAGCGAAGGTGATGAACCATACCGCAAAGTGGTGATCACATTAAAGAGACGTGAAAAAGAATATCGTAAAGATTACAGAAATGACAAAGAAAAGAATGATTAATATGGATTGCCCCCTTCTTTGAATAAGATGGGGGCAATTTTTGGAAAGGAGTTTATTCATGATTACGGACACAATTGCAGCGATTTCAACAGGAATGGCACCATCCGGTATTGGAAAAGTAAGATTAAGCGGAGATTCGGCAATCGAGATTGCGGATCGGATCTATCGGAGTCCGAAGGGAAAAAAGCTTTTAAAAGATGTTCCGAGCCATACGATTCATTATGGATATATCCATGATGGTGATCAGATGATCGACGAAGTTCTTGTGTTGGTCATGAAGGCTCCGAACAGTTATACAACCGAGGATGTCGTTGAGATTGATTGTCATGGCGGTATTGTTGTTATGAAAAAGATACTGGAAACCGTCATTAAATACGGAGCACGTCCGGCCGAACCGGGCGAATTTACCAAGAGAGCCTTTTTAAACGGACGTATCGATCTTTCCCAGGCGGAGGCAGTCATCGATATTATCAATTCCAGAAATGAATATGCATTAAATACATCCTTACATCAGCTGCAGGGCAATCTCTTAAATCAGATCAAAGAGGTGCGAAAGAGCATTATCGGAAGTATTGCTTTTATCGAGGCTGCTTTGGATGATCCGGAGCATATCAATGCGGATGATTATGGCGAAACATTAAAACAGCAGGTCACAGAAAATATCGATATTCTAAATCGTCTTCTTGAATCCTGTGACAATGGACGGCTCTTAAAAGAAGGTATTAAAACGGTTATTTTAGGCAAGCCAAATGCCGGAAAATCCTCGTTATTGAATTATCTTTCTGGAGAAGAACGGGCGATTGTCACCGACATTGCAGGAACAACGCGTGATGTTCTGGAGGAAACGGTTCAGGTCGGCGGTATTTTATTAAATGTCATTGATACGGCAGGTATCCGCGATACGGAAGATAAGGTAGAAAAGATTGGTGTGGAAAAAGCCAAAACTTATGCTTCTCAGGGGGACCTTATTATCTATGTGGTGGACGGTGCCACCGAAATAGATGAAAATGACTTGGAAATTCTGGATTTGATTCGTGATAAAAAAACGATTATACTGTTAAATAAAGTGGATTTGGATTTAAAGACGACAAAATCCATGCTGGAAGAAAAAGTATCCCATCCGATCGTTGAAGTATCTGTGAAAGATGGCATCGGTCTGGAGGCTTTTTCCCAGCTGATCAAAGATATGTTTTTTGATGGAAAATTAACTTTTAATGATCAGATTTATATAACCAATGTCCGGCATAAAACAGCCATTCAGGAGGGTCTGGACAGCCTGAAGATGGTTTTACAGAGTATCGAAGACGGTATGCCGGAGGATTTCTTCTCAATTGATCTGATGAATGCTTACGAAGTGCTTGGAAGTATTATCGGAGAATCGGTAGGAGAAGATCTGGTGAATACGATCTTTAGTGATTTTTGTATGGGCAAATAGGAGGCTGTTTATGGCGTATACTTATGAAAATTATGATGTTGCGGTTATTGGTGCCGGACATGCAGGGTGTGAGGCTGCACTGGCCTGTGCACGTCTCGGTTTAAAAACAATTGTATTTACGGTAAGTGTTGAAAGTATTGCATTGATGCCTTGTAATCCGAATATCGGCGGAAGCTCTAAGGGACATCTTGTGCGGGAAATCGATGCACTTGGTGGTCAGATGGGGAAGACGGTAGATCAGACCTTTATTCAGTCAAAAATGCTGAATAAATCCAAAGGTCCTGCGGTTCATTCTCTGAGAGCTCAGGCAGACAAACATGATTATACAGATCTAATGCGGAATATCATGGAGAATCAGGAAAACCTGACAATTAAACAGGCAGAGATTATCGATATACTGACAGAGGATGGCAAAGTATCCGGCGTGGTTACCCATACCGGCGGCATTTATCCATGTAAGTCCGCTATTTTGGCCACAGGCGTTTATTTAAAGGCCAGATGTTTATGTGGTGAGGCAATCACCTATACGGGCCCAAATGGGCTTCAGGCGGCGACACAGCTTTCTGACAGTTTAAAACGATTGGGTATTGAACTGGTGCGGTTTAAAACAGGAACACCGGCTCGTATCGATAAGAGAAGTATTGATTTTACGAAAATGGAAGAGCAGAAGGGGGATGAAAGGGTTGTGCCATTCTCCTTTACAACAGATCCGGAAGATATTCAGAAGGAGCAGGTATCCTGTTGGCTGACATATACCAACGAAAGAACCCATGAAATTATCCGGTCCAATCTTCATCGTTCGCCGATCTATGCGGGTGTGATCGAAGGGGTTGGTCCAAGATATTGTCCGTCCATTGAAGATAAGGTTGTAAAATTTGCCGATAAAAATCGTCACCAGGTATTTATTGAGCCGGAAGGCAATTACACGAATGAAATGTATATTGGAGGAATGTCCAGTTCTCTGCCGGAAGATGTTCAGTATGAAATGTATCGTTCCGTACCTGGTCTGGAAAATGCACGTATCGTCAGAAATGCTTATGCTATTGAGTATGACTGTATTCCTGCAACCCAGTTGAAATCCACATTGGAATTTAAAAATGTGGAAGGGCTTTACTCCGGTGGTCAGTTTAATGGAAGCTCCGGGTATGAGGAAGCGGCAGCTCAGGGATTGATGGCAGGTATTAATGCATCAATGAAACTGCTCGGCAAAGAACAGATCGTATTAAAACGTTCGGAGGCCTATATTGGTGTTCTGATCGATGATCTTGTAACAAAAGAGACCCATGAGCCTTATCGAATGATGACATCAAGAGCCGAATATCGTCTTTTGCTCCGTCAGGATAATGCAGATCTGAGATTAACTCCGATTGGCCACAAAGTGGGACTTATTTCGGATGAACGGTATGAAAAGCTTTTAGAAAAAGAGGCGATGATCAACAAAGAAATTGAGCGTGTCAACAGTATTATGATTGGTGGATCAAAGGAAGTTCAGGAATTTCTTGAGGCTCATAACAGCACACCGTTAAAAACAGCTGTTTCTCTGGCAGAGCTGATCCGTCGTCCGGAACTTTCCTATGAATTACTGGAACCTCTGGATAAAGAACGTGTCACATTGCCGGCAGATGTCATTGAACAGGTGAACATTAATGTAAAATACGAAGGTTATATTACACGTCAGTTGAAGCAGGTGGAACAGTTTAAAAAGATGGAAGTTAAGTTAATACCAGAAGCTCTGGATTATAATGATATCAGCGGACTTCGGATTGAAGCACGACAGAAATTATCCGCTGTACGTCCTCATTCCGTTGGCCAGGCTTCACGTATTTCAGGCGTTACACCGGCAGACATATCCGTATTATTAATTTACATGGAACAGTTTAACCGTTCACACCGCAAGATGGAGGAATAGATCAGTGAAAAGAGATACATCAAAGTTTGAAAAAGCATTGGAAAAACTGAATATCCATTTGAGTGATCAACAGATGGAACAGTTCATGAAGTATTATGAAATGCTTGTTGAAACAAATAAAGTGATGAATTTAACGGCGATTACGGAATTCGATGAGGTCATTGATAAGCATTTTGTAGACAGCCTTGCTCTTATTCAGGTGATGGATCTGAATCGTCCATTAAAAGTGATCGATGTGGGAACCGGTGCCGGATTTCCGGGAATTCCTCTGAAAATTGCTTTCCCTGAACTGGAGATCGTACTTTTAGACTCCTTAAATAAACGCATCCATTTCTTAAATGATGTCATTGACACATTGGGACTGGAAAAGATTTCAACCATTCATGGCCGGGCGGAGGATTTTGGTAAGAATCCGGAATACAGAGAGCAGTTTGACCTTTGTGTTTCACGAGCTGTGGCCAACTTATCCACATTATCCGAATATTGTGTGCCATTTATCCAGATTGGCGGCCATTTTATACCGTATAAATCGGGGAAAATTCAGGAAGAGCTGGATTCTTCGAGAAAAGCTGTGGATATCCTTGGTGGAAAAATCGAAAATTGTGTAACATATGCTTTGGCAGACACGGATATGGAACGTTCACTTGTTGTGATCGAGAAAGTAAAAGCAACAAAAAAGGCTTACCCGCGAAAAGCAGGAAAGCCTTCAAGAGAACCGTTAGGATAAATAGATGGAACAGAGGGATGCAAATTCCTCTGTTTTTTCAATATGTGGATAGTATTTGCAGTGATCAATGATTTCTGTTTCAATCGAAGGATTATAGCCAACATAGGCATCTAGTGTATCCTGGATATCTTTTTGGTCAGAACCGCCGATAATGTACATGGAATGATTGATCTTTTTTAATGCATGGAGGACATTAATGTTGGTATAGTGGCATTTTTCGCTGGCATATAAATATCTTGCCGATGCACCGCCAAGATGGCATGCTTCATACCTGGTGTCCACATTTCTCTGAATAGAATTATCCGGATACAGTAATTTGTTCTTATAGTCTTTTAAAATAGAATCATAAGAATTAACCATATTGTAAATGGCTGTACCGATGAGCGGTAATTCAATTAAATATTTTAATGTTTTATGATTGGCTTTTGGATATTTCGCCATTAATTTCATGGAAGGCGGGTTGACCATCATAATTCGGTGGTAAAGCTCTGGTTCGCTGTAACATCCCATGATCGCGATGTTGGACGAAGAACCGCTGGTAATCACGTCACTGCGGGAGCCAATAACCTCCTTAATAAAATTATTGATCAATTGGACATAAATATAGTTTGTATAGGTCATACGTGGTTTTTCAGAACGTCCGCAGCCAAGCAGATCTAAGGCATAAACGGTATGATTTTCAGCTAAATGATCGATCAGAGCATTCCATTCAGCGGCGGATGCCCTGCATTCCAAATCATGAATTAAAAGAAGTGGAGAACTCTTTCCCTTTTTTGTATAGAAAATTTCTCCGAAACGCCAGGAATATTGATGTTTATTTTTACAATAGAGCATATCTTTTTTGCCTGCCTGCAAAAAGATGAATTTATTGAATCCCCATGTGGTGAAAAGTACAGACGATGTGATAAGTCCCGCATTTATAAGCTTTTTATGCATTCTCATATGGAATCTCCTTCATATTCTTACTGTTTTCTCTATTATAAAATAATTATCTGCAGTATACAAATATTTTTAATGGATATTTTTTCAATAATGTTGTACAATATCTATATCTGTCTATGGGCAGAAGTTACTTTAATAAAATAAAAATTTACAACGTTAATGAATAAAAATAAAGGGGAAAGAATAAATGAAAAATAAAATTGTAGAATTACTTGCTGCACAGATTGATTCTATGGATGCGGCAGAAATCAGTGGTCTTTTAGAAATTCCTCCAAAGGCAGAAATGGGAGATTTTGCTTTTCCATGTTTTAAACTGGCAAAAGTGTTTAGAAAAGCACCTCCGATGATCGCTGCAGACTTGAAAGAGAAAATCGGATGTCCGGAATTCTTAAGCAAAGTCGAAGTCCTTGGTGGATATTTAAACTTCTTTGTGGATAAATCTATGTATGCAAAGCAGATTGTGGATAACTATCTCTCTGATACAAATTATGGTGGATCCGATGCAGGTAAAGGCAAAACGATTTGTATCGACTATTCTTCACCAAACGTAGCTAAAAACTTCCATGTTGGACATCTTCGTACAACAATTATCGGTAACTCCTTATATAAAATTTTCTCTAAACTTGGTTATCATGTAGAAAGAATTAATCATTTGGGAGACTGGGGTACCCAGTTTGGTAAATTAATCGTTGCCTATAAAAATTGGGGAAGCAAAGAAGCTGTTGAAGAAAATGGTATTGATGAACTCATGCGTATTTATGTAAAATTCCATGATGAAGCGGAAAAAGATGATTCTCTGAATGATGAAGCACGTGCATGGTTTACAAAAATGGAGCAGGGTGATGAAGAAGCTTTAAGCATTTGGAAATGGTTCCGCGAAATCAGCTTAAAAGAGTTTATGCGTGTCTATGAGCTGTTAGGTATGGAATTTGATTCTTTTGCAGGTGAAAGTTTCTATAATGATAAGATGCAGCCGGTTATTGAAGAACTGAAACAGAAAGGTTTAATTAAACTCAGTGACGGTGCTCAGATTGTTGAGCTTGAAGATTATAATATGCCTCCATGTCTGATTACAAAAAAAGATGGAAGTTCCTTATATGCAACCCGAGATATTGCTGCAGCTATGTATCGTAAGAAAACTTATGATTTTGATAAATGTATTTATGTTACAGGTCTGGAACAGAAATTACATTTTGCACAGTGGTTCAAGGTTATCGATCTTATGGGATATGAATGGTCAAAAGATTTGATGCATGTGCCTTATGGTCTGGTTAGCTTAAAAGGTGGTAAATTATCCACACGTAAAGGCCATGTAATCTATGCAGAAGATATTCTTAATGAAGCTATTCAGAAGACACGCAGTATCATCGAAGAAAAAAATCCAAATATTCCAGATAAAGAAGAAGTTGCAAAACAGGTTGGTATTGGTGCAATTCTTTTCAATGATCTGTATAATCAGAGAATTAAAGATGTTATTTTCGATTGGGATAAATTACTGAACTTTGATGGTGAAACAGGTCCTTATGTTCAGTATACTTATGCAAGAGCTGCAAGTGTTCTTCGTAAGATTGGTGAAGTTCCAGCAGTATATGATTACTCTGTATTGTCTGATGATGTTTCGATGGCTTTATTGAAAGAAATTGCCAGATATCCACAGATTGTTGCAGATGCGGCTGATAAGTTGGAACCTTTCGTTGTTTCCAGATATGCGGTTGCTCTGGCACAGGCATTTAACAAATTCTATCATGATTGCCAGATTAATGTGGAAGATGAAAATGTTAAATATACAAGAGCAAATATTGTTATCATTGTAAAATCAATCTTGAAAGACGCATTAAGCCTTCTTGGAATTCAGTGTCCGGAACAGATGTAATCAGCGAAAATGTTTCACGTGAAACATTTAATTAAATAAAAAATCATATCAAAGGGATGTTTCACGTGAAACATCCCTTTGATTTACAGAATTTTCATATTTCTATATCTAGATTAACTTCGATTGAAGTGGTATACTGTAAAAGCGGAAAATGAAGGAAGGAGAATTATATGGGTCGGGTAATAGCAGTAGCGAACCAAAAAGGCGGCGTAGGAAAAACAACTACAGCAATTAATTTGTCTTCTAGTTTAGCTGAGATGAATCTTAAAGTTTTAACCATTGATATGGATCCACAGGGAAATACAACAAGTGGTTTAGGAATAGATAAAAATGAAGTTGAGTCCACAGTATATGAATTGATTTTAGATGAGGCAAGTGCAGAACAATGTATTCGGCCATCGGTTATGGAAGGACTGGATGTAATCGCATCAAATATCAATTTATCTGGGGCAGAGGTTGAGTTAATTTCGATTGAAAATAAAGAATACCTTTTGAAAGAAAAAATAGATTTAGTGAAAGCGGATTATGATTATATTATCATTGACTGTCCTCCATCCTTGAATCTTCTTACAATTAATGCCATGACAACAGCAGACACTATTTTAGTTCCGATTCAGTGCGAATATTACGCATTGGAAGGCTTGTCCCAATTAATACATACGATTGATTTGATTAAGGAAAGATTAAATCCAAATTTGGAAATTGAAGGTGTTGTATTTACAATGTTCGATGCAAGAACAAATTTATCTTTGCAGGTTGTAGAAAATGTAAAGGAAAATTTAGATCGAAACATTTATAAAACAATTATACCTAGAAATGTTCGTTTGGCAGAAGCACCAAGTTATGGTATGCCAATCAATATGTATGATAAACGTTCATCAGGTGCAGAAGCTTATCGTTTGCTTGCAAATGAAGTTGTTCAGTATTCAGCAAACAGATAAAATATAGGCGAAAGGAATGGAAGATAATGGCAGCTCGAAAAAAAGGCGGTCTTGGTAAAGGTATTGATGCTTTGATCACACCTTCCTCTAAAAAAGGAGCAGAACAGGAAAAGATTAT
>JAXJRF010000170.1:0-3673 GCA_036310765.1 Frisingicoccus sp.
GAGCTGGTATTGCTCCAGAGCTGGTAGACGAAGTTGTTTATGGTAACGTATTACAGGCTGGTCTTGGTCAGAACGTTGCTCGTCAGGTTTCCATCAAAGCTGGTCTTCCTGTAGAAACAACAGCAGTTACAATCAATATCGTATGTGGTTCCGGTCTTAAAACTGTAGCTATGGCTGCACAGGCTATTAAATCCGGTGATGCTGATATTATCGTTGCAGGTGGTACAGAAAGCATGAGTATGGCTCCATATGTAATGCCAGCAGGCAGATGGGGTGCAAGAATGAACAATACACAGATGATTGACTCTATGGTTAATGATGGTCTGTGGGATGCATTCAACCAGTATCATATGGGAATTACAGCAGAAAATGTAGCAGAACAGTGGGGCATCACAAGAGAAGAACAGGATGCATTCGCAGTTCGCAGCCAGAATCTTGCTGAAGCAGCAATCAAAGCTGGAAAATTCAAAGATGAAATCGTTCCAGTTGTTATCCCTAATAAAAAAGGCGATGTTATCTTCGATACAGACGAATATCCTAAATTTGGAGCTTCCCTTGAAAAAATGGCTAAATTAAAACCAGCTTTCAAAAAAGGCGGCACAGTTACAGCAGCTAACGCTTCCGGTATTAACGATGGTGCTACTGCATTGGTTGTTATGTCTAAAGATAAAGCTCAGGAACTTGGCTTAACATGGTTATGTGAAGTTGTTGCATACGCTACAGGCGGTGTAGATCCAAGCATCATGGGTGTTGGACCGATCGTTTCCTGCAAAAAAGCTATGAACAAAGCTGGTATGACAATTGATGATATCGATTTAGTAGAAGCAAACGAAGCTTTTGCAGCTCAGTCTATCGCAGTTGCAAGAGATCTTAACTTCGATATGGATAAAGTTAATGTTAATGGTGGAGCTATTGCTTTAGGTCATCCAATCGGATGCTCCGGTGCAAGAATCCTTGTTACATTGATTTATGAAATGATGAGAAGAGATGCTAAAACTGGTATGGCTACACTTTGTATCGGCGGTGGCCAGGGTCAGACATTAATCGTTAAGAGATAATCTCTTTTTTGTGTCATATTTTTAATCTAAATATCAGAACCTGCGGTTTTCTGTTAAAAAGACAGAATCCCGCAGGTTTTCTTTTTCTTCATTTTGTGATATGATAGATATCAAGCATGTTTGAGTATGAGGAATGAAGAAATGAAAAAATGTATCATTATCGGCGGCGGTGCAGCTGGAATGTATGCTGCAGTTTTTGCGGCGGCCGGCGGATTGGATGTTTCCCTTTGGGAAAAGAACGAAAAACTTGGGAAAAAGTTGTTTATTACCGGAAAGGGACGCTGTAATCTGACGAACAATTGTGAAACAGAGGCTTTGTTTCAGAATGTTATGACAAACAGTAAATTTTTATACAGTGCATTTTACCAACACAACAGCCAGGATGTGATGAAATTTTTTGAATCGGAAGGTCTTTGGCTGAAAACAGAACGGGGGAATCGTGTATTCCCTGAATCTGATAAATCATCTGATGTGATCCGGACACTGGAGCGCAAACTAAAACAATCCGGTGTTAAAGTGGATCTGAACCGAAAAGCGGAAAAACTGATCGTTGAAGATGGTATCTGTACAGGTGTTGTGGATTCCAAAGGGAATGTTGAAAAGGCGGATTTCGTTATCATGGCTTCAGGCGGCTGTTCTTATCCGTCTACAGGAGCTTCGGAAGACGGATATCGTATGGCAGAAACGGTGGGACATTCGATTGTTGCACCAAGACCGTCACTGGTTCCTATGGAAACAGTGGAAGACTGGTGCAGAGAGCTTATGGGGTTATCCCTCCGAAATGTATCAGTTGTTTTGAAAAAGGGAAAGAAAAAGCTTTATGAAGATTTTGGAGAAATGCTGTTCACCCATTTTGGTGTCAGCGGACCTTTAATCTTAAGTGGAAGTGCCCATTGCGGCAAACTGAAAGATTTTCAGGATGTTGTATTAACAATTGATCTGAAACCGGCTTTATCAGCAGAACAGCTGGATGACCGTATTTTGAGAATTTTTGATGGAAATAAAAACAAGCAGTTTCGAAACACTTTGGGAGGCTTGCTACCGAATAAATTGATTCCGGTCATCGTACGTCTTTCAGAAATTGATCCTTATAAACAGGTGAATCTGATATCAAGAGAAGAAAGATTACGCTTAGGATATCTTTTGAAACATCTGGATATACATATCCGGGGGTTCAGAGGATTTAATGAAGCCATTATTACCGGTGGCGGCATCAAAGTGAAAGAAGTGAATCCTAAAACGATGGAATCGAAAATACTTAAGAATTTGTATTTTGCTGGTGAAATTTTAGATGTGGATGCATTGACCGGCGGATTTAATTTACAGATTGCATGGTCAACTGCCTGGTTGGCTGCAAAAAACATATTGGAGGTTATGGAAGATGAGCTTTAATATTGCCATTGATGGCCCGGCTGGAGCTGGAAAAAGTACCATTGCACGAGCAGCCGCAAGGAGCCTTGGGTTTTTATATGTGGATACAGGAGCAATGTATCGGGCAATTGCACTTTACCTGCTGCGTCATCACGTTCAGCCGGATGAATCCGAGAAAATTGAAGAATTATTAAAGGATATGACCATTCGGATCAATTATGTGAATGGTGAACAGCAGATTATTATGAACAATGAAAATGTGACGGGTCTGCTTCGGGCGGAAGAGGTCGGTAATATGGCTTCCAGAAGTTCTGCAAATCCAAAAGTTCGTGAGAAACTTTTACAGCTTCAAAGGGATCTGGCCCGGGATAACGATGTGATCATGGATGGCAGAGATATCGGAACCTTTGTACTTCCGAATGCGGATGTGAAAGTATATTTGACAGCTTCCGTTGAAGAAAGAGCAAAACGGCGTTACGTCGAATTGAAGGAAAAAGGTATTGAGACAGACATGGAGACGATTGAAAAAGACATACGTGACAGAGATTATCAGGATATGAATCGCACGATTGCACCGTTAAAACAGGCAGAAGATGCGATTCTCATTGACAGCTCCAAGATGACGATCAAGGAAGTTATGGATCGGATCGTCGATGCTTTTCAGGAATCTTTAAAATTGAAAGGATAAACAGTGCATGGAAGTTTTATTGGCTAAGAGTGCCGGATTTTGCCCCGGAGTTAAACGGGCTGTCGACATGGTATATGAACAGACCGATCGTATGAAAGGCATTGAACCGGTATATACCTATGGACCGATCATTCATAATGATGAGGTTGTTAAGGATCTGGAGAAAAAGGGTGTCAGGGTCATCCACTCATTGGAGGAACTTGAGAATCTGCCGATAGGAACAGTGATCATTCGTTCCCATGGTGTCGCTCGTGAAATATATGAAGCGATTGAAGCCAAAGGGTTTCATATAGTGGATGCTACCTGTCCTTTTGTCAAGCGGATCCATAATATTGTTGAAGAACAGGGCAAAGATGGCAGAGACATTATTATCATTGGCAATCCGGAACATCCGGAGGTTCAGGGGATTCAGGGATGGTGTCTGACACCGTCTGTGGTTATTCAGTCTGCGGAAGAAGCAGAGGCATTTTCACCTGCAGATTCGGCAAAAATGTGCATTATATCCCAAACGACATTTAATTACAATAAATTTAAAGAATTAGTTGAAATTATTTGC
>JAXJRF010000171.1:0-3749 GCA_036310765.1 Frisingicoccus sp.
CTCCATACGTTTTGCAGAATCAATCATACGTTCTGCATTCAGGTCCGGGCGGAATGTCACAATACTTCCATCAGCTGTCGTATATGCCTTTAAGCCTTCAAAAACTTCCTGGCAATACTGAAGAATACCCGCACACTCATTCAACACGATTGTTGCATCGCCTGTCATATAACCTTCCTGCCACTGTCCATCTTTAAAATCGGCAACATATCTCTGATCTGTTGTATGATAAGCAAATCCGATACTACCCCAGTCCATATCTTTCTTTTCCATTAGAAATTCCTCCCATCGTTGTAAATAAATATTCGTCATCGAACCAATTATATGCTCATTAATTCATAAAATCAACAATTTCTTTTAATTTTGACTTACGAACATACATTTTAAAACAATATTCAAGGTCAAAGTAAGTTCTTTCCTCACTGTCTGCAGCCACAACAAAGTCGTCGCGTTCATCCAGATTCGGAAACCATGTATCTGCCTGATAGGCGTAATCCATCTTTGTCACATGGGCCACATCACAATACGGAAGCATCTGCTCATAAATACTTGCCCCGCCGATCACATAAACATCTTTACTGTCGAACTGTTTCAAATACTCCAGAGCCTCCTCCACACTGTGAAGAACGATCGCGCCCGGAACTTCATAATCCTTCTGCCTTGTAATCACAATATTCGTCCGATTCTTCAGCGGACGACCATTCGGAAAGCTCTCCAGAGTTTTGCGTCCCATAACAACAACTTTTCCAGTTGTCGTCTCTCTAAAAAATTTCATATCCTCAGGAATACTGTTTAAAAGTTTATTCTCATAACCTATGGCCCAGTTTTTATCTACTGCTACAATAATATTCATTTTAACATCTCCTAAATCGCAATCGGAATATTGGTAATCTGCGGTCCTGTCTGATAATTATCCAGACGTACGTCATCCACTGTAAAATCATAGAAATTTTTAATCTCCGGATTGATCCAGAATGTTGGTGCCGGAAGGGGCTCTCTGGAAATCAATTCTTTGACCAAAGGAATATGACGGTCGTAAATGTGAGCATCCGCGATCACATGCACCAGCTCGCCTGCCTTTAAGCCGCTGACCTGGGCAATCATATGGAGCAGTACAGCATACTGAACCACATTCCAGTTATTGGCTGTAAGGATATCCTGGGAACGCTGATTTAAAACCGCATTTAACTTATCATCTGTCACATTAAATGTCATACTGTAGGCACATGGATAGAGGTTCATTTCATGAAGATCTTCATGAACATAAATATTCGTCATAATACGACGGCTGTAAGGATTCTCTTTCAGATCATAAAGCACCCGGTCCACCTGATCCATCATACCTTCTTTATATTTATGTTTCACGCCCAGCTGATAGCCGTAAGCCTTTCCAATGGAACCGTCCGCATCGGCCCACTCATCCCAGATGGTGCTGTTCAAATCCTTTACATTATTGGATTTTTTCTGCCATATCCAAAGCATCTCATCGACAGCACTCTTAAAATAAGTCCGTCGCAATGTCAGAGCCGGAAATTCTTTCTGGAGATCGTAACGATTTACAACGCCAAAACGCTTGATCGTATAGGCATAGGTCCCATCTTCCCATTTCGGACGCACCTTTTCACCCTCTGTACTGTATCCGTTTTCCAAAATATCTTTGCACATATCTATAAATAATTTATCTGCGTAACTCATGTCAAACTCCTTTCATACACACTATATTTTATTATATTATAATACGCCCGCTTTCGTCAAACCTTATAATAATTCCTACGAATTTTCTATTACCAATTCTAATAAATCTATGATAAAATGTTTATAACTGATTTTTTATCAGAACAGACAGAAATGGAGCAGCATTATGAATACACAGTTGACAACAATTATGTCCGAATATTTTCAGAATATCGACATATATCAAAAGCTCTCACATGATGTCGGCGATATCATTAATACCCTATTGGAAGTCAATCATATAAAGATATCCAACATGTCCGTCCGGATTAAAACCGAAGAGGCTCTCCGAAACAAGGTCATGTATAAAAACAAATATAATCATCTTGATGAAATCACCGATATTCTGGGGGTCCGTATCATCACCCTTTTTGAAACGGATATCGATACCATTCTTGACCTTCTGGAAAATACCTTTGAAGTATGCGAGATTGTAGATAAACGCAAGAAGGAACGTACTAACCGCATTGAATTCGGTTACAATTCTCTTCATGTCATTGTTAAATTTACAGACAGCCGATGCCAGCTCGTCGAATATCAGAAGTATCAGGATATCCGCTTTGAAGTCCAGATCCGTACTGTCCTCCAGCATGCCTGGGCGGAAGTCGAACATGGTCTTGGATATAAATCCTTCTACGAACCGCCGATGACTGTCAAGCGTAAATTAAACCGTCTTGCAGCCGCATTGGAGATTCTTGACGAAGAATTTGAAAATATCCGGTACGACATCTCCCTGTACAATCAAAGCTTTGATAAGGTTGAAAAGATTTTAAAAACAGATATTAATAAAGATTCTCTCATTGCCTATGTAAACAACAGTGAATTTTTAAATGGTCTTGTAGAAAAACTTGCCCAGGAACTGGATTTCCAGATTGTCCGGGATCCAAGCTTTATCAGCCAGCAGAAACTGGCAACCAAGCTGACCATGTATGGCTATCAGTACATCCATGAGCTGGATGATGATATCCATCATTATGAAAATACCATTGAGCGGATCGGCCATGAGATGTGTGATCGTATTTACCACGATAATACTTCCATCAATCTTTACAGCTGCATCCTGTGGTTCTCCTTTATCCCGGTGATCAAAAACCTGATTTCCGGCATGGAATCCAGCAATGATGACATGGTTGAAGATGTTATTTTTGAAACCTTTAAAAATAACAACAGTTCGATTTTTGAAGTATTCAACGAAAAAAGTTTATAATTTAGTTTATTATTTAACAGGAAATTCAACGGAATTTCCTGTTAAATAATAAAAAATCTTTCCCTCAAAAGGTTTCTGCAGCCTTCTTTGGGAAAGATTTTTATTTATTGATTAAAATTCCAATTGGGCATAAACATCTTTAGGGACATAGGCCCGTACAAAAATACCTTCGGCACGATATTCTTCCTCAAGGAGCTGTCCATACTTTCGGATCACCGCAATATCGCCTGCCCGTCGGTAGTCAAAGACTCTCTCGATCAGTACTTTGCTCTTCCGGAAGATCTCTTCCATGGCATCCTTTAATTCTTCCAGTCCCTGCATCTGTTTCGCTGAAATATTCAGCGTCTTCTCTGCACGAAAATCCTTTAAGATCATCTCTTCACCTGCTTCCAGACGGTCAATCTTATTAAATACCGTAATGATCGGCTTATCACCAACCTCCAGCTGATTCAATGTCTCATAAACCACATGCATATGCACGTCCATCTGAGGATTGGACGCATCCACCACATGAAGGATCATGTCCGCATATTTGGCTTCTTCCAATGTGCTTCGGAAAGCCTGGATGAGATGGTGCGGAAGTTTCCGAATAAATCCGACCGTATCCGTCAGAAGAACTTCCTGTCCGCTGGCCAGTTTTAAATTTCGGGTCGTCGGATCGAGGGTTGCAAAAAGTTTATCCTCTTCCAGAACATTGGCACCGGTAAGCTGATTTAAAAGTGTGGATTTGCCGGCATTGGTATAACCAACAATAGCAACGACAGGCACCGGATTTTTGCTTCTCTGCTGTCTTGCCACATCTCTGTGA
>JAXJRF010000172.1:0-19016 GCA_036310765.1 Frisingicoccus sp.
AAGGAAAATTCCTTACTCTTCCAATAGTTGCCTTGCTTTATTGCCATCCATCCCATTCGCTTCACCCGACTCAAGAAAGAAAAGCTGAATGCCTGCATCCTCCGCCAGCATTGTATAGTTTTCCATCAGATCCGGGTCCGTCGGAACGACAAACACCACATCCATCGGTGCTTCCATCAGTTGATGGAACAACTCCGTTTGTCTTTCCGTATCGCCATGGGCATCTACAATATTTAAATGATAACCAGCGTCCTCTGTAAATGCCATATAAAAGGATTCCGTCTGCATGACCTGCCATGGTTCCGTATTGGAAGACTGGAGCAGAGCCACATTGATTTTCTCAGGCAAAACGGTAATCTCATCACTCTCCACAGACTCCGGTTCCTCTCCTTCAATGACGTAGGCCTGATGAATTTCTTCTGTTTCGCAGGAAGAAACAGCCTTGCCGCATGCGGCAAGGCACAATGTCATTCCCATAATAATTGATAAATATACAATTCGTTTCATTCTTATTTTCTTATTTCCAACAACTTATTTTTTAAATCATCTTCCATCTGACGCAGTTCGGATTCTGCTGCCAGACGTTTTTCTCTGCCATCTGCCTGTATTTTCATAATCTCATCCAAGGTGGAAATCAGGGTAGCATTTGTTTGTTTCAAAGTTTCAATATCCACAATACCGCGTTCCGCTGCCTTTGCTGTTTCAACAGAAGCCATTTTCAAAGTTTCTGCATTCTTCTTCAAAAGCTGATTGGTCATATCCGTCACTTGCTGCTGTGCCTTTGCTGCCTGATTGGAATGTTCCACACCAAGGGCAAGCACCATCTGACTCTTCCAGAGAGGAATCGTATTCACGACTGTGGACTGGATTTTTTCAACCATCACCGTATTACTGTTCTGTACAAGGCGAATCTGAGGTGCTGTCTGAATGGAAATCATCCTTGTCAATTCCAGATCATGCAGTTTCTTCTCAAATCTCTGACATAAGCCTTCCAAATCTCTGGCAGCCTGGGCATCTTCAGCCAATCCGGTTGCTTCTGCTTTCTGGATCAGGGCTGCCAGATCTTCATTGCGAACCTGCTCCAGCTTTTTTCTTCCGGCTAAAATATACATTGTTAATTCTTTGAAATAAGACAGATTTAATTCATACATTTTATCAAGAACCGCAATATCTTTTAATAAAACAACCTGATGACTTTCCAGCGATTTGCAGATTTCATTGACATTTTCTTCCGCCTTCTCATATTTTGCCTTCATAGAAGTCACTTTATCCGTTGTCTTCTTAAATAAACCGCCCAAAAAGCCTTTCTTGTCTTCGCCGTCCACGTCAAAACTTTTAAGCTCTGTCACCATATGGCTGAGCATGCCGCCCACTTCACCTAAGTCCTTTGAACGTACATTTTCAAGAGCATTTTCAGAAAAATCTGCCATTTTCTTCTGGACGCCGGCACCATAACGTAAAATAGCATTGGTATTGGTTAAATCAATCTGCTGACTGAAACTTTCAACCATCGCTTTTTCATCATCGTTTAATATCGAATCGTCCATTGGTTCTGGTTTAGCAGTCTCCACTTTTGCAACTTCTGCCTTTTCTTCTTCACCGGCCAGCTCATCAAACACCAGAGTCGGTGCTGTATTGAATTCTTTAAACGCTTCACCCATATTTATCTCTCCTTCATCTGTAATGCATCTTCTGTCAGGCCTTCTTTTGCCAGCATCGTATTTAAAACTGAAATATCTGTCGTGACATCCCATGCCAGATCTCTGTAGAAACTATCTAAAAGTTTTTCAAAAGCCTGATTCAACGTATCGATCGTAGCCTCGATTTCCTTTTTGGTTTCATTAATATTCTGTCCCTGAACCGGCTGGGCATCCAAATCTCTGTATGCATCCAACAGTTTTTCCATCGTCGGCAAATAATAATTCATAAACTGATGGAGTTCCGGTGCAACCGAAGGGTCCTTTTCAACCTGAGCAAAAATCTTTGAAACGATCAGCTCCAGACGGCTCATCTTCATGGAAATCTCCACACCCGGAATGGCATCATTACACTCGCGTATATGCTGAATATAACGCTTGCCTTCCAAAAGCATGGCACGAACCTCATCGCTGTATTTTTGATCAGCAAGACGATCCGTCTCTTCCTTCGCTTTCGCTTCCCGTTCTTCCAGGCTCTGCTGTGCCTGACTGTACTGTTCAAACATCTGGTCCGAGACGATCAGGCATTTCTCCAGTTTATCCAAATGTCCCTGCAGAAACCATTTCGACTCGATCATACGCTTTATATCCTTGGTGACATAGGACGTGCTCTTTCCAATCCCCTTCGCCAACTCTTCAATGTCACAAAATTCTCTGCCATTTAAAATTTTACGATATTCCTTAAATCGTTTTACTCGGGAGGTCAGTCCATGACCTTTCACGCCCATCCACATAAATAAGACAAAAAGAACAGCCAAAATCACCACCGGTACCATCAGCAGTGACAGCCCTTTCAAAACAATCTGAAGGATAATCAGCACTGCCAGACCGATACCAATCATCGTTCCCAATGTCAGACCGACAACGACCATGGTCGTTCCCAAAATCTCACCCTTTGGCCGGGCGATGAAATATCTGGCCTGTTCCATTTCATTTTTTCTATATGAACTCTGCGGTTTGGCTGCCTCGCTTTTCACTTCCCTGTATTCTGCTTCAACCGTATGCATCTGCTCTCTGGTATGATAGACTCTCTGTCTTGTCTTGTTTTCAGACATACCGGAGACACCCGAACGAACCGCTTCCACAGCATCATTGACCGTATCTCGGACCGCCTTATTCAATTCGTTGAAGTCATTGGAATCGATGGCCGTCTGCACAATTTTTTGCAATTCAGCCCCGAAATCATAAAAATCACTGTTCTTCATTTCCCCGCCTCTTTACTCTCATTTTACTATAAGAAACTAAGATAAATTATATCGGATTTTATATTAAAACACAAGTATGGCATCAGAATAAATAAGAACCTCTCCCTATCGTTTTTCGACCTAAAAAGTACTGCCCGCATGTAATGAGATTCTCAATACAAACGGGCAGTACCGGATTAAGGACAATTCTATTTTATTCTATTATAAAGATGCCTTGATTTTATTATAAATACCTTCAGCGTCCAGACCATATTTATGGATCAGTTCCACAGCCGGTCCGGATTCACCGAATACGTCTTCCACACCGATCTTTGTCACTTTTGTCGGATGCGTAGCAGATAATGCATCACATACAGCACTTCCAAGACCGCCGATCACAGAATGTTCTTCTACGGTAAATACACGGCCTGTTTCTTTAGCAGCTTTGATGACCAGCTCTTCATCCAATGGTTTGATTGTATGGATATTGATCACTCTTGCATCGATACCGTCTGCAGCCAGCATTTTAGCTGCTTCGAGAGATTCATATACACAAAGACCTGTTGCAATGATGGTCATGTCCTTACCTTCTCTCAATGTGATACCTTTGCCAAGTTCAAATTTATAATTCTCTTCATCATTGAACACAGGAACAGCAAGACGTCCGAAACGCATATAAACCGGACCTTCATGTTCATAAGCTGCAGCAACCGCAGCTCTCGCTTCCACGTCATCCGCCGGATTGATCACAACCATACCCGGAATCGTACGCATTAAAGCGATATCTTCATTACACTGGTGAGTTGCACCGTCTTCACCTACGGAAATACCCGCATGAGTTGCACCGATCTTCACATTTAACTTTGGATAACCGATGGAGTTACG
The DNA here is from genome assembly GCA_036310765.1 of Frisingicoccus sp. Taxonomy (GTDB): domain Bacteria; phylum Bacillota; class Clostridia; order Lachnospirales; family Lachnospiraceae; genus Frisingicoccus. The sequence goes on from JAXJRF010000172.1 coordinate 3,767, forward strand.
AACCTGTTCAAAAGCACGTCCTGCTGCAATACCCATCATATTTGCCTCTGCGATACCACAGTCAATATGGCGTTCCGGATATGCCTTTTTGAAAATACTTGTTTTTGTAGCACCTGCAAGGTCTGCATCTAATACGATTAAATTTTCATGCTGAGCACCAAGCTCTGTCAGTGCATTACCATAACTGTCTCTTGTTGCAACTTTTTTTAATTCTGACACAGTGCTTCACCTACCTTCTCCAAATCTTCCATAGCCACTTTATACTGTTCATCGTTTGGTGCTGTTCCATGCCAGCTTGCCTGATTTTCCATAAAGGAAACATCTTTGCCCTTTACAGTTTTTGCAATGATCGCTGTCGGCATGCCCTTTGTTGCACGTGCTTCAGCAAATGCTGCTGCAATCTGGTCAAAGTCATGTCCATCAATATTAATTACATGGAAATTAAATGCTTCAAACTTCTTATCAATTGGATATGGAGAACATACATCCGCAATATTGCCATCGATCTGAAGTCCGTTATTATCTACAATAACAACAAGATTATCGAGCTTTCTTGCACCTGCAAACATGGCTGCTTCCCAAACCTGGCCTTCCTGGATCTCGCCATCACCAAGAAGTGTATAGACGCGGTAATCATCCTGACTTAATTTTGCTGACAAAGCCATACCTACGGCTGCAGAGATTCCCTGTCCGAGAGAACCGCTGGACATATCCACACCTGGAATGTGTTTCTTGTCCGGATGTCCCTGAAGATAAGAACCCACTTTACGAAGTGTTGTCAGATCTTCAACCGGGAAAAATCCTCTGTGTGCCAGTGTGGAATATAATCCTGGAGCCACATGACCTTTAGATAATACAAAACGATCTCTATCCGCTTTATCCGGCTGTGCAGGATCCACATTCAGTTCTTCAAAATAAAGATATGTGAAAATGTCTGCCGCTGATAAAGAACCACCCGGATGTCCGGATTTTGCACTGTGAACAGCTGTTACGATACCCTTGCGGATATCATTCGCCATTTTCTGAAGCTCTAATTTATTCATTTTCATTTAACCCGCCTTTTCTTCATAGGAATAGCGGGGCCTGCCCGCTACTCTTCAGTTTACAAAATATATGAATGATTTATTCGCCAAATACTGCCTTGTAATCTGCCTGGAATTTTTCAATACCCTGATCTGTTAAAGGATGTTTGAGCATCTGTTCAAATACATTGTATGGAACAGTCGCAATATCTGCACCTGCAAGTGCACATTCTGTTACATGCATTGGATGACGAACGCTGGCAGCGATAATTTCTGTTTCAATACCTGCAACTGCAAACATTTCAGCAATTGTACGGATAAGATCAACACCGCAAGTAGAAATATCATCTAATCTTCCAAGAAATGGAGATACATATGTTGCACCAGCTCTGGCTGCAAGCAATGCCTGATTTGCTGTAAAGATCAAAGTAACGTTTGTTTTGATTCCTTCTGCGGATAATACTTTACATGCTTTTAATCCTTCTGCTGTCATAGGGATCTTAACAACCATGTTTGGATGGATGGCTGCGATCGCACGTCCTTCTTCGATCATACCTTCCGCATCAACAGTTGTTGCCTTAACCTCACCACTGATCGGTCCATCAACGATGGATGCGATTTCAGCGATAACTTCTTCAAATACACGTCCTTCCTTTGCAATTAAAGATGGATTTGTCGTAACACCGCAAATAATGCCCATATCATTGGCTTTTTTAATATCTTCTACCTTCGCTGTGTCGATAAAAAACTTCATTTATATTCCCTCCTGAAATTGTTTTACATTTACTTACTCAATTCAAATATAGCATAAATCATTTTTGTTGTCTATGAACGTTTATTTTTCGTCAATCTGACACGTATAGCGACTGAGCCATGCCTTTTCATCGTCGTTAAGGTATGGACTTATTTTTTCATAAACCATCTGATGATATGTATTCAATTGACGAATATCTTCCGGATTCAGCCAACGTGTATCAATACCATCCAGATCGATCGGCACCCATGTCAGCATCTCAAACTTCATAAACTGACCATAAGTGTTCAACTCATCTTTCACACAGATAAACTCATTTTCTGTACGAATACCATGACTTCCCTCAATATAAACACCCGGCTCATCTGTTGTCACCATACCTTCTTCCAGAATAGCCGAATCATTACGGTCCGGTACCTGTTTCCAACGGAATCCGTTCGGTGCTTCATGAACACTTAAAAGATAACCAACACCATGACCTGTACCGCACTGATAATCAATTCCAATATTCCACAGTGGACCGCGGGCAAGAATATCCAGATTATAGCCCGTACATCCGTAAAGGAATTTGGCGTTGGCAAGATTAAGCATGGATTTTGCAACTAATGTAAAATGTTTTTTCTCTTCTTCGGAAATCGGTCCAAGTACAAAGGTACGTGTAATATCCGTTGTTCCTTCATAATACTGTCCGCCGGAATCCACCAAAAGCATCCCCTCCGGTTTCAGCGGTGCATCAGTTTCAGGTGTTGCACTGTAATGCATCATGGCCGCATTCGCTTTGTAAGCACATATTGTCTCAAAGCTCAGATCAATATAGGTATCAATTTCTGAACGTAATTTTGCCAGATAATCCGATGCGATGATTTCCGACATCGGGATTTTTCCCACATTGGTCTTGAGCCAGTACATAAATTTTGTCACTGCCACACCATCTTTGATATGGATATTGCGAAGATTTTCAAGCTCAACCGGATTTTTAATGGATTTTGGAATCATCACATTAATATCCGATGGAATCACCGACACTGAATCACCAACACACTGACTGAGAGCATAATTTACTTTGGACGCATCATAGATCAGACGGCCGCCCTCTATCATTTTCAGATCCGCATAAATATCCATATAAGGTTTTAAAACCACATCGTCGGCTGCCAGGCCCTTGCATATTTCCTCTGAAAATGCCTTCTGATCCCCATATAAGTAAGTTTTATCCTGGGTTACCAATGCAAATGCAAGAAATACCGGTGTGTGTTTCACATCATCACCACGAAGATTCAAAAGCCATGCGATATCCTCCAGAGATGCCAAAAGCACCTGATCTCCGCCCTTTTCCATCATATATGCCTTTAATTCAGCCAATTTCTGTCCCCGGCTCTTACCTGAATATTTTTCTTCCAATTCATAGACCAGTGCAGAAGAACGTTCCGGACGCTCTGCCCAATAGCTGCCGGCCAGATCCTCGCTCCAAAGGATTCTTCCATTTTTTCCGGAAATAATGTCTTCGTATTTTTTTCCCTGAGCCAGATCAATAACCTGTCCGTCAAAGGCCAGTGTGCCACCTTCCGGCAAATGCTCTGTCAGATATTCATTAATCGTTGGAACTCCCGCCTGATTCATACGGAACAGCTCCACCTGACTGCCCGCCAGCTGATTTTCCGCCTGAATAAAATATCTTCCATCTGTCCAAAGGCCTGCCATATCCATACCGATCAGCAACGAACCGGCAGAACCGGTAAATCCGGCATAATAGTTTCTTACTTTGTAGTAATCACTGATATACTCGGATGCATGATCATCGGCTGTCGGAATCAGATAAAAATCAATATGTTCCTCTCTCATTCTTTCTCGAAGTATTTCGATTCTCTGATCAAACTGTGTCATTTTCTTTCCCCTTTTGCAAAATTTATAATCCTGTAACATTAGAAACTGGCACGTTAAAACGTGCCAGTCTGTCACCAACAAAACTAATTTTCTTCTTTTATATCTTCGGCTATATCCTCTGCAGCCTCAGATGCTTTTTCAACAATTTCTTCTGCTGCTTCAGATGTCTCTTCAGCAATCTCTTCAACCGCTTCAGTCACTTCCTCAGCCATCGTCTCAACTGCTTCTGCCGCTTCTTCTACCACATGGATCATTTCACTTTCTTTTTCGTCGTCCTCAACAACCGTTGCTTCAACCGTTGTATCTTCACGACCGGCTGCCTTCGCTTCTTCAATCTGTGTCTCCACTTCCTGAATCGCTTCCAGTCCCATCTCAATTTTCTGACAAACCTTCGTAATTGGTTCGGAGAATTCAGCACCGGCCTTTTTTTCTTCATAAACCATCTTACCAAGTTCGATATAGGTTGCCTTCAGTTCATTTGTTAAATTTGTTTTTTTCAAATGTAATTTAGAAATACCTACAAACTGTTCGGATTTTTCACCAACGGTTTTTGCCACTTCGCTAAGTCCTGCTTTTAAATCATCAAAAAATGCCATAATTGTACCTCCTTCATTTTCTTCTATTCTACCTCACTGTACGTAAACTTTCAAAGGTATTTTTTAAATTCATTGCTCCATATCCCCACCCTCTGTTTGGGTAGTCATAACTTCCTTGCTGAACCGTTCCCTGAATAAGCAGACGACGCACATCATTGCCATCCATATTCAAAATGATCGTCCGCAAAAGTCCCCATTCAAAGAGCAGGGCAGCCGCACCGGCTGCGTGTGCCGCCGATATGCTCGAACCCGTCCGACGGCCATAACCGCCTCCCGGTACAGGGCCAAATACATCCACTCCCGGGGCTGCCATATCCGGTTTTATAAACCCGGACAGCGTATATCCTCTGCTCGAATTCACATATAAACTGTCATTGTAATGATTATAATTGGCAGTCACCACCGTTGAACTGGTTGTTCCTGCGGACGTCAGCGTCATATCCGGATCCGGATTCAGAAAATACGTTGTCTCCTGAATAAACTTTTCCATGGGCAGCCATAGATTAAAACGGCCATTCAAAATCCGATCCCCATACACCCGAAATGTCCATATTCCCGGGGACGGATTCCGAAGCTGTATCACAAGAAGAAACCGACCGCTGGTAAGCCCGGCAGACTTATCTGCGATATAGATCTCGGTATCTTCAAATAAGAGCTGAATACGTTGGGATTGTCCCAGACGAGTCCCGCTCCGAGCAATCCTCTCCCCCTCCGGTGAAATAATCTCCACAGAAAAGGTGTCTGAAAGACCGCCCCAGAGTTCCATCTGAAACCCCCGCTCATGTTCGCCCACCTTTAATTCGACCGCATCACTGTCATCCCTGGCAGGGATAAATCCGGAATAATGATGTGCAAGACCGAGTTCATTGCCTCCGGCAACCACCACACATATTCCGGTAATATTATTCATCGCATTTAAATACTGGCTGAGATTGGACGTTCCTTCATGGCTGTTCAGTGTGTTGCCAAGCCCAAGACAAATGACCACCGGCATCTGATATTTAACAGCCTCGTCCATAATATACTGGACTGCCATAAAAATATCCGTCTCTTGATAAGCGATGGCTCCTTCTTTGACAATATAATAATCACGCAAATATTCTTTCGCCGGTTTCAATTTAACTGCCACGATCGATGCCTCCGGTGCCGCCCCGATAAAATCATTCGCCCGGTCTTCACTTCCCGCCATAATACCTGCCATAAATGTCCCATGTCCCTCCCGATCCATCGTCGGGACCAGTTCCATGGGATCGTCCGATGCCAATGCCTCATTGATATCATTGCGGCTGTATATGGTTCCATAGGGAAATCGCTGCGGGACCTGAGCCGACTGGATCGTCTGATCCCATATGGACACAATTCGTGTGCTTCCATTCGAAAAGCGAAATGCCGGATGGGTATAATCAATGCCCGTATCAATAATTCCAAGCATGATCCCATTACCGCGAAAACCAGATGCCGGACTGTAGTGAACCGGCAGGATACCACTCTGTTCCATACTCGTCGTATCCAAAAGTCCCAGCACATCCGGAATGACACTGTAAGGGTAGGTATCCATATCCGCCAGAAAATCCTTTGCCAGCGGTTTATGCATGACGAGAAAATTGCTGTTGACAATCTCATAGCAACTCGGATTATAGGCGGCGACTGTCACATCGACATTTCCGCCATAAGCCACAATAAAATCGGCGTATTCCTGAGATAAGATCATATCCCGGCATATTTTTTGCTCTTCTGTCAATGGCATCCCATCACTCCAGAAAATATATCAGTTTATTCTATGAGGTTGGAATCTGTCTTATTCTCCAGTGTATAAACGCCCCGCATCTCAATCACCGGACCGCCGGTATTTTCCACATATTCCTTCGTAATCGTTACACGACCGATATTATCATCCTTTGGAATCTGATACATAATATCCAGCATCAGTTCTTCAATAATTGAACGAAGGGCACGTGCACCGGTTTTCTTTTGAATCGCACGATGGGCGATCGCCTCCAATGCCCCATCGTCAAACTGAAGATCCACCTCATCAAGTGCCAGCAACTTCTGGTACTGTTTGATAATCGCATTCTTCGGTTCTTTTAAAATCTTCACAAGAGCATCTTCATCCAATCCCTTTAAGCTGAAAACAACCGGCAGTCGACCGATAAATTCCGGGATCATACCAAACTCGCGAAGATCATCGATCGTCACCTGACTCATAATATCCTCATCATGATCATGGGCATCCTTCAATGCAGCATCAAAGCCAATGGAGCTTGCCTTTGTGAGACGTGCCTTAATAATACCTTCCAGTTCCGGAAAAGCACCGCCGCATATAAATAAAATGTTGCGGGTATTCACTGTTGTCAAAGGTACCATAGCATTTTTGCTGCTGGCACCTACCGGCACCTCCACATCACTGCCTTCCAGCAGTTTCAAAAGCCCCTGCTGAACAGATTCACCGCTGACATCCCTGCTCGTAGTATTCTTTTTCTTTGCAATCTTATCAATTTCATCGATAAAAATAATGCCTCGCTCCGCCTTTTCCACATCATTATCTGCGGCTGCAAGGAGCTTGGAAACAACACTCTCGATATCATCACCGATATATCCGGCTTCTGTCAGAGATGTTGCATCTGCAATGGCCAGAGGCACATCCAGAAGTTTTGCCAGTGTCCGCACAAGATAGGTTTTACCGCAGCCTGTCGGCCCGATCATTAACATATTGGACTTTTCAATTTCAATTTCGTCCATCATATTGGTTGCCACACGTTTGTAATGATTATAAACAGCAACGGACATCACCTTTTTTGCATAATCCTGACCAATGACATAATCATCCAGACAGGCTTTCATCTTATGCGGCGGCATGATCTGTTTCAGGTCAAAGGCTGGCTCTTTCTGCTCTTTTGCTTTTTTCTTCTTCAAACGCTGACTCTTTGGAATACCGTCACCCATCATGTTTCCCGGAAATATCTGAAAATTCATATTCTTCATGATTTCATCATAATTGATCGGTGTATTGTTCATCATGGTGAAACTGCGTTCCATACAATCCGCACAAATGCAGATATTCTCCACCGGAAGATGGATCATTTTTCCTGCAACGCTTTCCGGTCTCCGGCACATATAACAGATTTCTTCGTAATCTTCTTTTTTATCCTCTGTGTCCTTTGTGTCCGGTTTTATCTCCTGTATATCTTTTACTTCTTCATCTACTTCTCTGTAATCCGGCATAAATTACCTCCCAATCTGTTTTCTCATTATACCATATAAGGGAAAGCATATCAAAAAGATATACTTTCCCTAAATATTTCTTATTCTATCGATTATCCTTCCAATTCAGACAAGGCACCCAGAATGGTTCTTAATTCCAGTTCTTCAAAATTGCCCCGACTGTTCTGTCGTTGAACCGTCAATGTAACTTCATCTCCCGGCGAGCATGCTTCCAGCATATCCTGCAGTTCATCCATCGTTGTAATCGTTTCACCGTTGAATCCTGTAATAATATCGCCCTGTCTTAAACCGGCACGTTCTGCAGCTGAAGACCGGTATATTGCACTGACATATACACCTACCGGATAGCCATATCTTTCTGCAGAAGCTTCATCCAGTGTGCCTCCGGAAATACCAAGATAGGCTGTATTCTCATCAGTCTTTGGCACGATCGTTCCATCGATAATGCCTTTTGCTGTTTCCAGTGCCGTATTGATCGGGATCGCAAAGCCCATACCCTCAACATCCGTATCTGAGTATTTTATCGTATTCACACCGATAACCTCACCGCGTGTATTCAATAAAGCGCCACCGCTGTTACCCGGATTGATCGCTGCATCTGTCTGGATCAGTGTAACCACACCATCTGTCATCTGTACTTCCCGGTTTACTGCACTGATCGATCCTGTTGTGACAGACTGTCCATAACCAAGTGCATTACCAATGGCAATGGCTCCGTTGCCCACTTTAAGTGCATCCGAATCCCCGATCACTGCCACAGCAATGTTAGCCTTTGTTTCATCTGAAAGTGATGATGAATCTACGGTAAGTACGGCAACATCGTCATCTTCCGCATAACCTTTGACCAGGGCATCGGCTGTGCTGCCGTCATTAAACGTAACGTTAATGCTTGTTGAATCTGCAATAACGTGATTATTGGTTAAAATATAAAGTGTTCCATCGGCTTCACTGATGATAATACCCGATCCGGCTCCCTGACCTTCCTGAGAATAGGTCTGACCGAAGAAACTGCTTGTTGTAACAACCTTCGTGTTGACCGCAACGATCGACGGCATACACTGTTCAACAATATCCGAAACATCTGTCGCACGAATTGTCTGAACGTCCTCGGAGGATGTCTTGACAATATTGACACTCATACCTGTACCCGAACCATTATTAGAGCTTCCGGATACACCCGCAATCTTATTCACACCTACAAATGCTCCGCCGGCTGCCAGACCAAACACCAGTCCAAGGCAGATAGCTTTCGTCAGCTTTGCACCAAACTTACTTTTTTTCTTATTGTTTCCAGATCCTGGTGTATCGTAAGGAGAATAATACCTTCTTTCATTATCCGATGCCTGATAATAATTATAGTCATTCGACTGCTGATTCGATGTATCACGGTATTCATCATGATAATTATAGTAATTACTCATATAAATTCCTCCATCCGTTTATTGTTATACTGGGATTATAACAACCAGTTGTGAATGGATTGTGATTCAATTGTGATGTAATTGTGAACTTTTTCGACATTATTTCCGAAAAATAATCAATTTACTGAACACATAATTCAAGACAACCACAACAACCTGGGTAATAAACTTGGTAATGCTGTCGGGTATGCCGATCACATCTACACCCACAAACATAATAAGCATATCCATGACTCCGGAAAGCAGCCGGCAGCCGACAAAAGCTGTCATCTCTTTCAAAATTGCGGAAATACCACGCGTTTTACTCTGAAATACCCATGTACGATTCGTTACATAGGCAAAGGCAACCGCTCCCGCCCATGAAAGTGCATTGGCGATCAGATAATTCACTCCGATCAACTGGGTACATGCAAAATAAATCACCAGATTGACAACCGTTGCCAATACACCAAAAAACAGATAGGAAATAACCTCTCTGTACTTTTCCAATAATTCCTTTATCATCTTAGGCCCTCTTTCATTCTTATACATGCATCATTTGCATATCATTGTATTATATAAGATTCTATATTAAATGACAAGAATGAATTTTGCTGCCCTTCTCCGTCTTCTCAACCTGAATTTTCTGTCCAATCTGCTCTTTTAATTCACGAACATGGGAAATAATGCCGACAAGACGTTCGCCGCCTGCCAGCTCATTTAAAACCTGGATTGCCTGATTGCGGGCATTTTCATCCAATGTACCAAAGCCTTCATCAATAAATAAGGTATCCACATGAATTTTTCCCGCTTCTTGCTGGATCACGTCCGCCATTCCGAGTGCTAGGGCTAATGCCGCCATAAAGGATTCGCCTCCTGAAAGGGAATCGATACTGCGTACCTGATCATTGACCATACTGTATACATCAAGATCTAATCCCACTTCCCCCTGGCGTCCAAGATGATCCATATCCCGACATTCCAGCACAAATTCATTCCGATTCATATTGGCGAGCCTTCGATTGGCCGCGTGCACCATCTGCTTAAAATACCGCCGCTGCATATACGTCTGAAAATCAATCTTGGCTGTGCCCGCCAACTCACCGTTGGCCACACGACTTAAGTAACGGATCTGACTATAATAACTCTGCTCATTTTTATAATTATGAAGAATTTCTTTTAAATGGCGATGAATATTCTGGTTGGACTGGCGAATACCATACAATTTCTTTTCCTCGTTAAGACATTGTCTCTTCATATGCTCCAACTGTGAAACATCCATGTCTACATCCCAGTTGTTCCGTTCCACCATTTCGATATATTCGCATCTTGCCTGCACTGCGTCCTGCTCAGTCTGTTTCAGTTTTTCTCTTCGCTCCTCCAGTTGTCCCTGTGCCAGCTGCAGTTTCTTTTTATGCTGCTCCACCATTTCTTCCTGTTTTTCCATATGGATTTTCAACCGATACAGCTCGTCTTCCAGTTTGCTAATATACTTTTCCGCCTCTTTTTTTGATGCGTACAGAAGTTTTCCTGCAATGATATTTATCGTTTCCGCATGCTGTCTTTCCTCTGTTTCCAAAACCGCATATTGCCGGATCAGACGTTCATATTTTTCCCGATTTTCTTTCTGATTCGTTTCAATATTTTTTAATGTTTCTTTGTTGAGCTCATAGGTTTTGACATCTGCTGTCAACTTGTTCAGGCGTTTTTCCTGATCCATACAAGTATTTCTGGTCTTTTCTGCCGCCTCATCCACATAGGACCAGAACTTTCCTTCTTCCACAAGCTTGTCTGCCTCTGCCATCCATACAGACCCCTCATATAATATCTGATTCTTAAGGGTAACCATCTGATTGGATATATCAGAAAAATGCTCTCTCGAACGTTCAACCTCTGCCTGTGCATAATCTCTGGTTTTCTTAGCCTTCTCCACCATGGACTGATCTACCATTGCATCCGATACCCCGCTCCTGTTCGGTGCCGGATGATGCGTTGAACCGCATACCGGGCAAGGTTTCCCATCTTCCAGCTCCTTTGCCATAAGCCCCGCCTGTGAAGTGATAAACTGCTCATACATCCGATCATATATCCCGGATGCCTCCTGATATTTTCTCAGTTTTTCATCCAGTTGTTTCCTGCCATCTTTACGAGCTCTCGCCAGCTTACTCCAAAATCCCTTCTTCTCTAAAAGGGATTTTATATTCCCGTACTTCTCCCTGGAGACCTCAAGCAAATGTTTGACTTCAATACGCTGAATGTCCGCATCTTTTAATTGTTCCTGAGCCTTTTGGAGTTCGTCAAATTGTTTTGCCAGTGTTTCCGACATACTTTTACGCTTCTGAATGGATTTTCGATGATTCTCCATTTCTCCTCGAATACGGTCCAACTCCATTTTTTCCTGATCCAAACGATCATACTCCGGCATTTCCTGTCGAATTTTAAATATCTGATTCTGTTTCAACTGCCCATCTTCATCATATGTAGTGCGGATACTCTGAAGTTCTTTCTGCTCTGTCTCCATATTTTCCGCCAACACCTGGATGTCTTTCTCCAATTTCCGAGTATCGTTGAAAAGTACTTGATACTTCTTCTGATTTTCTTCCATCCTGCGGTGGGCCTCAAGAGCTCTTTCTACACGAACAGAGAAATCATGCACTAATTTCTCTTTCTCTTCCGTCTCCTCATTTATTTTTTCAATCAGCTCCAAAACTTCCGTATTGTCGATATCGGAAAAATTCCCCTTTTCTTTCCAACTCTGTGCATAAATGCTTTGCGGCAGACACTGAACATTTTCAATTTCCGTACGGCATCGATTCCGAATATTTTCCAACTGAACATACAGTTGTTTTTCCTGTTCCTTCAACTGCATCTGAACCTGCCAGTAAATCTGTGTCGGAAAGATTTTTGAAAAAATCTCTTTTCGCTCTTTGGACGATGCCCGCAAAAGTTTCATAAAATCCCCTTGCGATATCATGGAAACCTGACTAAATTGATTCATATCCATCCCCAGAATTTCAATCAGTTTCTGATCTGTTTCTTTCATTTTTCCCGGAAATACCGTCCCATCGGGCATAATGAGTTCTACCTTGGCATTGACTTTGGTTAAGGCATAGACCCCCTCTTTATTCTTGCGTTTACTTCGACGCATCCAATTTGGGCTTCGGCGTACAGTATAAATTTCACCATTTTCACTGAATGTAAATTCAACATAGGTTTCCTCCGTATCTTTGGCATACTGACTTCGCATCATTTCACCATCACGTCGGCGGCCACTGGTCTGCCCGTAAAGAGCGTAGGATATTCCGTCAAAGATGGTCGTTTTCCCCGCCCCTGTATCACCTGTGATAAGGAAAAGTCCATGCTGCATTTTTTCAAAATCCACACATTCCGTTCCCCCATAGGAACCAAAGGCCGATAATATTAATTTCATCGGTTTCATTCCTTTTCCTCCATTACTCTCTCAAATACCTGACCCATCAGAAATTCCTCCTCCTCGGACATTGGTGCCTTGCTCACATCTTTATAAAAAAGTTGAAACGCCTCGAACGGTGTCAGATTTTCCGTTTTTCCCCAATCCATCTCCAGCCTCTGCCTCGTTCTGGCATTATCCACCCGAATATCCAGCAAATAGTCATAGACTTCCCTGAGCTGTTCTTTCATACGATAGGGTTCATGTTCATCGGTAATTGTCACACTGATAAAGTCATGCCGATTGGATACGTCGGCCTGCTCCAAAATTTCTTCCAGTGATCCCCGCAATGAACGTACATCCTGTTTTGCATGCAAAGGTATATATTCGATCTCAGGCGTTTTCCCTTTTTCTCCCATCGTCACCATCGTAATTGATTTGACCTGATGCTCCTCACTCACTGAATATTTCAGCGGTGAACCGGAATATCGAATGTTTTCTTCTTTTATTTTCTGTGGCCCATGAAGATGTCCTAATGCCACATAATCAAAATCCTTCAGCACAGAAATATCAACTCGGTCCAATCCACCAACAGACAAAAGCACCTGTTCGGAATCACATGTGGCTGTCTCCCACCCCTGACTCTGATAAAACTGATGGGAAACAAGAATATTTCTCTGAGTGATATCCATAGGCTCACGTTCGATCAGAAGACGCACAGCTGTCTCATAATCCGGCACTTCCTGATTCTCAAAAAGTGGGCGTACATACCCCGGTCTTGTAAATGGGAGCATATAAATATTGACCGGACCAAATTCATCTTCCAAAATAACCTTTTTCATATATTCATTTTCACGCATCGGCGGCATAACAGACATATAAATCTGATGCTTTTCCATAAATGAACTGGCATAATTTAACCGCTCCGGCGAATCATGGTTCCCAGCGATCATGCATACTGGCACCACCGGCTGAATACTTGACAACTGATTTAAAAATTCATCGAACAGGGTATAAGCCTCCCCCGACGGCATGGATTTATCAAAAATATCTCCTGCAATGAGCAGCACATCCGGGTGATATTCCTTCATCCGTTCAATGATCTGATTCAAAATATCCTGTTGATTTTCTTTCAAACTATAGTAATTTAACTGTTTTCCGATATGCAGATCGGATATATGAAAAATTTTCAATTTGAGCCTCCGATTCTAAATAGACTGTTTTGTATCAATACTCTGATTTTATCAAATCCATGCATCGGCCGCAATGTACTTTCATCATTTAGCCGATCATTGCATATACTGTATAAAAGTTATTCAGGAACTTGATTATGCCAGAAAATAATTCCTTACTCGACATTGGACAATTGCGTATTTCTGCCGTATCTGCAGAAGGCAATGCTCCCGTTGATGATGCCACCGTTGAAATTTCCTACACCGGAGAACCGGAACGGATACTTGAACAATTAAAAACCGACAGCAGCGGAAATACGGAAACCATTGATCTCGCTGCTCCTCCCGTAGAATACAGTATGGAACCGGGTGATACACAGCCCTACTCCGAATACAATTTAAAGATTACAGCTCCCGGATATGACGAAGTTCTGATTTCCGGTATCCAGATTTTATCCGGTCAGCTCGGTCTTTCCAATATCCGTATGACACCAACGGTAACTGAAACTGCACCTTACAATCCTCTGGTCATCGGAGCCCACACCCTTTGGAAACTCTACCCGCCAAAAATCGCTGAGCCTGAGATTAAGGACTTGGCCGAAACCGGTGAGATTGTTTTAAGCCGGGTCGTTGTCCCTGAAACCATTATCGTACATGCCGGGCCGCCAACGGACAGCAGTGCACCGAATTATTATGTGCCTTACAGAGATTATATAAAAAATGTGGCCTCCAGCGAAATCTACGCCACCTGGCCCGAATCGACTATAATAGCCAACGTGCTGGCTATTATGTCATTTACCATGAATCGGGTCTATACTGAATGGTACCGGAATCAGGGGTTTGATTTTACCATCACATCCTCCACCGCCTATGATCATTTCTTTGTTTATGGACGGAATGTATACGAAAGCATTTCAAGAGTCGTAGATACCATTTTTACCAATTATCTTTCCCGGCCAAATGTCAGACAGCCAATCTTAACCCAGTACTGTGACGGAAAACGGGTCAGCTGTCCAAACTGGATGTCTCAATGGGGATCTATGTATCTTGGCGAACAGGGTTACACGCCAATCGAAATCATACGAAACTATTACGGCAGTGACATGTATATCAACTCGGCCGAACAGATTAGTGGTATTCCAGCTTCCTGGCCGGGAGCAAATCTCACCGTAGGATCCACCGGTCCAAAAGTCCGTCAAATGCAGGAACAGCTGGACCGGATTTCGAGAACCTACCCTGCCCTTCCTTCCGTCACTGCAGACGGTATTTACGGCGAAAGCACTAAGCAGGCTGTTGCCGCTTTCCAACGTGTTTTCGGATTACCGTCCACAGGCATTGTCGATTATCCTACCTGGTATAAAATCAGCGAAATCTACGTGGCTGTAACAAGGATTGCTGAATTACGGTAGGATTCTTTTTCCTCAAAAAAAATCCCACATGTGTTCGTTTTAACTCTTACACATGTGGGATTTTCGTATCTTTTGTATTTTATTCCTGCCCATTCAAGGTCTTTTCCGCTCCCGGATCTTTTTCATTCCACAGCGTAAAACCAAGAATCAAAAGTCCGCCGACAAACTGCCAGAATGTCATCTTTTCTCCCAGTATGGTTACTGAAACAAAAACAGCCACCAATGGATCAATGTAGCTTAAAATAGCAACCTCCTGTCCTTTCAGGTTTTTTAATGACGAAAAATACATACAGTAGGTGATTCCTGTATGGATCAGGCCAACAAGCAGAAGGCAGATCCATCCCTTGCCATCCAGGTTCTCAAGTGTCGATCCGCCTGTGCA
>JAXJRF010000173.1:0-11170 GCA_036310765.1 Frisingicoccus sp.
GCCACTCGGGAATCCATCCACATTCGTCCTGACAATAAAGTATTTTATCACATTTTATTAAAAAATCAAGTATTTTTTATCGTCTGGATTTACTTTTTGCTCTCAATATAACAGAACTGTATCTTTCCATCCGTATATTCACATATCCCCGCTCAACCGGCCAGATCAATGCACGTGTATAATAACCAGCTTCATTGGTAGAGATGACACATTCCATCTCCATGTCGCCGCTAATTCCCAAATACCACACAGGAACCTTGAGCTGCTGCTCATGATCATCATTATTCAAAATAATCACCATCTGGTCTTTCCGGTTAAATCTTCCATAAGATATCCATTGGTAACCGCCGTCCAGGAATCGATAGGAACCTGTTTTCAGTACATCATTCTCTTTATGGATACGGATAATCTCTTTATGAAAATTAATCAGACCTCTGTTCTCCTGTCCCCATGGATAGGTTCTTCGATTATCCGGATCTGTCCATCCGCACACGCCGGCTTCATCGCCATAATATACCGTTGGAGCTCCCGGCCAGGTCATCTGGACAACAACTGCCTCTCGGAAAATGCCATAGTTCAGATTTTCAGATGCAGCCTCTGCCCCAATAGTCCCAATACGTCCGACTTTATGATTTGTCCGCGTCAAAAAACGGGAATGGTCATGATTCGATAATTCATTCATCGCCGTATAGAGAGATTCACTGTGGAAGGCATTCATATGATAAGTCATGGAACTGCGGAAAGTATCCGCATTGCCATACATATCCTGCCGGTAATCATCACTGTGCTTTTCCATTCCTGTCAAAAGCCAGGTCAGCGGCTCCATAAAGGCATCATAATTCATAACCGTATCCCACTCATCTCCCTGAAGCCAGGAGGATGGATCACCATAATGTTCAGCAAGGATCAAAGCATCCGGATTCACTGCTTTTACCGCTTTCCGAAAATCCTTCCAGAACTGATGATTAAGTTCAGGTGATGGCCCAAGATCGGCAGCCACATCCAACCGCCATCCGTCAATATTGTAAGGCGGTGATAACCATTTCTGGGCAACCCCTAAAATATATTCATAAAGTTCTTTTGAATCATAATTGAGCTTTGGCAGGGTTGCATGGCCCCACCATCCGGTATATTCTCCGTTATTCGGCCATTTTCCGCCATTAAAGTTAAAAAAGCTTTTAAACGGACTGTCTTCACTGACATAAGCCCCCTTTGCATATTCCGGATTTTTATCATAGATATGCTCTCTGTCCATCCATTTATTAAAAGATCCGCAATGGTTAAATACGCCATCCAGCACAATCTTCATGCCCCGACGGTGAATTTCTTCTGTCAGTCGGGCAAACAGTCGGTTGCTCGCCTCGAGATTCTCATGTCTGGTCACCCGGGTAATATATTTTGTCGCATGCTCATTGGTCTTATCATCTTCACCCAGACATTCTCCCTCATCGCAGACAATCTCACCATAATGAGGATCGATATAATCATAATCCTGAATATCATATTTATGATTCGACGGAGATACAAAAATCGGATTCATATAGATGACCTCAACGCCAAGATCCTGGAGATAATCCAGTTTATCCATGACGCCTTTTAAGTCGCCGCCATAAAACCGGCGAATATCACTGGCTTCCGGCAATGCGTTCCAGTCCGTAACCTTCTGAGTAAACTGGTCAATATAAATGTATTCCCGATCTTCCACATCATTATCCGGATCTCCATTGTAAAAACGATCCACAAAAATCTGATAAAAGACCGCACCCTTTGCCCAGTCCGGCGTATGAAAGCCTAGAATGATCTTAAAATCATAACTTTCCTGATGCTGCATCTGTGCCCCCTGTTTGTTATAATATAAAATCATCTTTCCACAGATCACTTCATAATAATATTTACATGACGTTTCCGGATAGTTGACATCAATCTGATAATAATCAAAAAACCCCTCTGTTTCCGACTTGACCATCGGCAGTTTTTCACTGCCCCAGCACAAATTGACCCGATCAACATTATTCTTGCCGGTGCGAAAATGCAGCCGCACCTTCGTATCCGAAATCTGTACATAATCTTTGGTCCCATCTGCAAACAGAGCATCCTTCAACACCATCTGTTTTAAATTTCTCAAATATAACTGCTTTTTTTCTGCCTGATTGCACTCCGCCTGATTTACTACAAATTCCATGACGTTTTCCCCATTCGTTCCTATAATTTTTCACTATAAACATTATAATGAAAATCATGTTCAAACTCAAGACTAATATACGCATAAAAATGCATAGAAAAAAAGGATAGCAATCCGATCTGCCATCCTTTTTTCGGAGAAGGTATTTTTTGTTTCTTATGGGGTGTAACAAAAAACTATATAATGTATTGGGGGGGTTTACGGTCTTTATTATAAGACGGCTCTTAAAATAAATGTTAACAAACATGATTTTTTTTCAATATTCTTTTTGTGCAAAATGTAATCCCACCCCTATATCATTCGTCATTTTTTCATTTGAGCATAGAAAAAGGCGAATCATTTTGTATAATTCGCCTTTTATCGTCAATTAATTGTTAAAAAGAGCTTCAAACTCTTCCTGTCCAATCTTTTCTTTTTCCAGAAGCAATTGTGCACATTTTTCCAAAACATCACGATTTTCGTTGATAATTCGACGTGCCTCTGCATGACATTCATCAACAATACGCTTAACTTCCTGATCAATAATCGCAGCAACACCTTCACTGTAGGATTTGGTCTGTGCCAGATCACGTCCAATAAAGACTTCGTCGCCATCACCATCATAGTCAACCAGGCCCACTGCATCCGACATACCATACTTTGTCACCATCGCACGTGCTGTACGAGTTGCTGACTTGATATCCTGGGATGCCCCCGTCGTAATATCATCAAAAATCAGTTCTTCGGCTACACGTCCGCCAAGGGAAACAATAATATCCTGGAGCATACGTCCCTTTGTATAGAACATTTCATCTTTTTCAGGTAATGGCATGGTATAACCTGCTGCACCCACACCCGTTGGAATGATCGATACCGAATAGACCGGTCCCACATCCGGAAGCAAATGGAACAATATCGCATGTCCGGATTCATGGTATGCTGTGATCCTTTTTTCTTTATCTGAGATCACGCGGCTCTTCTTCTCCGCCCCAATTCCAACTTTAACAAAGGCTTTCTGAATATCTGCCTGAATAATATATGCACGACGCTCTTTTGCTGCGATGATCGCAGCCTCATTCATCAGGTTTTCCAGATCCGCTCCGGTAAAACCGGCTGTTGTCTGAGCAATCTGATCCAGATTCACGTCATCTCCCAAAGGTTTTCCCTTTGTATGAACATCTAAAATCTCTCGGCGTCCCTTCACATCCGGACGTCCGATACCTACTTTTCGGTCAAATCGACCTGGACGCAAAATCGCCGGGTCCAAAATATCTACTCGGTTTGTTGCCGCCATGACAATAATTCCCTGGTTGACACCAAAACCATCCATCTCAACCAGAAGCTGATTCAATGTCTGCTCTCTTTCATCATGGCCGCCACCCATACCCGTACCTCGACGACGGGCAACCGCATCAATCTCATCGATAAAAACGATACATGGTGCATGCTTCTTCGCATCCTCAAACAGATCTCGAACACGTGAAGCACCCACGCCGACAAACATCTCCACAAAATCCGAACCGGAAATACTGAAAAACGGAACGCCTGCTTCACCGGCAACCGCTTTTGCCAAAAGTGTTTTACCTGTTCCCGGAGGTCCTACAAGCAGAACACCCTTCGGAATACGGGCACCCAGATCGGTGTAACGCTGTGGATTTCTAAGGAAATCGACAACCTCCTGAAGTTCTTCCTTTTCCTCTTCCAGACCTGCCACTTTTTTAAATGTTGTCTGTTTGGCACTTTCATCCGACATCTTAGCACGACTTTTTCCAAAATTCGCCATTTTGGCATTGGCTCCGCCGTTCTGACTGTTCACAAATATCATAAATACGACTAAAATAACGATCGCCACAAGAAGTGAACCACCATTTTTATCCAGCCATGTATCTCTCTGGGTATCTGTAATCTGCCAGTTATCCATCTCTTCTTCCAGAAGCAGAGCTTTCACTTCATTAACATCGGTTACATGACATTGGGTTGTTGAGCCATCTTCCCACTGAACCCGTACAGTACCTGTCGGCACTTCACTGTTCGGAACGATAATGATCTGTTCAATGGATTCATTTTTCTCTTCTATGTCCTGTATTAACTGGGGATATGTGTATGCATCGGCACGATCCAGAAGCAAATCCTCGGATAATAACAGGGATATCACTATGATCACAAGGATAAATGGCCAAAAGCCCATCCCTCTTTTTCTATCCAATTAACATCCTCCTATTCATCAAGTACGACAGCTCCGATGAACGGCAGATTACGGTACTTCTGTGCATAATCCAGTCCATAACCTACGACAAATTCATCCGGTATTTCAAATCCGCAATAATCCACATGAACATCTGCCACACGACGATCCGGTTTATCCAGAAGTGTACAGATACGGATGCTCTTTGGCTGTCTCTTATATAAGATCTCCACAAGATAGTGAATGGTATTTCCTGAATCGATAATATCTTCAACAATCAGTACTTCTTCGCCTTCGATTGACTCATCCAAATCTTTAATGATCTTTACAGCACCTGAAGATGATGTGCCGTTTCCATAACTTGAAACAGAAAGGAAGTCCATAGATACCGGCACAGAAATTCGTTTTGCCAGTTCGCACATAAAGAATACTCCACCTTTAAGTACGCAGATCAAGTGTACTTTTTTTCCTGCATAATCTCTGCTGATCTGTTCACCCAGTTCTCGAATCCGGGTATCGACTTCTTCTTCCGTCAACAATACTTTGATATTGTCTTCCATTGCTCTTTTCTCCTTTTATCCTTGCCACCAACACGCGCTGCGTCGTGTCAGTCACTTTATAGTTATCGCTGATCCGGTGCCCTATGATCCATAAAATATGGCTGCCATCTGCCAGCAAAAGCATCTGCTCCCGATCTTCCCTCGGAATCTTCTCATCGATCATCCAGCGTTTTAAAAGCTTTTTGTGACCTTGTCCATCCAGGGTAATATAATCGCCATTTTCTCTGGTCCGCACCGATAGACCATTTTCAATTCTATCATAATCAAACCATTTCGTATACTGATTTATTGGAATTTCTTCATTTTTAAAATTTTCTTTGATGGAAAATTCAAACATGATATCCGTTCCCTTAAGACTGTAGATCCCCGGCACTTTTATATCCATACAGACCGGTTCCGCCAGCTTTTTCTCGCCTTCAGCTTCCCTTTTTATGGCAATGCCTTCATAGGTCCGTACTGCCTGAAGCTGATACGGCAAATGACATCGACGGCCTACCTGCTTGTCCATAAGTCCCCGGACCATCTCGATATGCTCCTTATCCACATCCTTCAGCCGACCGGCCGCAACGGCTACGGCACGCCGCACAACCTCCCTCTGTATGACCACATCCAGTTTTCCAAAGGTTTCGCCATGTATGGCACACACCGGATCTTTTCCGACAGCAACACACCTGTCAAAGGCCTCTTCCGCCTGACGATCCAGATAATTTGAAATATCCCGCATCAGTCCGGCCATCTCCTGTATATGTTGCCCAGCCGCAGGATTTATATGCTCTTCCACATACGGAAGGACCTGATTTCGTATCTTATTCCTTGTGTAATCGTCGGTCAGATTGGTTTCATCCGTCCGCCAGGATATGCCCCGTTCCACCAGATATTTTTCGATGTCGGCCCGACCAACGCAGAGCATCGGCCTTATGATCACATCCCGTACCGGCGGAATTCCGGTCAGTCCTTTCAGCCCTGTTCCCCGAAACAGATTAAAGAGAATGGTCTCCCGGACATCCTCCTGCTGATGGGCCACCGCAATCCTCTGAGCCCCCACTTCCTTCCGGACTTTTTCAAAACATTGATAACGGTAATACCGTCCGGCCTCCTCCTGGGACATGCCCTCCTTCCGGGCAAAGCGTTTCAGATCCACATGAAAGCTGTAACATGGAATCTCCCGTTCCCGGCAGACATACTCCACATAAGACTGATCCGCATCGGCCGCCTTTCCGCGAAGACCATGGTTTACATGGACAACGACAATAGAAAAATCAAAATACCCGGCCAGTTCGGCCAGTACGGACAATAATCCCATCGAATCTGCCCCACCGGAAACGCCGACCACAATCTTCTGTCCGGCTTCTACCATATGATATTCCTGCATATATTCACTGACTGTTCTAACCAGATGATCCATTCCCAACGCTCCTATTCTCTATCAATCCTAAATTATCATAACACAGATGCCATTTTCTTACAAACCGTACAGACAAGAACGGTCATATCGTCCTGCTGCACCTCTCCCGGCATGTCTAATGCCTCATTTAAAATCTCCGTTGCCATGGCATTCGGATTCGTCAGCTCCATTTCCGAAAGCATATCGCAAATCCTTTCATTCCCATGAGGAAAACGATTCACAACCCCATCTGTCATCATGACAATAATATCGCCGTCAAAGAGATTCCTGCAAAATCCCTCACAATCCATCTCCGGAAACACCCCCATAGGCAATGATCCAGAGGTAACGCATTCCACCTTACTGCCACGTTTTATGAAGGTGGACGATGCACCTATTTTTATAAATTCACAGATACCACTATATAAATCGATCACACTTAAATCCATAGAAGAAAATAACTGTCTTCCGCCATGGAGGAGCATGACCGAATTGATCATACGAAGGGCAGACCTCCGTCCAAATCCAGTATCAACCATCTGCTCCAGAAGGTTGATCATCAGTTCGCTTTCCTCCCTGGCTTTCTCTCCACTTCCCATGCCATCCGAAAGGGACATTAAAACCTGTCCCGAATCCAGGTAGATAAAAGCATAGCTGTCTCCATTAACCGACTCACCATCCTTTGTTCTTCGGGCAATCCCCTGAATCAACTGATACCTCGTATCTTCCACCAATTCAAATAATGTATATTTCTTTGTCACCAGCTCCGGCCCATCCTTTTCCGGAACGAAACGTATGCCTGATGCCTCACTCGCCCATTCTGCCAGCTGTTTCACAGTAATACATCGGCCTCTGCGTATTTTGGCCATCATATAGATTTTCTGACGCCGTCCATGGCTGCCCTCATCGGTTACGGATATCTTTTTTATTTTCAATCGTTTCTTTTCCAGTTTCTTTACCAACCCGTCGGCAACCTTTTGCGAGCTTTCCTTCCGTTCCGAAATCTCCAGCGACAGATCATCTATGATCTCTGCAATTTCACCCATTTGTCCTGCAAAAACCATCCGGTTTTCATTCAAACGATTTTGCCATCTTAAATTGATGCTGGCCATCTGCATGACCCGATTGGCTTCTTTCAGAAAAGCATCAATATTGATGCATCGACGACGAAAGCTTAAAGGAACCTGTTTCCTTTCCAGCACCCCCTGCTCTGAAAATGTCTGGAGCATCGAATAGGCTGAATGACATGTATCGTAATATTCTTTTTCCCAGCAATGCTCTCTTCTGCCGCAGCCGCTGCACATATTTTCCGTCAGCTCCGAAAAGGCTTCCGACATTTCGCCATCGGACAAATCTGCTCTTTCCGGCACTTCGCTGCTTAACATATGGGATATCTTACGAAAAGAGGATGCCATATCGCTCAAGCGGCATTTTATGATATTTTCTTCATTTGCATTTTCCTTCGGTGTTTGATCCTCAACTTCATCTTTTAAAAAGACTTTCATAACCATGAAAAATACGGCAAAAGCGGCTCCGGCAAAAACAGCCTCTAAAATTCCCAGTCGAAGCTGCCGTAAAACGGCCTCCGCCGAAATGCCTTCTACAGCCAGTCCATAACCGATATCGGCGGATAAAATTAAAAGGCTTAACATCAGTAGCATCTCCTGCTGGCTGATCCAAGCCTTTTTCCATTCCAGTATATAAGTTATGAGCATGATGCCGATAAGTATTCCTAAATATTTCAACAACATCGTCTGCGGAATAGCTGCCGCCATCCCGATCAGCGTAACCACCGGCAAAAGATTCCTATGTTCCGGCCACATGTAAGCCGCTGCAAAATAGGCAACCCCAAACGGATTCATCATCCCCGACAGCGGCTGCTGTATAAAACCGCTCAATAAGATGACCATCCATTGCCGAATATGGATCTGTCTCATTCATATCCCTCCCACCAATGTCTGCCCCTGGACAATAACATCCTATGTTGCCGGGATATGCTTATTGCTTATATTCCTTCGACAATATCCGCCTTTTTATATTAACGTTTTTTGAAAATAATATCGTTTGGTCCGGCTAAGCCCAGCTTTTCGCGAGCCAGTTCCTGCTTATATTCTTCCGAATCCATATAGCTTTCCTTCTGTTCCAGTGCCTCTTTAAGTTCACGCTGCTCTTCAATATCCTCCTGGAGCATCTCCACGCTTTCCTGATCCGCTGCCAGACGTTCCTTTAACTGTACACTGTTATACGTAAGAACAATACATAAAATCAGAACAACACAGGCGATAATTACCATACCACTGTGATTGTTCCGTTTCTTCCTGCGTTTCACTGCTTTTTTTGTCATATATCTTCACCCGAAATCTTTTTCAAATCATTTCCTGCCATATATCGTTTTTATTTTACCTGTTTCCAGAAAATATTTCAATGATTATTCTTGTGATTGTGCATAATTTTGATAAAAAACGAGCGAATTGTGGAAAACAGACGAATAAAGGGCTTGAACACACGACAGACGAGTGCTACCCAGACCGGGCTGATCGTCTTACTGTAAAATACACTTCCCAAAAGAATACCGGCGATCGTATAACTTCGAATCTCTCCCCGGTTATGAGTAAATAAAAGATAAAACAAAACAGCGGTCATAGCTGCCCAGTATAAAATATCTTCCGTATTGATCCATCGCACCGAATGGTGTATAAGCTGACGCAGAATTCTAAGGCCATCGTAGATAAAACACATACCGATCCCCCAGAAAGCAGAAAGAAAAAAGAAATAAAACTGATTTTGAACTTCAACACTCATAGGCTAACGAAAAAAGCGTGAGAACCCTTTCTCATGATTCTTTGGCATTTTCTGACTGTTTGAGTAAACAAGACTGTCCACATGCCCGTCAATATGAACCTCCCCCTTTTCCAAAGTTAAATGATTGACATGAAGATCTTCACCCCGGATCATTAAGAGCCCTTCTTCCGTATCCATGACAATTTCATTTGTATCAAAGGAAATGACATCCAGAACCCCCGTCATCTGCGTGCTGACCCGGTTCAAAAGAACCAGTTTGTGATTTTTGCCGCCAAGCCTTTCTTCCATAAAAAGCCTCCCTCACCTATTCAGATTACCGCAAGTTAATGTAAATATATGGAAAGGATTCTCTATATATGTTACAATATTTATACCAAAAAGATCGTAGAAACAAATATGGAAAGGAAGTGATTTTATGGTTTCAAGTGCACTGATTCCAGTTATATCCATACTGATTTTGCTGGTAGTAGCTATTGTCATCAATATATTTACGGTGCAGCGTTCCTACAACAGATACAAAGAGGGCGAACAGATTTCAGGGGAAGTCCTGATGGAACTTGAACCTTCGATGAAAACAAAGCTCTTTCGCTGGTCCTATATTCTTTTGGACATCATTGTTTTGGCTGCACTCTATCTGAGAAATGTGATGACAAACAGCAGCCTGGACATCGGCTATTTGATCTGCCTCATCGCACTGCTTGCCATGTTCCCTTTACGGCACAAAAAACAGAAACTGTGTACGAATGGTATTCTTCTGCCGGAATGTTTCGTGACCTGGGATAATATAAAATCCATAGATCCGGTGGATGAAAGAGATGATAAGATCAAGATCCTTTTAAAGAAACAGGAAAATGGTACAAAAAAAGTAACGTTATACTGTACACCTGAAGAATCCTTAAATATCCTTCGGATGATCGAAAGGAAAATGACACCGGATATACAGTTTTAAACATTTATTGAATAAAATTCGAGGGGATCCAAAGTCACAGGACTTTTGGACCCCCTCTTTTCATTAGAAAATATATTTATTCGGATATATATTCAAACAATTCCTTTGCCGCATCTTTCTTGGTTGTGTCCTGGATATCCAGCACTCTTACCTTTACCGATCTCTGTCCGAAACCGATCTCGATGACATCACCAATTTTCACATCGGTGGAAGCCTTTGCGACCTTATCATTGATCATCACACGACCCGCATCACAGGCTTCGTTGGCAACAGTTCTTCTCTTAATTAATCTGGAAACTTTTAAATATTTATCTAAACGCATCGGATTATTTTTCGTTTACAAGATCTTTTAAAGCTTTACCAGCTTTGAATTTTGGTGTTGTGGAAGCTGCGATCTGCATAACTTCGCCTGTCTGAGGATTTCTTCCTGTTCTTTCAGGTCTTTCACTTACTTCAAATGTTCCAAAGCCAACTAACTGTACTTTTTCACCTTTTTTAAGTTCTTCGCCTACGATATCTACAAATGCTTTTAAAGCCTTTTCTGCATCTTTTTTGGATAATTCTGCCTGTTCAGCCATAGCTGCGATTAATTCTGTTTTGTTCATTATAATATTCCTCCTTAAAATTCCATTTCCTTTAAGCACAAACTTTACTTTAAAGGTTTCCATATCATTTGTCAAGGTATTTTCAGTATTTACGCGGAAAATCAGCCCTTTTACAGCATATTTTCCAGCGGATTTCTGGCAGCCAACACACCGGGTGGTTAAGTTGCCCCAAATCCATTTTTATGATATATTTAACCCATAAAATTCAAAGCACTAAAGGGGGTCATTATTATGAATAGAAAAACTTTATATCTGGAATGCTATTCCGGCATCAGCGGTGATATGGCGGTTGCCTCTCTGATTGATCTCGGTGTCGACCACAAAGTATTGCTGGATGCTTTAAAAAGCCTGAACCTTGAAGGCTATGAAGTAAAAATATCCCGTGTTCTCAAAGCAGGTGTTGATGCCTGCGATTTCAATGTTATTTTAGATAAGGCTCACGAGAATCATGACCATGACATGGAATATCTTCACGGCACTCATGAACATCACCATGAACATGAACATCATCACCATCATCATGA
>JAXJRF010000174.1:0-1833 GCA_036310765.1 Frisingicoccus sp.
ATTATAAAGGGCAAATCTGTCAGATTTCAGGTGAAACCGAAATATTTTCCCTTCCGGCTAATCCAGGTCAGTTTGACAAACGTACATATTATTACAGTCAGGGCGTTTCCTATCGTATATGGGCCCAATCTGTCAAAATTCTTTCAGAGGGAAAATGGTTTGAACAGAAACTCCGATGTCTGGAAACATTAAAAAAGGAAATGTCTCGAGTTTATTTTCAATATATGGACGAGAAAAATGCCGGCGTTTTGCAGGCAGCGGTATTGGGTGACCGGTCAGGATTTCAGGAAGATCTCAGGCGATACTATCAGGAAAACGGTTGGATGCATCTTGTAACCACGTCGGGGCTGCATTTGTCTTTTATAGCGATGGGGATGTACAGACGTATGCGGCATTGGACCGTACCTCCGGTAATGTCGACGGTGATGGCTTTTATGCTTATGATGGCCTATGGCTATATGACTGATTATGGGGATTCCATGCTCCGGGCCATGGGGATGATGGTGATTACGATGATCGGATGGCTGCTGGGGAGAAAAAGCGATCCGCTGACTTCCCTTGTGGTTGTGGCGGATGTGATGATTTTGCTCCGACCGGCCAGGCTGATGTCTTCAGGATTTTTATTGAGCTACGGTGCGGTCGTAGGTGTGGAATTGGGAAAATGGCTGGGAAAGATGCAGACTTTTGGTAAAAAGGACGAAAAGAAAGGAAGATTCCAAAAGAGTTTGTGGGTACAGACGGGCATTTTTATTGTCACCTTGCCGATTTTGTTATGGTATATGTATGAGATTCCCCTGTTTGGTTTTATCTATAACTTCTTCATGATTCCTCTCGTATCACTCATTGTGCCGCTTGGCTTTGCAGCAGGGGTCATCGGGGCATTTGAATTGCCGGTCTTCAAATATGGTGCTTTTGTTATGTTAAAGATCATCGATAAGATATTGTGTGCTGTGCATAAATTGCCGGCGAAAGCACTGGTGTGTGGACAACCGGCACTGTGGCAGGTGATTTTGTTTATCGCGGTTATCTTTGTTGGCGTCTTTTTCTTAAGCAGGAAGATGAAAACAACGGGTCATATTCTCATGCTGGTCTGCTGTCTGTTTTTGCTTTTTGTTCGTGTCCGTACGGACCAGATGATTTTTATGGATGTGGGCCAGGGGGACGGCATCTGTATTTTCACAAAGAAAGGGCAGGTGATTTTCGTTGATGGCGGTAGTTCGGATATTAAAAATGTGTATACGTATCGTATGGAACCGCTGCTGAAATATTATGGTGCTGATCAGATTGACGGCTGGTTTCTGACCCATGGCGACAGGGATCATGTATCCGGGATTGAGGAGGCATTGGCGAAAAATGTATCTGTAAAACAATTGTTTATGCCCGATGTTTTTGGGGA
Organism: Frisingicoccus sp.; assembly: GCA_036310765.1. Classification (GTDB taxonomy): domain Bacteria; phylum Bacillota; class Clostridia; order Lachnospirales; family Lachnospiraceae; genus Frisingicoccus. The sequence continues at coordinate 1,397 of JAXJRF010000174.1, forward strand.
TGAAGTGCTGAGTGACATTCAAAGGAAGGCAAAAGAACAGTCTATTGAGATAACAACGATTTATCCGGGAGATAAGATCACAGCGGGGGCATATACACTGACCTGTCTTTATCCGGGAGCGGAGGCAGGCGGCGATGATAAAAATAATAACTCTCTCGTTTTAGAGGCAGTATGGCAAGATCAAACGAAAGAAATAAGGGTCTTGCTGACAGGAGATCTGGAAGAGGCCGGAGAGAATATTTTGATGACACAGTCTCGGTTGGAGACGGTGGATATACTTAAGGTGGCTCATCATGGTTCTTCCGGTGCCACATCCGAATGTTTTTTGAATGCGATACAGCCTGTATGGGCAGTGATATCCTGCGGTGAAAACAATCGGTACGGTCATCCCCATAAAGAAACGCTGGAACGTTTGGAAAGGCAGGGATGCCAATGGC
>JAXJRF010000175.1:0-6975 GCA_036310765.1 Frisingicoccus sp.
ATGCTTTTCTTACGTGCGTTAGAGGATTCGAACCCCCGACCTTTTGGTCAGTAGCCAAACGCTCTATCCAGCTGAGCTAAACGCACATGCCTTAACAACAGTACCCATTTTACTTTACTTTTTATGAGTTGTCAACCCTTTTTTTAAACTTTTTTATTTTTTTCATAAAACAGAGTCCCTGTCAAAAATTTATGGATTACCTGAACTACAGATAATCCATAAATAATTTGCAATTAAATATGCTGTTCTTTTATGATCTTTTCCCATTCTTTGATGATATTCCGGTTATTGAAATAATCAATTCGCATTGCCTGCTGCACCTCGGACAATGTTTCATTTGTCACTTCTCTTGCACGAAGTGTTCCGTCACGCAGAATATCATAAACATCATCAATATGGTTTTCCCATTTTGCCCGTTCGGCACGAATCGGTTCAAGTGTTTCTTCCAATACCTGAATAAGGAACTTTTTGCAAACACCGTCGCCAAGACCGCCCCGGCAATAGTGATCTTTCATTTCCTGTAAATTTGCATAGGCAGGAAGATAATCTGCAAAATGTCTGTCATTGCAGAAAGCATCCAGATAGGTGAAAACAACATTGCCTTCAATATGACCCGGATCTTCAATTCTCAAATGGGTCGGGTCTGTAAACATCTTGCCGTTTACCTGTTTTTTGACAGTCTTTGTGCTGTCTGACAGATAAATACAGTTGCCGAGAGATTTACTCATCTTGGCTTTTCCGTCAACACCAGGCAGACGTCTCTGGGTTTCATTTTCAGGGATCATTGCCTTTGGAAGTACGAGTGTTTTACCGTAAATACGGTTGAATTTTTCAACGATTTCTCTTGTCTGTTCCAACATCGGCAACTGATCTTCCCCAACCGGAACAACATTTGCCTTAAAAGCTGTAATATCTGCAGCCTGGGAAACCGGATAAGCGAAAAATCCGGCAGGCAAACCTTCATCAGCAAAACCGCGCATCTGGATTTCTGCCTTAACCGTAGGATTACGGGAAAGACGTGCGGTTGTCACAAGATTCATATAATAAAATGTCAGTGCGTGCAGCGCTGGAAGTGCTGACTGAACACAGATTGTAATCTTATTCGGATCAAGTCCGGCAGAAAGATAATCCAACACAACGTTGACAATATTATCCCGGATCTTTCCCGGGTTGTCCGCATTATCTGTTAATGCCTGATCATCCGCAATTAAAATATAAATATCGTCATATTCTCCGGAATTCTGTAATTCAACGCGTCTCTTTAATGAGCCCACATAATGACCTAAATGTAAACGTCCTGTCGGTCTGTCTCCGGTAAGAATAATATTCTTTGTATCATTACCCATAAATATTTTCCTCCAATCTCTTTCATTTTATCATCGAATGATAGGGATTACAATGCTCTATTTTTCAGGAATCCGAATAAAATAGCAAAACAAACATTATCCCATATGCATCACCTGTATAAGCAGTCCCCATGCCAATCCATAATAAGTAATAACTGCGACCAGATCATTTACGGTTGTAATAAGCGGTCCTGAGGCAACCGCCGGGTCGATTTTAATCTTATGAAAGAACATCGGCACTAAAGTTCCGACAAGACTTGATATGATCATTGCCAACAACAGCGATATACCGACACAGCCCGCAATCATAAAAGCAGCCACAATGCCATAGCCCTTAAATAAATGAATATATACCCCCAGGAAAATTAACGCAAGGATTCCAAGCAATGTTCCATTACAAAAACCAACCTTCACTTCTTTCATGATCAATGTGGCCTTGTCCTTTGCAGATAATTCCTCATCCATAAGCACACGAATTGTAACAGCAAGCGACTGGGTTCCCACATTTCCTGCCATATCCAGGATCAGCGACTGAAAACAGATTACGATCGGCAAAACCGCCACAACACCTTCAAAAGCACCGACAACCGTTGACACAGCCATCCCTAAAAACAAAAGGACAACAAGCCATGGCAGTCTCTTTTTCATACTCTCCCTCGTCGTTTCTCTTAAATCCTCCTCCGAGGATAAACCGGCCAGCTTTGCGTAATCCTCTCCCATTTCATCATCGACAGCTTCGATCACATCCTGAGCAGTCAGAATTCCGATAATCTCTTTTTTATCATTTAAAACCGGTAAAGAGTCTTCCGCATAGTCTTTAATCTTTTCGATGTTATCCGATATTTTTTCCCTATCCATTAAATATGGATAGGAATAAATGATCAGCGCATCCAGATCGTCATTTTTTCTTGCCACGATCAAATCTTTCAAATCAATGGCGCCGCAAAATTTATCCTGATCATCCATCACATATATTGTAGAAATGTTATCATTATCTCCGGCCTGCCGGATCAGCTCCTGAGTCGCCTGCCGGATATCCAAAGAATTTTTAATGCAGATATAATTTGTCGTGATCAGACTTCCTATCTCATCATCTTCGTATGAATTGATCAGCCGGATATCTGCTTTCACATCTTCATTTAAAATCGGACGCAATTTATCCTTTACGGATTCATCAATATCTTCTAACAGATCGACCGCATCATCTGAATCCATTTCATTGATAACTGCTGCAAGTTTATCAATGCTCATTTCACAAATATACTTTTTCGGTTCATCCATAAAGGACAGGATCTCAGAAATCCATTCTGTTTCCAGAATATCATATAACTTCATTCTTTCTTCTTTACTGAGTTCTTCCAATGCCTGTGCAATATCATTTTCATGATAATCATGTAATCGTTCAACAATCACATCGTCTTTCAGACCGCTTCGGATGATTCCAATAATCTCTTCTGTAAATACTCTTTTCATTTTAAGCCTCCATTTCTCCCTAAAAAAGGGCATAAAAAATCCATCGCCGAAAATTCAGCAACTTTTCATTGTCGTGATATCTTCTTAACGATGGATTTGGCTTAAATTATGCTAAAAAGGGCATGCTTAAACGCTCGAAATATACTTCAAGCCATGACCATCGTTATATACTTTTCGTTTTCGACTATCACAACTGTCCATATATTTCGCCTCCTTGTTTCACAATATGTTTTTGAGTTTAACATAATCAATTCGGTTTGTAAATTATAAATTTTTTGCTTTTTCATCCCATACCGGAACGTCAATACCGGCTTCCTTTGAAGTAAATGGCGTTCCATCATTCTTTTCAAAATGATCGGTCGCATTTTTTACATATTTGAAACCTATGTACAGCAACGGAATGTTACAGTACGCAATCAGGATATTCGCAAAGTCGGATAAGTTCCACAAAGCACTTAAATCCAGACCTGCAATATTTGTCATAACACCAAAGGCAATAACAACCAGACAAAGCACGCGGATGACCGCAATAAATGTTTTGTTAGTAGAAATTCTGTTTGCACAGATTTCTGTAAAGGAAATGAATCCGAGCAGGCAGGTAAATGCAAACAAGCCAAAGCAGACCGATACCAGCAGAGAAACGATCGTGTTAAATGTTGTTCCCGGTGCAAGTTCTGTAGCTGACGCAAGGAACTTCGGCAATTTGCCCATTTCAAACCATGCCTCCGCATTGCCTGTCAGCCATACACGTCCCATGATAACGACGAATGCTGTCAATGTACAGATAACCATTGTATCAAGGAAAGCTCCGATTGCCTGAATACAGCCCTGATCACAAGGATGTTTTGCATCAGCAGCTGCAGCTGCCATCGTCATTGTACCCTGACCAGCCTCATTGGACATCAGACCTCTCTTAACACCCTGAGCCAACGCAATACCAAAAGCTCCGCCGAATACGGCTTCCGGTTTAAATGCCTGTGTAAACACAGCATAGAAAAACCATGGAATTCTTGTAAAATTGACTAAAATGAGTGAGATAACTGTAAAAACATAAACTACAGCCATGACAGGAACAAGGACATCTGTCATTTTTGTTACTTTTTTAATACCGCCAAAGGAAACAATAACGATTACAATCATTAACACTGCAAAGGCAACCCAATAAACTGCAGAATTTGTAGGGATTGGATTTCCTGTTACCGTTTCAGCAATCTGTCCCACAGCAGAAATTGTGTTAAATCCCTGTGCCGGGAAACAGAGCAGTGCATAAATAATATAAATAACAGAAAGCACCGTACCGACAATGACTGAGCCTTTCAACAGACGCTTGCCGTAATAAGAAAGACCACCGACATACTCATCGCCCTTTTTCTCTTTAAAGATCTGGGACATGGTAGATTCCGTAAAAGCAGTTGCCATACCAAAGAAAGCAGAAACCCACATCCAGAATAAAGCTCCAGGACCACCTACGGAAATAGCACCAGTAACACCTAAAATATTACCCGGACCTACACGCATGGCAGTAGACAAAAAGAAAGCTGCCAGAGGTGAAATACCGACAGCGGTTGCCTTACTGTTTTTCAGTACATTCAAACCGTATCGAAACTTACGGACCTGAATAAATTTTAATCTGCATGAAAAATAAATACCGGATCCAACCAAAAGGATAATCGCCAATGAAAAGTTGCCAAGAATCGGGATATTGGCATACCAATCAAAATTTGTCGGGAAATCCCAGAAAAGATCGGAAATCACCTGAATCTTAGCACATATCGCAATGATCGCATCAAAAATTGCTTGCATAACATTCCTCCTCATAAGTTTATAAATTTTCGCCTTTAGTATTATACTATGGAAAAGCAAGGAAAACAACGAAAAACCCTTGAAAACACTTTGGATTTATTTTCATCCCAATCCTATAACCGGATAAGTGCCATATAAACAACAGTCCCCGCCAATATACTGTATATGGAATTTCGTTTCCATATCTGGACTGCGGCCGTCACTCCGACCCCGACAAAGGCTGGCAGCCAGTTGACCACCGCATCAAAGCTTACGTCCTTTAAACAATATATGACCAGCATCCCCATAATGGCACAGGGAAGAACTTTCCCCAAATATACAATAAATTCCGGTGTCTTTTTCTTGCCGCCGAATATGATAAACGGAAGAAAACGGAGCAATATCGTCATTCCTGCCATCACACAAATTGATGTAAACACATAGATATCAGTCATTTTTATCTTCCTCCCTGCGAATAATTTTCAGCACAGTCAGGCCTGCGGTTATAACGACCATACTCGGTATAAGGAAATTATTTCCACCGAAAATAAAAAGACAAATGACCGAGGATATCACTCCGATCAACGTTGGTACATGATCCTTATTCGTCACCCACTGATCCGCTACAATGCTTACAAACAATGCCGTAAGGGCAAAGTCCACACCTGCAAAATCAAAGGGCACACGTTCGCCGATCACAACACCTAAAACACTTCCTGTTACCCAATAAATTTGGTCGAAGAGCGTTATCTGAAAATAATCTTCTTTCGTAAGCCCCGGACCATCGCACACCAGCGAATAGGTTTCGTCCGTCAATCCAAAAATCAAATAGGGTTTATATGGCTTGGTATCCTTGTATTTATCTACCATGGAAATACCATAAAACAGATGTCTTGCATTGACCATTAATGTTGTTAATGCCACAGTTATAAGTCCCGCTCCAGAGGATATCAGATTAATGGCTGCAAACTGCATGGAGCCCGCATAGATCAACAGACTCATCAGCAGTGCCCATCCCACACCGTAGCCATGATTTTGCAGTACAATGCCAAATCCGATAGCCAGCACAATATATCCCGCCATCACAGGAAGTGTTCGCACAAAATTTCTTTTAATTCGATTCATCGTATGTTCCTTTCCATATAATCTAAATGCTTAAAACTTCTTGCAACCATTGACAGGGCAAGTATACATGCCAACACATCCGCAATCGGACCAGCATATAAAACACCATTGAGCCCAAAGCGGACAGGCAGTATGAACAATAATGGTATAAGGAATAGCCCCTGTCTTGAAAGAGAAATAATAATGCCCTGTTTTACATTTCCAATTCCAGTAAAATAATTCACTGTTATTGGCTGCACACTATAGATACACACCATCATCATATATATTCGAAGATATTTGGCTGCGAATTCAAAATAGAGTTCGTTGCCGCTGCCGAAAATACCTGCAATCTGAGTAGGAGCCAATTGAAATGCCGCAAAGGCTGCAATGCCAATACATAATGCAGCTCCGAGTGCCGTTTTGTAAGTTTTTTTAACACGTTCATAATTCTTTGCACCCATATTAAATCCAAGAATAGGCTGACACCCCTGTGCAAGACCAACTGAAAAAGATATCAGTATACTGTTTAATTTTGCAGCAATTCCAGAAACGGCAAGTGGAATGTCACTTCCATAGATTGACATTGCTCCATATTTTCTGAGCATATTGTTAAGAACAATGTTGACGATCATCATAATCATATGATTAATAAAGTTGGAAGTTCCCAGCTTAACAATAGAAATCACGTATTTTAAATTTATTCCAATCATCTTAAACTGAAGATCAAAACTCTTAAAATGTTTAAAATAAGAAATTGTAACGAAAAAAGAAACGATTTGACCTGTAATTGTTGCCAGTGCCGCTCCTCTGATGCCCCATCCAAAACCAAACATAAAAAGTGCATCAAGAAAAACATTCAAAATGGCTCCTACCACATTACTTAACATGGAATATCTCGGACTTCCATCTGCCCGTATCAGATTACTTAAGGCATTTCCCATTAACATAAAAGGCAGCCCGAATGCAGTGATTCCAAGATATGCACTGGCATAAGGGAACACATTTTCTGTCGCTCCGCACAACCATAAAATTGGTGTCTTAAAAGCAAGCACCAAAATCATAATAAAAATGCCGGTCAAGGCCATCAAAGCCATACCACAACCAACATATTTCTTCGCCTCATCTTCCTTCTTGGCCCCCATGCACAAATTGAAATTTGCCGCAGTCCCAATCCCTGTCATCTGAGCAAAAGCTGTTGTCAACGTCACGACCGGAAAAGCCACATTCGTTGCTGCATTACCATACATTCCGACTACATGACCAATAA
>JAXJRF010000176.1:0-3206 GCA_036310765.1 Frisingicoccus sp.
CAGTCATTTAGCAGCGTCCGAAACACATCATCATATGGTGTCCCAATGGAAATATTTTCCACCATTTCACCTCTCTCTTTTGGTTCGTACGGAATCTAAAGACAAAACAAGTTTTTATTGAAGAAACGAATTACTACTTACTGATATTATATCAAAATCAGTGAAAGATTGCCACAGATTTTCTATGGGCGATTCGACATAATTTTAGGGAGGCATGTGATCAAAACGAGTCCACATTCCTCCCCGTTTAAACCTGTCTATGAACTGACAGACCGATATGTTGTATTATTTATTTCTTACCGCAATCACTTCAATCTCCAATAAAGCATCTTTTGGAATAGCTGCAACCTGAATCGCTGATCTGGCAGGATAATTACCTTCTGTGAAATATGTTCCATATACGGCATTCATCTTGGCAAAATCATCGATGTCTTTTAAGAATACGGTTGTTTTAACGACATCATCTAATGTGCATCCAGCAGATTCAAGAATGGCCTTGATATTATTCAAAACCTGTTTTGTCTGACCTTCAATATCTGTTGCAACGATATCGCCTTTTTCCGGATCAATTGGAATCTGACCGGAAAGGAAAAGCATATTGCCCAGATCGATGCCCTGTGAATATGGTCCGAGAGCGGATGGTGCCTTGTCTGTCTTTAAGATTGTTTTCATAATTTATCACCTCAAATATTTTTATAGATCGATTTTAGTTTTCATGTTCTTTCGGCAATAGGATATTTAAAAGAACAGCAGTTATTGTCGCAACAACCACCGGAGTTTTTCCGAATACGGTTGTTACCCATGCCGGAAATGTAGCCAGTGCGGCATTTGCCTGAGTGATTCCCATGCCAAGGGCAATGGAAAGACCGACAATGGTCGTATTCCGGTAGGTCATCGGCTGTGTAGTGATCAGTTTAATACCTGTCATAGCAATGGAGGCAAAAACAGATACTGTCGCACCGCCAAGAACGCAGTAAGGAATCGTTGTCAGTATGGATGAAAATTTCGGAATAATTCCGGCAATCAGAAGAATACCGGCAGCCATTCCAAATACCTTCTTTGCGACAACCTTTGTTGAAGAGACAATACCTACATTCTGACTGTATGTTGCGGTTGGAAGTCCGCCAAATAAAGCACAGAAAATATTTGTGCAACCATATGCGATAATACCGCCGTTTAATTCCTCGTCCGTAGGCATTCTGTCCAGTCCACCGGTCGTCGTTGCAGAAAAATCACCGATCGCCTGGATGGAATTAATGGCAAACAGAACACCGATCGTAACACAGGATGACGGTTCAAATTTGATTCCAAAGTGTAACGGGCTCGGAAGCTGGAACCAGGAGGCATCGGCAACCGCAGAAAAATCCACCATTCCAAAACCATAAGCTACCACATAGCCGACTAAAACACCAATCAGGATGGAAGACAGTTTCCATATGCCCTTTCCATAATGATTTAATGCGGTAACAACGATCAATGTAATAAAGGCAACGAGCCAGTTTTGCCAAGAACCATAGGATGGCGAGCTTACACCGCCAGCCATATAATTGATAGCCGTTGGATAAAGGGACAAACCGATTGCAAATACGACCGTACCTGTAATGAGGGGCGGAAAAAATCTGCGGATCTGTTTAATAAAGATTCCGACAATAATCGCAATCACGCCGCCGACAATCTGTGCTCCAAGAACCGTCGCAATGTCAAAGGCTCCTGCAATGGCCTGCATCGTCGGCACATAAGCGAAACTGATACCCATAATAACGGGAAGCCCCGAACCAATCTGAAATTTACCTGTTTTGATAAAAGGAAATAATTGAACCAGTGTGGAAATGGCTGACATGACAAGGGCAGCCTGAATCAAAATAATTGAATCACTTTCGGACAAACCTGCCACTCCGGATATGATGATCGCCGGTGTGACACAGCCTACGATCATGGCAACAACGTGCTGCAAAGCCAATGGAAGAGCCTGCACCATCGATGGCTTGCCATTCAGGTCAAATAATTCCTGTGATGTTTCTTTCATATCACATTTTCTCCTTCTTGTGCTTTCTTATCTTTCTCTTTTAAGCAAGAATATTTCTATTATAACAAGGAAGAAAGAAAATTACCATATAATATTTTCCCGATTTTAATTTAAAACAATCCTTATATCAAGCTGTCATCCAGTTGACTTAATATACTCCCTTCGATATTCACAATATCATCTATAGGAATAAGTACACCGCTTTTCATAATAATCACACGTTTATAACTGTCGATTTTCTTAATGCTCCCGACCTCCGTTCGGTAAGCACCGCCATCCTTTCGTTCATCGGGAACAAAATAGATAATTTCTACTTCTGGTGCTTCAGACAACCGTTCTCGAATACATTGGAGACAATCATCCAGATGCTGTTTTTCATATTCATCCAGCGTAACCTTCTGTTCTGTCGGCCGAGCTGTTTCCTTCACAGCATCATCATAACCGGTCAGTGCTGCAAAGGGCGAGAATTGTGCTGCGCGGGCGATGAATGACATACGGGGATGCCTGGACGAAGTTGGATGGGGTAAATGGATAATATCCTCATATTTTCGATTCATAGTATTCCCTCCAATCTATGCCCTGTGACCGCCGATGCGTTCATTGCGGTCTTTAGCTGTTGCACCATCCTCAAGATTCATTCCTTTCAGGATAGCGTTTTTACCAAATTTCTTTTTGATCGATAGAACTGCCTGCTGCATCTTCTTTTCGCGTTCCAATGCTTCCTTCTCTTCTTCTCTCTGCTTTTCCAATGCATCATAATCCGTAAACAAATTCATTTGTTCCGGCTCTCGGGTGTCTGTAACTGTACTTTCTAAAACCACATGATTTGCAGTGATGTTCAGCCGCCGAACAAGAAGATTTTTGTCTGCAATCCGGTCATAGAGATCCATCACCGCGTCGGTAATCTGTCGTGTGGAAGAGGTCTGTCTGTCCAGATTAACTGTCCCATGGGCATGTTTTGGAATTTTTCGCCCATAGCGGTCTGTTGTCACCGCCCCTTTGTAGGCCAAGCGGCGGTCAGGGTCTGTCAGATTCTCAATATCATAGCCGATTGTCAAAACCATCTGATCCGTAACCAGTCCCTTATCGACCAGATCCAAAACCAACAGGTCTGTCATCTCACAGAGAACAAGCCGGGTTTTTTCAAAATCGTAAGGACACTGTAATACCTGTCCGGAAC
>JAXJRF010000177.1:0-2924 GCA_036310765.1 Frisingicoccus sp.
GGTGACAAGAAGAATGTTACAAAGGAACCGTTTACTGTATTTATCAGCGGTATTGATACAGAGGGCAGCATTGCAACGACAAGTCGAAGTGATGTCAATATGCTCGTAACAGTTAATCCGACAACAAAACAGATTTTGATGACATCCATTCCGAGAGATTATTATGTGACTCTTCCAGGTATTTCTGATGGATATTATGATAAGCTGACCCATGCCGGACTGTATGGTGTTGAATGTTCGATGGACACGTTATCTGAACTTTTCTACATTAGTATTGATTATTATGCAAAAGTAAACTTTACAACCTTAAGAGATATGGTCAACGCCCTTGGCGGTGTGGATCTGGATTCCAAGTATGAATTTACAACAGTTGGTGGAGAACATTTTGTTCAGGGCATGAACTATGATGTGGACGGTTCTTCTGCTCTGGCCTTTGCCCGTGAACGTTATAACCTTCCGGGCGGCGACAATGACCGTGTTATCAATCAGCAGATTGTATTGAAGGCGATCATCAACAAGTGTATTTCACCGGCGATTTTCACCGGTTATATGGGCATTATGGACAGCTTATCTGACAGCTTTGAAACAAGCTTAAGTCAGTCGCAGATTTCCAGTCTGGTCCGTATGCAATTGGATGATGGGGCAAGCTGGGATATCAAGTCCTCAAGAGTTGTGGGTACCGGAGATCGGAATTATTGCTACTCTTCGGGAGATGCACTGCTTTATGTTATGGTTCCGGATTATACAAGTGTAGAAAATGCAGCCAGATTGATCAATAAGATGAAGAGCGGTGAAGTTATTTCAGATGAAGAAGTAGCTGCAGTTTTAAATTATTAAAAAATGCAGGAAAGGGATTAGTTCATGGATTCCTTAAAACAAATGAGACAATCATTGATTAATAAAATTGTTTTTCTTTGTATCGATGCACTGAGTGTTGTCCTATGTTCTTTTTTGGGACTGCTCGTGCGTTTCGATATGAAGATTGAACATATACCGACACCTTATGTGACGGCTGTGGAACGGATGATACCGGCCTTTGTTGTTGTGACACTGATCATTTTCTGGTGCATGAAACTTTATCATATTCTGTGGCGATTTGCCAATTCCAGAGAGTTGGTCAGTATCTTGGCAGCAGTTGCCGGATCCACTGCTTTTACGATTATTTACAGCTATTTTACGTATAATGCAGTGCCAAGAAGCTTTTTTGCTATTTATTTTATCTGTCTTCTTGCTTGTGTCTGTGTGACCCGGTATTCGACCGTTATTATCCGAACGACGATCGAAAGTCGGAGCCATGGACACCATGCGCGGAATACAATGATCATTGGTGCGGGTGAAGCCGGAAATATGGTCATGAAGGAACTGCTCATGAGTGATTATCTGGATGCCCGTATCAAATGTTTTATTGACGATGATGTTCACAAACATAATACCTATATCCATGGCGTGAAGGTTGTCGGCGGCAGGGATAAAATCCTTGAATCGGTGAAAAAATATGATGTCAATGAAATTATCATTGCCATGCCGAGCGTGAGCAAGGCAGTTACCAAAGAGATCGTTGAGATTTGTCAAAACACGGACTGCGACTTGAAGATCCTTCCGGGTATGTATCAGTTCGTTACCGGGGATCTGGATTTGTCCATGATACGTAATGTTCAAATTGAAGACCTTCTTGGCAGGGAGACGGTGGATGTGGATATCCAGTCGATTATGGGCTATGTGTCTCAAAAAAGTATTCTTGTCACTGGCGGTGGTGGCTCCATCGGCAGTGAACTTTGCCGTCAGATTGCGGCGAATCATCCAAGACGGCTGATCATTTTTGATATTTATGAAAATAATGCCTATGACATACAGCAGGAGCTGAAAGCCGAATATCCATATCTGGACCTGATTGTTCTGATCGGTTCTGTCCGAAATACCAACAGGGTAAATTCCATTTTTGAAAAATATCGTCCGGAGATTGTCTATCATGCAGCGGCCCATAAACATGTGCCGTTGATGGAGGAGAGCCCGAACGAAGCCATTAAGAATAATGTGTTTGGAACGTATAAGGTGGCAGCGGCGGCTGACCGGTACGGCACAAAGCGGTTTGTACTGATCTCCACAGATAAGGCGGTAAATCCGACCAATATTATGGGGGCCAGCAAGCGGATGTGTGAAATGATTGTTCAGTCTTTTAATAACCGTTCGAATACGGAGTTTGTTGCGGTACGTTTTGGCAATGTGCTGGGCAGCAATGGCAGTGTGATCCCTTTGTTTAAAAAGCAGATTGCGGCCGGCGGTCCGGTAACAGTCACCCATCCGGATGTGATGCGGTATTTTATGACGATTCCGGAAGCAGTGAGCCTGGTGCTTGAAACAGGTGCGGTTGCCAAGGGCGGCGAGATATTTGTTCTGGATATGGGTGAGCCGGTGAAGATTGATACGCTGGCAAGAAACCTGATCCGTCTGTCCGGTTATACGGTGGGCGAAGATATTGAGATTGAATACACCGGACTGCGTCCGGGAGAAAAGCTGTACGAAGAACTCCTGATGGATGAGGAGGGGCTTCAAAACACAGCTAATAAGATGATCTATGTAGGCAAACCCATTGAATTCGATGAGGAAGAATTTTTTAAGGATCTGGAAAAACTTTATGCATATGCCTACGATGAAACGGACCAGATGAAGGCGATGATGGCAAAAATTGTGCCGACTTATCATATCCGCCCGGAGGACCGGGAACGGGATGCCAGGAAGACGGGACAGATCAAAGCATTGGGAGATTCGGAAATTGGCAGATATGAGTCTTTCGGGCGGCATAAAACCTTGAAAAGAGATGAGTAATGAATGAATATTCCTTTTTCACCGCCGGATATCGGCGAGGAAGAAATTAAAGAAGTTGTTGATACATTAAAAAGCGGATGGGTGACAACCGGTCCAAA
>JAXJRF010000178.1:0-2529 GCA_036310765.1 Frisingicoccus sp.
GAAAAAGCACGGTAACCGGTCATGATATCCTTAATGTTGCTTTTGAAAAGTGTATTGATGCTTTTGCGCACTAAGGAATTGCCAAAATTGTGGAAAGGCCGTTTGTTTTCGGTAAAATATGTGGATGAAAGCCGGTCACCGACAACCATATCGACATGGCGTTCCAAAACTTTCTGAACCATTTCAGGGGCAAATTCTGCCGGATAGGTATCGTCGCCGTCTACCATAATATAACATTCCGCATCGATTTCACGAAACATCCGGCGGATGACATTGCCTTTTCCTTGGCAATATTCATGACGGACAACGGCACCTTCCGCTCTGGCTATAGAGGCGGTATCATCGGTGGAATTATTATCATAAACATAAATGGTTGCCTCAGGAAGCGTCTTCTGATAGTCATTGATGACTTTTTTAATTGTCTGGCTCTCGTTATAACATGGAATTAATACTGCAATTTTATCCATAAAGGTAAATCTCCTTTTGACTTGTTATTATTCATTATGTACTAGTCTACCATTTTTTTATAACTTTTGAAACTATTAATTTAATTCTGGTGGTAATTTCTTCAAAATCAGTTATAATAAGAGAGTAAATGCAGAAAAAGCGTGAAAGGGGACACATATGTTAGCAACGGATATAGGGATCGATTTGGGAACAGACAGTGTTCTTGTCTATATAAGGGGTACTGGGATTGTACTTAATGAGCCATCGGTGGTGGCTTATGACAGAGATACAAACGAGATTAAGAGCATTGGCGAAGAAGCCAGAGATATGATCGGGCGTACACCAGGGAATATTGTGGCTGTAAGACCACTTTGTCAGGGTGTCATTTCAGATTATACGATTACAGAAAAGATGCTCCGGTATTTTATTCATAAAGCAGTTGGGCGAAAGACATTCTGGCGGCCAAGGATTACGGTCTGTGTGCCGAGCGGTGTCACAGAAGTGGAAAAGCGTGCAGTGATCGATGCGACGATGGAAGCTGGTGCCCGGGATGTCATTATTGTAGAAGAACCGATTGCAGCCGCATTGGGTGCAGGGATTGATATTTCCAAACCTTTTGGAAATATTGTTGTAGATATCGGTGGCGGAACAACAGATATTGCAGTTATTTCCTATGGAGATACAGTGGTCAGTCAGTCGCTTAAAGTGGCGGGCAATGATTTTGACAATGCGATTATTCGGTATCTTCGTACAAAGCATGAGGTTTTGGTTGGTGAACGTACGGCAGAAGAGATTAAGAAACAGATTGGAACTGCTTATCCGAGAGATGAAGAGGAATCGATGGAAGTTTATGGGCGGGATGTGCTGACAGGGCTGCCGAAAACAGTCGTGATCAGCTCTGTTGAGACTCAGAAAGCTTTTGAAGTCTGTCTGACCCAGATCATTACGGGAATCCATAAAGTTTTAGAAGAAACTCCGCCGGAATTATCAGCGGATATTGCAGTAAGAGGTATTTTGCTGACAGGCGGCGGAAGCCTGATCTATGGCATGGATCGATTGATTGAGCAGGTAACCGGTATTCGTACCACCCGCGCAGATGATCCGATTTCTGTCGTGGCTATTGGCACCGGAAGATATACCGAGTTTATGGAAGTGAAAAAGGGCGAAAAATAGCATGGAAACATTACATGGTCTGGTTGAACATATCGTTTATCATAATGAGAATAATGGATATACCGTTCTGGCATTGATGTGTCAGGGCGATGAGGTAATGTGTACCGGCACCATGGCCATGGTCAACGAAGGGGAATATATTCGGGCGGAAGGAGATTATGTGGAACATGCCACCTATGGCAGGCAGTTTCGCATAGC
Organism: Frisingicoccus sp.; assembly: GCA_036310765.1. GTDB lineage: Bacteria > Bacillota > Clostridia > Lachnospirales > Lachnospiraceae > Frisingicoccus. The sequence goes on from JAXJRF010000178.1 coordinate 1,819, forward strand.
AGCCTTTTCCATAGAAGCTCCGGAGGACCTGTTTTCTATTGAACGGTATCTGGCATCCGGTGCGATCAAAGGAATCGGCCCGTCTCTGGCTGGCCGGATCGTAAAAAAATTTAAAGAAGATACCTTTCACATTATTGAAAATGAGCCGGAACGGCTGTCGGAAGTCAAAGGAATCAGTGAGCGTAAGGCTCAGGAGATTTACAAACAGTTTCATGACAAGCAGGACATGCGTCAGGCGATGATGTTTCTTGCAAAGTATGGCATCAGTACGGCTTATGCTGTGAAGATTTACAATGAATACGGCAGCAGACTTTATGACATTATCCGGGAGAATCCTTATCAGATGGCTGAGGATGTATCGGGTATTGGCTTTCGGCTGGCGGATGAGATTGCAAAACGGGCGGGCATTGGCATGGATTCCGATTATCGCATTCGAAGTGGTGTCATTTATGTATTACTTCAGGCGACGATCAATGGCCATGTATATCTGCCGGTAGAAGAATTGAAACGGCAGGCGGCAGAGCTGCTGGAAATATCCGAAGATGCTGTGGAGCGTCAGTTGATGGATCTTTCCATTGATAAAAAGATTGTCATTAAAAAGATTGATGAAGAGCAGGCTGTTTATGCCTCCTCCTATTATTATATGGAACTGAATACTGCCCGTATGCTCAAGAGCTTAAACATTCGATATGAGGTTAGTCTCAGGGAGGC
>JAXJRF010000179.1:0-22149 GCA_036310765.1 Frisingicoccus sp.
CAGCTGATGGCGATTATGGAGCATCCTTATTATGGAAGCTTTGGTTATCAGGTATCCAGCTTTTATGCGGCATCCAGTTGGTTTGGAAAGCCGGAAGATCTGAAATACCTGGTTAATAAGGCACATGCGATGGGTATTCGTGTCTTATTGGACCTTGTACATTCTCATGCTGTAAAAAATACTGCGGAGGGCATCAATATGTTTGATGGCACTACATGGCAGTTTTTCCACGATGGGGAGAAGGGGGACCACCCGGCCTGGGGAACAAAATGTTTTGACTATGGCAAAGACGAAGTCATTCATTTCCTGCTTTCCAATTTAAAGTTCTGGTTGAGCGAGTATCATTTTGATGGTTTCCGTTTTGATGGCGTGACATCCATGCTTTATCATGACCATGGTCTTGGAACAAACTTTGATAATGACAGCAAATATTTTTCATTAAATACACATATTGAAGCCATTACATATCTTCAGTTGGCCAATGATCTGATCCGTCAGGTGAAACCGGATGCGATTACGATTGCAGAAGATATGTCCGGTATGCCGGGTATGTGTTTGCCGATCGAGGATGGCGGTATTGGTTTTGATTATCGTCTGGCGATGGGACTTCCGGATATGTGGATCCGTACAGTAAAAGAGAGAAGAGATGAAGACTGGCCGATTGGACAGATGTGGGGAAATATGTGCCTGCGTCGTGCTGGAGAAAATACAGTCGCTTATGTAGAAAGTCATGATCAGGCATTGGTAGGCGATAAAACGATGATCTTCCGTCTGGCAGATGCGGCCATGTATACAGATATGGAAAAAGATTGTCATAGTCTGGTCATTGACAGGGCGATTGCACTCCATAAAATGATCCGCTTATTTACACTCGCCGGCGGTGGAGAGGCCTACCTGAACTTTATGGGCAATGAATTCGGTCATCCGGAATGGATCGATTTCCCTAGAGAAGGGAATGGATGGAGTTTCCATTATTGCAGACGTCAGTGGAGCCTCGTCGATAATGATTCACTCAAATATCAGTGGTTGGGTGAATTTGACCGGGATATGATCCTGCTTGCAAGAACGAATGAGCTTTTTGCTCAGAGAATGGGCGATCTGCGTTTGTTAAAAGAACCAGAAAAAACGATTGTATTTTCAAGAAAAGGTCTTCTTTTTGCATTTAACTTCAGCCCGAATCAGTCTTTGACCAATGTTCTTGTACCTGTTCCTAAGAAGGCAGATTATACGGTAGTGCTTTCCAGTGATGATGATAAGTACGGCGGACAGAATTTAATTGAGCATATGGTTTACCCGACAAAGCAATTTGATGGTAAATATTATGTGGAGCTTTATCTTCCTGCCCGTACGGCTCTGGTCTTAAGAGAAGAAGAAAAATAGTAAATCATTGTTTGATATAAATCAAGGGGTAAGCTGCGATCATAAGCGGCTTACCCCTTAATTGTATGGTATTATTTACAGTATTTATACATATCCTGTGCCAGTCGGACAAGAAAATCAACAATGCTCTGCATGGATTCAACACAGATGAATTCGTAGCGTCCATGATAATTATGACCGCCGGTACACAGATTTGGACATGGAAGACCCATATAGGATAATCGTGCACCATCTGTTCCTCCTCGAATCGGAACAATCTTTGGTACAATCTGGACTTCTTTCATAGATTCGTTGGCCGCATCGATCAAAAACTGATAATCCGGAACAATTTTTTCTTTCATATTATAATAGCTGTCAGACAGTGTCAGTGAAACTGTTCCTTCACCATACTGAGCATTCAACTGGTCTGTAATTTCCTGCATAAGCTGTTTTCTGGATTCAAATTTTTCCTTATCATGATCTCGGATGATGTAGGATAAATGGGTTTCTTCGACACCGCCCTCCATTTCCATTAAATGGAAAAAGCCATCGTAACCTTCCGTATACTGAGGACGTTCGTCGGAAGGGAGAAGTGTATCGAACTGGCATGCGATGGAAGCTGCATTGATCATTTTATCCTTGGCATCTCCGGGATGAACGACAACGCCTTTGATCTGGATTTTAGCAGAGGCCGCGTTAAAGTTTTCGTATTCAAGCTCTCCAATCGCACCGCCATCGACGGTATAGGCAAAGTCTGCTCCAAAACGATCCAGATCAAAATAGTCAACACCGGCACCAACTTCTTCATCCGGTGTAAATGCTATGGCGATCGGTCCATGAGGAATCTCCGGATGGGTAAGGAGAATTTCTGCCATTGTCATAATCTCAGCCACACCGGCTTTATCGTCTGCACCGAGAAGAGTCGTACCGTCAGTGACGATCAGAGATTTTCCAATATAAGACAAAAGCTCCGGATATTTTGAAGGTGAGGAAACAATATCAAGTTCCTTATTTAAGATAATGTCCTTTCCGTCATAATTTTCGATGATCTGTGGTTTGACATCAGCTCCGGATGAATCAGGTGCGGTATCCATATGTGCGATAAAACCGACAGTTTTTTTGCATCTTCCGCCATCGGTGGCCGGAAGCTTTGCATAGACATAGCCATGTTCCGGATGCATATAACAGTCGGATGCTCCCAGATCTGTAAGCTCCTGATATAAAATACGGGCTAAATTTTTTTGTTTTTCTGTACTTGGAAAAGTGGAAGATGTCTCATCGGACTGGGTATCTATTTTCACATACTTTAAAAATTTTTCTATAACCATTTAAAATACTCCTTTTTCTTTTTATTTTACTACATAATACTGAAAAAGACAAAGGCGGTGTTGAATAAAATATTCCAGAATGCACCGTCGGCCTGGATTGCCAATTGGTGGGATATTGTGATAAAGTAATAGGGTATGTTAATTTACAGAAGGGAAGCATGAAGATATGAAATACGATTTTACATCAATTATAGAGAGAAAGGGCAAAGATGCCATAGCTGTTGATTATCCTCCGTTTAAAGGAGCTGTAGTTCAGGAAGGTTTTGATGCGATTCCAATGTGGGTTGCAGATATGAATTTTGCTACAGTGCCTACGGTGATGGAGGCCATGAAGGAGCGTCTGGAGCATCCGACCTTTGGCTATTTTGCACCTCGGAAGGAATATTTCGATTCGATCATAAAATGGCAGGAAACACGTCACAATGTAACTGGGCTGACAAAGGAATGTATTGGTTATGAAAATGGTGTTCTTGGCGGCCTGATGAGTGCAGTGAATGCACTGTGTTCTGCAGGCGATAAAATCCTTGTCCATGCACCAACATATATTGGATTTACGCGAGCATTGACAGGTGGCGGCTACCAGCTTGTCCACAGTTATTTAAAAAAGGATGAGAACGGCGTATGGCGTATGGATTATGAGGATATGGAAGAAAAATTGAAAAAAGAACATATCCATATGGCTGTTTTTTGCTCGCCTCACAATCCATGTGGAAGAGTATGGGAACGCTGGGAAATAGAAAAAGCGATGGAGCTTTATAAGAAATATGATGTGTATGTGGTTTCGGATGAAATCTGGTCCGATATTATTTTGACAGGTCATGAGCATATCCCAACCCAGATGGTTTCGGAAGATGCGAGAAATCGTACGATCGCTCTGTATGCCCCATCAAAAACATTTAATCTGGCAGGTCTGATCGGCAGTTATCACATTATTTACAATGCCTATTTGAGAGATCGTGTAGACAAGGAAGCTGAGCTTTCCCATTACAATTCGATGAATCTGCTTTCAATGTATGCATTGATCGGCGCTTACAAATCGGAAGGTTATGAATGGGTGGATGAACTTTGCCAGGTACTTACAGAAAATGTTGATTATGCCTGTGATTTTATATGGAAAAATTTTGAAGGTGTTTCTGTGTCAAAACCGCAGGGAACTTATATGCTCCTTTTAGATTGTACCGAGTGGTGCGAAAAACATGGAAAAACCCTGGATGAGCTGTTAAAAGCGGGGGCAGCTGTCGGCGTTATGTGGCAGGATGGCAGACCATTCCACAGTCCTTGTGGTATTCGTGTCAATCTGGCACTTCCGAAATCAAGGGTTGAGGATGCTATGAGAAGATTAAAAGAATATGTTTTCTAAATTCAGATGAAAAGAGTTAAATATTACAGAAATGTTAAAATGTATACATGTCGACTTTTTTTGATTGACAAGAGGAAGTGAATTCAATATAATTTAATCAAGTAAAACAGGAAAATGTTCGAATATTTAGACGATAATCCTGTTTTTTCAAAATCATTTGAGGAGGAATCAACTATGAAAAAAACATTAGCATTCGTATTAAGTGCAACTATGATGATGGCTGCTCTTGTAGGATGTGGCAGCTCAGAAACAGCTGAGACAAAAGCAGAAACAACTGCAGAGACAGCAGGAACAGAAGCAGAAGGTGATAAAGTCTGGATCGTTGCAACAGATACAGTATTTAAACCTTTCGAGTACACAAATGAAAATAATGAATTCGTAGGTATCGACGTTGATATTCTTGCAGCTATCGCAGAAGATCAGGGATTTGAATATGAATTACAGAGTCTTGGATGGGATGCAGCCGTAGCAGCAGTTCAGGTAGGACAGGCAGATGCGATCATTGCCGGTGCAACAATCAAACAGGAACGTATCGACAACGGCTGGATTTTCTCTGATGGATATTATGATGCAACTCAGACATTCGTTGTGCCATCAAGCAGTGATATTGCATCTTTCGAAGATCTTGCAGGAAAGAACATTGCGGTTAAGAATGGTACAGCAGGTGCAGATTTTGCAAACAAATTAAAAGATGAATATGGATTTACAGTATCTGTATTTGAAGATTCACCTACAATGTATCAGGATGTACTCCTTGGAAACAGTGCTGCATGTGTAGAAGATAAACCAATCATCCTTTCCAACATTAAAGAAAACGGCCTTGAACTTAAAGTTCCAGAAGGTATGGAAAGTGATGTAGCACCTTACGGCTTTGCAATTATGGATACAGCAGATCAGGAATTACTTGATATGTTCAATGCTGGTCTTGCTAACATCAAAGCAAATGGTACATATGATGAAATCCTTGCAAAATACCTTGGTGAATAATCAGAGCATGATCATAGTCTAAATTTTGAACGTGGGCAACACCTGGGGGTGTTCCCGCGTTCTTGTTTTTATAGAAATTCTATGCTAAACTAAAGTCATTAGGTGTATTTATAACTTTTAACGAAAAATCAAAGGAGAATGGCAAATGATTTCAATTATTCAAACCTATTCCGGCATGTTGCTGAATTCTTTAGGCAACACCCTGCTTTTGACTCTCCTTGCACTGATCTTTGCAATGATTATCGGTTTGATTTTTGCGCTTATGAATGTGGGCAAAAACCGGTTTTTTAATTTCCTGGGTGCAGTGTATGTTGATGCTGTCAGAGGCGTGCCATTGATCGTATTGGCTTATTTTATTTATTTTGGTGTACCTCAGGCGGTGAAGATGCTTGGATTTACGGATTTCAGACTTCCGGCTCTGCAGGCAGGTGTTATTGCTTTGTCTATGAACTGCGGTGCCTATATGGCAGAGATTATTCGTGCAGGTATCGAAAGTGTGGACAAGGGACAGATGGAGGCTGCGAGAAGTCTTGGTCTTCCATACGGAACAAGTATGCGTAAAGTTGTATTGCCTCAGGCAATCCGTACAATGATCCCATCTATTATTAACCAGTTCATCATTACATTAAAAGATACATCCATCCTTTCTGTTATCGGATTCCCGGAATTAACCAATATGGGTAAAACGATTTCCGGTAATACGATGAAGAGTCTTCAGACATGGGCAATCGTTGGTATCATGTATATGGTTGTCATCGTAACACTCAGTCGAATCGCAAAATATATCGAGAGGAGGATAAAACGTGGAACAGAGCAACATTAAAGTTCATGTTGAAAATTTGAAAAAAAACTTTGGAAAGCTTGAAGTCCTCAAGGATATCAGTATGGATATTACAGAAGGTGAAGTTGTCGTTCTTCTTGGACCTTCCGGCAGTGGTAAATCCACTTTCTTGCGTTGTTTAAATCAGCTGGAGACGGCAACTGCCGGAACGATTCTTGTGGACGGATATGATGTGACAGATAAGCATACAGATATTAATAAAGTCAGAGAGAATATCGGTATGGTATTTCAGCATTTCAACCTTTTTCCACATATGACCGTTTTGGATAATATTATGCTGGCACCGGTTGAATTGAAAAAGATGACAAAGGAAGAAGCACGTGAAAAAGGTATGCAGCTCTTAAAACGTGTTGGTATGCAGGAGAAAGCAGATGTTTATCCGCCTCAGTTATCGGGTGGCCAGAAACAGCGTGTGGCGATCGCACGTGCCCTTGCTATGAATCCGGATGTTATGCTTTTTGATGAACCGACATCGGCATTGGACCCGGAGATGGTTGGTGAGGTTCTTGCCGTTATGAAGGAGCTTGCTATCGGCGGTATGACCATGATCGTTGTTACCCATGAGATTGGTTTCGCAAGAGAAGTTGCCAATCGGATCGTTTTTATGGATGGAGGCTACATTGTGGAACAGGGAACACCGGATGAGGTACTCCGTCATCCAAAGGAAGCCCGGACCATTGATTTCTTAAATAAGGTATTGTAATCACAGGAGGATCAGTGCCATGAAAAAGATTATTACCATCAGCCGCGAATTTGGTTCCAGTGGCGGAACTATCGGTAAGGCGGTTGCTGACAGACTTGGATATGAATATTATGACAAGGAAATTATTTTAAGATCTGCAAGAGAGGCCAATCTGGATATTGCCAGTCTGGAGAAATGGGACGAACGTATTCCTATGAATTTTGGATTTGCACAGAGTCTTTTTGATTTCTACAATAAACCTTTAAATGAAAAGCTCTTTGAAGCTCAGAAAAAGGTTATTCGTGAAATTGGTGAAAAGGGGAACTGTGTGATTGTTGGTCGAAATGCCAACACTATTCTTGGTGAATATGACAATACACTGCATATTTTTATTCATGCCCATCCGTATTGGCGTTTACAGCATTTGAAGGAAAAGATGCCGGATACGTCAGAAGCAAAGATTATGGAACGTATGAAGGATGTCGATAAAAAACGTAAAAAATATTGTGCCTACTATACAAATACGGTTTTTGGAATGTCCGATTACTACGATCTGTCCCTTTGCTCATCTTCTTTGGGAGTGGATACCTGTATTGATCTCATCTGCGAACTGGCACAAAAATAGTGATATGAAAAGGAATGAAGGCTGCACCTTAGAAATGGCTAAAAACAGGGGTGCGGCCTTTAATTTTGATAAAATTGATTGACATAAAAATTATTGTGACTAAAATATAAGTATTATGAACTTTTTAGATAATATATGACAGAATTAGAATTTTAGGGAGTGTAAAAGAGTGTTTGTTGGTGTGGATATTGGTTCGACAACAACTAAAATTGTTGCCATTGACAGGAAGAATAACGAGATCATTTTCTCGAATTATATAAGACATAATGCCCATCAGGTGCAGAGCGTGTGCGAATTGCTGAGACAGCTGGATCAGCGATTTCCGGATGAGCAGATTCAATTAGTTTTTACAGGTTCAGGTGCGAAAAATCTGTCTGAAAAAACAGGCATGCTGTATATACAGGAGGTCGTTGCAAATTCCATCGCATTGCAGGAAGTTTATGAAGATGTGGGAACGGCGATCGAACTGGGCGGTCAGGATGCCAAGATGATTTTCTTCCAGGGCAGCGGTGCAGAAGGAAATCTTCGCGTTGCAGATATGCGTATGAATGGAAGTTGTGCTGGTGGGACCGGTGCGTTCATTGATGAGATTGCCGCCGTTTTAAACATTCCGGTAGAATCTTTTAATGCATTGGCGGAGAAGGGAACCTGTGTCTACGATATATCCGGACGTTGCGGTGTATATGCCAAAACGGATATTCAGCCGCTGGTCAATCAGGGAGTTTTGAAACAGGATCTGGCGTTGTCATCGCTGCATGCCATTGCAAAACAAACGATTGGTGGTCTGGCCCAGGGGCTGGATATCCGAAAACCTGTTGTTTTTGAAGGCGGACCGCTGACCTTTAATCCGACGCTTATTCGTGTTTTTGCGGAGAGGCTGGAGCTTAAAGAAGATGAGATCCTTGTGCCGGAGCATCCGGAACTTATAGTGGCTTATGGAGCTGCCCTGTCTGTCTATACGATGTATGACGGAGCAGAGACGTTTGGCTATGCAAAAGAGATGATCCGGATATTGGAAGAGGTTATCGCAAAAAATGATTTTTCGGATGGTTCATCAGGAGTCCCTTTTTTTGCATCCGAAGAGGAAAAAGTGGAGTTTAAAAAACGCCATCATTTGCCAGAGATCAAAAAGCGGGAATTTAAAGCCGGCGATGTGGTTCGGGCCTACCTGGGTATTGATTCAGGAAGTACAACGACAAAATTTGTATTGCTCGATGAAAATGAAGAAATCTTAGAATATTTTTATGCATCCAATGAGGGCGACCCTCTGGTTGTTGCGAAGGATGCCCTGATCGCCCTGAGAGATCGGTATCGTAAGGCGGGGGTGACACTGGATATTTTAGGGACCTGTACAACGGGCTATGGAGAGCAGCTCTTCGCCAGAGCTTTTTCGGCGGAATGCCATGTGGTTGAAACTGTGGCACATGCCCGCGGTGTTGAGAAATACGTGAAGGATGCGACATTTATTCTGGATATCGGCGGCCAGGATATGAAGGCCATCTGGCTGGATCATGGTATTATTACAAATATTGTTGTCAATGAAGCCTGTTCCTCCGGATGCGGTTCCTTTTTGGAGAATTTTGCCTCCACATTACATATTCCAGTGAAGGATATTGCGGATACAGCCTTTGTGTCGGAAAATCCGGCCAATCTGGGCAGCCGATGTACTGTATTTATGAACAGCAGTATTGTCACCGAACAGAGAAATGGCAAGCTGCCAGGAGATATTATGGCAGGTCTGTGTCGTTCCATCATTGAAAATGTTTTTACGAAGGTTATTCGTATGGACAATCTGAATTCTCTTGGTGACCGGATTGTTGTTCAGGGGGGAACGTTTCAGAATGATGCTGTGCTGTGTGCAATGGAGCAGTATATTGGTAAGCCAGTGATACGTGCTCCTTATCCAGGTATTATGGGAGCTATCGGAGCGGCTTTGATCGTCAAAGAGCGGATGCTGAATGAAAAGCGGGAGCGTACATTTATCGGTCTTGATGGTCTGGATGGATTTTCTTATGAACAGGAAACAAATGTGCCATGTCCTCATTGTACGAATCATTGCAAACGTACGATTGTTAAATTTTCAAATGGCAGCTCATGGGTAACAAACAATCGATGTGAGCGGGGCGAGATTGTCGATGCTGATGACGAGAAGGCAGAACTTGAGGCGAATAATAAAAAGAAAGTGGCCAATATGTTCAAAGAGCGTGAGGCACTTTTATTAAAAGATTATCCGACAGAACCGATTGGGTCGAAGAAGAATATAACGATTGGTATTCCGAGAGTTCTTTCTTATTGGGAGACACTGCCATTCTGGAAGGTTTTCTTCAAGAGCCTTGGATTCGATGTAAAGGTTTCCGGCGCAAGTACCCGGGCCATGTATGAGCGGGGCTTGTCGGCGGTGACATCCGATACGGTATGTTTCCCTGCAAAATTGGTTCACGGACATATACGGAGTTTGGTAGACCGGGGTGTGGACTGCATTTTTATGCCATCGATCACAACTGTCAAATCTGAGAATACAGAAGAAACGAGCGTGTCCATGTGTGCTGTCGTCAAAGGTTATCCGATCGTTATTCGAAATTCGGATAATACGGAGAAAAAATGGGGCGTGACGCTGCATTCACCTTTATTCCATTGGTATACGGATAAAGACCGTCACAATCAGTTGACAAAATATATGATGGATAAGTTCCAGGTACCTGTGGAACAGACAGAGGCAGCTATAAAAGCCGGTGACAAAGCACAGAAATCCTTCCAGGATGCTCTGAAGGAAAGGGGCCGTCAGATCATAGAAGAAGTGGAAAAAGAGGGCACTTATGCAGTTATTCTGGCATCCCGACCATATCAGAATGACGCCCTTGTCAATCATAATCTGGCAGATTTGTTTACGAATATGGGAATTCCTGTGCTGACGGCAGATTCCGTACCGGGTACAGAGAAGGTTGACCTGAGCCGAAGCCGTCTGGATGTGGTAAATAATTTTCATGCTCGAATGCTCTCTACGGCCATTTTAGCTGCAAACAGTCCAAATCTGGAATATGTTCAGATTGTAAGTTTCGGGTGTGGTCATGATGCCTACCTTTCGGACGAGATTATACGTTTGATGCGTGAGATTTCCGGTAAAGCACCGTTGGTTCTCAAATTGGATGAGAGTGATATTAAAGGACCGCTTCGGATTCGTGTACGTTCATTTATAGAAACAATTAATATGCGTCGAAATGCGGTTCATAAAGAAGTAAAACCGGTGCAGGAGCCTTATGAGGTGAAATTTGAATCATCTGATCGCAAAGAGAAGGTTGTTCTTGTTCCGAATACATCCCATGCCTTTTGTCGTCTGATGACAGCGGCCTTCCGCAAACAGGGACTTCGGGCAGAACCGCTGGATGTGGGCAGAGATGAGGCCATTCGTTTGGGCAAACAGTTTGTTAATAATGATATCTGTTTCCCGGCACAGATTGTCATCGGTGAAGCACTGTCTGCGTTAAAGAGTGGCAAGTATGATGGCATGGACGTTGCCATTGGTATGGGCAAGTATATCGGAGACTGCCGATTGACCCATTACAGTGCATTGCTTAGAAAAGCGTTGGATGATGCCGGATTTAAGGATGTACCTATTGTGACCAATGATGATGTGGATTATCATCAGCTGCATCCGGGATATAAAATGGATCTGATCTCAGCCATCCGGATTGGGTTTGGACTTCCAATGATCGATGCCCTGGAGGAACTTCTCCGAAAGATCCGTCCATACGAGACGATCAAGGGAAGTGCCGATGCGGCCTTTGAGAAGGCCATGGATGTACTTATGGGGGGCATTGAAATGAGCGGTGTGCGTGGAGCAAAGAAAGGTTTTAAGAAAGCCATTGAGATTATGAAAGGTGTTTCCTACGACCGAAGCAAACGCAAGCCTCAGGTGCTGATTGTCGGGGAATATTTATTGAACTTCCACCCGGGAGCCAACCATGATATTGAACTTTATCTGGAGAATAACGGATTTGAAATCATTGAGGCACGTATGACGGATGTTATCCAAAAATCCTACTTCTATCAGGATATGCAGATCAAAGAATATCATGTCGATAAACCGTTCATACAAAAAACAATGCTCAGTATAACAGATAAAGTCTTTGATATTGCCCATGATGTGACGGACCGGATTGCAAAGGCTCATCCGCTGTATGAGAGGGCAGCCAGAATTACCGATCTGGTTAAAGACAGTGATACCATTTTCCACCATACTTTTGATGCGGGTGAAGGGGTTCTGATCCCTGGAGAAATTATCCATCATGCCAAAAAAGGCTGTAAAGCCTTTGTGGTTTTACAGCCTTTTGGATGTTTGCCGAATCATATCGTCGGACGTGGAATTATTAAGCGTTTGAAAGAAATGTATCCGGATGTGCAGATCCTTCCGCTGGATTATGACCCGGATGTGAGCTTTGCCAATGTGGAAAATCGTTTGCAGATGCTTATTATGAATGTGAAATCGAATTTGGCGGAAACGGTATGATACGATTCATATCGTCCGGCATCGGTACACAAAATTCCATAAACTGACCGGTGATCGGGTGATAAAAGGACATTTTGTAGGAATGGAGTGCCTGACGGTGAATATGTTCCATATCCGGATTGTATAAGTAATCACCAATCAGGGGATGACCGAGATATTTCATATGAATACGAATTTGATGGGTACGGCCTGTTTCCAGTTTCAGGGAGACAAGGCTGTGCCCGTTTTCTTTTTTCACGACCTTGTAGTGGGTGATGGCATCTTCACCATTCTGAAAATCAACCATACGTTCAATGATGGAGCCAGGTTTTCGACCGAGGGGAGCATGGATGGTACCCTGATCCGGCAGATCATACCCACGAACAAGGGCCAGATATTCTCTGTTTACTTCGTGTTTCATAACCATGGAAGAGAGAATACCGGAACTTAACAGGTGTTTTGAAATGATCGTAATGCCGGAGGTGTCCCGGTCCAGTCGGTTTGTACATCGAAAAACAAAGGGTTTCTCCTGCTGCTTAAAATAGTAAGCCAGGGCATTGGCAAGTGTATTATCATAGTTATGGATCGACGGATGCACAGGCATACCGCTTGGCTTATTCACAACAAGAAGATCTTCATCTTCGTAAAGAATATCCAGGGGAAGGGCCACTGGTTCGATTTTTTCTGAAACCTCTGTTTCACATATATGGATAACGAGTTGATCCCCTTCCGAAAGACGTTCATTCATATATCGGGGCTGGCCGTTTACCTGTACACTTCCCGAATCCTGTTTTAAATTGGTCAGAAGCTGTCTGGAATAGCCCCTTTGTCTTAAAAAATGTTCAATTTTTTCTGAGTTGTTATCTTTTTCAATTGTATAGATCAATGTCCGGTTCATGGGAACCTCCTTAAGTGTTCTGGAAAATATCATAACATAAAAGTGGAAAATATGTTATACTTGTTAAAAAATCAGGGTTAGGAGATTTTGAATGAGATCATCACAGGATTTAAAGGAATTATTGCAGCGAATCGATCATCGAAGTTATCCGGCTTATAAGGATATACGGGGCAGCTATGATTTTGGAAGTTATATATTAAATATTGACCATGTACAGGGAGATCCATTTGCATCGCCATCCCGGGTAAGTGTGTATGTAGACGGACATCAGGCTGCATTTCCAAAGGAATTATATGCCAATGATGGGCGAAGGATTGGATTACAGGATCATCTGCTGCGTCTGTTCGGGTATCAGGCGGAAAAGGCGGCCTTCAAAGCAAAGGGATCAGGTAAGAGCGGGCTTATATCGGTCAGCCGATGTGGTCAGGAGATTCTGGAACGGAGTGGATGCGAGATTGATGAAACATCTGGAGATATTTTGCTGTGTTTGGAGGTTGGTCTACCGGCAAATGGCAGGACGATCAATGCCCGCGAAGCAATCAAGATATTTTTTGATCTTATTCCGGTATGCACAGCAAAAACGCTGTATTATAAAGTTCTGGATGGACATGTGCTTGAAAGAAACAGGGAACTGGCAGACCGTCAGGCATACATCCGGGGGTTTTTGAAAGAGAAAAAACTCTGTGCTTTTATTGCTGATGGGGCGGTGCTGCCAAGAGAATCCGGAATTTCACAAAAACCGATGAAAAATGCGGTTGCTTTTAAGTCACCAGAATCCATGAAAACAGAAATTGTCTTTCCGGATGGAAAAACAATTTCAGGCATGGCAATTCCAGAGGGGGTTACATTAATTGTCGGCGGCGGATATCATGGTAAATCCACCCTTTTGGAGGCGTTGGAACGCGGTGTTTATCCTCATATTTTGGGAGATGGAAGAGAATATGTGATTACGGATGATACGGCTGTAAAGATTCGGGCGGAAGACGGTAGATGTATAAAAAATGTGGACATATCCATGTTTGTTAATGGTCTGCCAAATGGAAAGGATACAAAACATTTTTATACAGATGATGCCAGCGGCAGCACTTCTCAGGCTGCCAACGTGATCGAGGCTATGGAGGCGGGAAGCCGGGTGCTGCTGATCGATGAAGACACAAGTGCAACGAATTTTATGATCCGGGATGAATTGATGCAGTCGGTTGTCAGCCGTGAATCTGAGCCGATCACGCCGTATATTGACCGATTGAGGGAATTGTATGAAGTGTATGGAATTTCCTCCATTATCGTTGCGGGCAGCTCAGGTTCTTATTTTCATAAGGCAGATCATATTATTCAGATGCGTCAATATGTGCCGGAAGAAATTACAGCCTTTGCGAAGGAAAAAGCGGCAGAATACCCATTGAGGTGTGATAACGCTCCGGAATGTGAACGGCCTTTTTTGGAAAGAAAACCATTGGGGGTTCGTGAAAAGTCAGGAGAGCGGACAAAGATCAAGGTCATGGGCCGAGACAGTCTTCAGTTGAACAGGAAAACCATTGATCTTCGCTATGTCGAACAGCTGGTGGACAGTGAGCAGTTGATGACACTTGGATATTTATTAAACTACGCACAGAAATACCTGATGGATGGTAAGCATACGATGATTCAGGTGGTGGATCTGCTATATGAAAAAATTACCAGGAAAGGGCTTGGAAGTGTATATGAAGGCAGTTATCTGCCATCAGGCCTTGCAATGCCCCGAAAACAGGAGATTTTCGCATGTTTTGATCGGTATCGGAATCTTCAGCTTTAAATGCTGTTTGGTTGACAATATTTGCAGATAAAGGTTATAATTATACAGATAAATTATTAAATTATCAAGGAGGATTCAATTATGGATAAAAAAGTGGCAATGTTAATTAATGAACAGATCAATAAAGAATTCTATTCCGCATATCTTTATCTGGATTTTGCAAATTATTATGCTTCTGTAGGTTTAGATGGATTTGAAAACTGGTATCGTATTCAGGCTCAGGAAGAACGCGATCATGCGATGCTTTTCTATCAGTATTTACAGAATAATGGTGAAAAAGTGACTTTAGAAGCAATTGCAAAACCAAATCATGTTTTGGAAAACCATATGGATCCATTGGTTGCAGGTCTTGAACATGAACAGTATGTAACTTCATTGATCAATAATATCTATGAAGCGGCATTTGATGTGAAAGACTTCCGTACAATGCAGCTTTTAGACTGGTTTGTAAAAGAACAGGGAGAAGAAGAAAAGAACGCATCAGATATGATTACAAAGATGGAACTTTTCGGAAAAGACGCTAAGGGTCTGTATATGCTGAATTCCGAGCTTGGTGCCCGGGTTTATACAGCACCATCTTTAACTCTGTAAAATAGTTATAGTAAGAAAGAGCAGTAGAAATCGCTGAGATTAATTTTCACGATGATTCTATTGCTCTTTTTTTCATTGAATATTTTTAAATAATTTTTGTTGACCAGTCCTGGCAGTTCCATACCTGGGTGACAACGTCGTGATAAAATTCAGGTTCATGACAGATGAGAAGGATACTTCCTTTGTATTCCTGTAATGCCCGTTTTAATTCGTCCTTTGCATCCACATCCAGATGGTTTGTCGGTTCGTCAAGGAGAAGGATATTGGTCTCTTTATTAATGATCTTGCAGAGACGGACTTTGGCTTGCTCGCCACCGCTGAGGACCCGAACCTGGCTTTCGATATGCTTTGTTGTCAATCCACATTTTGCAAGGGCTGAGCGGACTTCGTATTGGGTAAAGGATGGAAAATCTTTCCAAATTTCTTCAATACAGGTCGTGCGGTTATCTTTCTCGCCTTCCTGTTCAAAATAACCAATATATTGATAATCCCCCAGGTGTACATTTCCGGAATAAGGTTTGATAATACCTAAAATGCTTTTAAGGAGTGTTGTTTTGCCGATACCGTTGGCACCGACCAAAGCGATTTTTTCTCCCCGTTCCATACGGATATTCAATGGTACGGTCAATGGTTCATCATAGCCAATGACAAGATCATTGGTTTCAAAAATCATTTTACCGGAAGCACGAGCCGTTTTGAAATTAAATTCTGGCTTTGGCTTTTCTTTGGCAAGTTCGATGATATCCATATTATCCAGTTTTTTCTGACGGGACATGGCCATGTTTCGTGTTGAAACGCGGGCTTTATTACGGGCAACAAAATCCTTGAGCTGGCTGATTTCCTGTTGCTGGCGGTTGTAGGCAGCTTCAAGCTGGGCTTTCTTCATGGCATAAACTTCTTGGAATTTATCATAGTCACCAGGATAACGATCTAAGGACTGATTTTCCATATGATAGATCAGGTTGATGACACTGTTTAAAAATGGAATATCATGGGAAATGAGAATAAAGGCATTCTCATAGTCGTTCAGATAACGCTTTAACCATTCGATATGATTTTCATCCAGATAGTTTGTCGGCTCGTCAAGGAGAAGAATATCCGGTTTTTCAAGAAGAAGCTTTCCGAGGAGAATTTTTGTTCTCTGGCCACCGGACAATTCGGTCACATCACGATCAAGGCCGATTTCGTTTAAGCCAAGGGCACGTCCGATTTCTTCAACCTTGGCATCGATCTGGTAGAAATCGTGCCGATCAAGAAGATCCTGGATCGTTCCCGTCTGTTCCATGAGCTTTTCCATCTCTTCCGGAGAGGCCTCGCCCATCTGGTCATACATTTTGTTCATATCTTCTTCCATTTCAAATAAAAACTGGAAGGCAGATTTAAGCACATCGCGGATCGTCATTCCCTTTTCAAGAACGGCATGCTGATCGAGGTAACCGACACGAACATTTTTTGCCCATTCAACCGTTCCTTCATCCGGCATGAGTTTACCAGTAATGATATTCATAAAGGTTGATTTACCTTCACCATTGGCACCGATCAGACCAATATGTTCACCCTTTAAAAGGCGAAAAGATACGTTATTAAAGATGGCACGGTCACCAAAACCGTGGCTTAAATTTTTTACATTTAAAATCATAGTAACTCCCTTTTTATGACAAAATACGGATTTATTATATCGGAAATAATGACCCATTGCAAGCAGGAAGACTTACAATCCTACTGTAAAAACTTATTTCCAGATGCTATAATGGAAATACAATACAAACAGGAGGTTTTGAATGATGGAGCGTTTATTTATTGAATATCCGAAATGTTCAACATGCAGAAAAGCAAAAAAATATCTGGAAGAGAATAATGTGACATTTACAGACAGACATATTGTGGAAGATAACCCGACGGCTGAAGAGTTGAAAGGTTGGATTGAGAAAAGCGGACTGCCAGTGAAAAAGTTCTTTAACACAAGCGGTAAGCTTTATAAAGATATGGACTTGAAAAACAAACTGGCAGATATGACAGAGGAAGAGCAGATTCAATTGCTTGCGTCAAATGGTATGTTGGTAAAACGCCCTTTAATCATTGAAGATGGAAGAGTTCTCGTTGGTTTCAAAGAGGCAGAATGGAAGTTTGATTAATGGTATATAAAAATCCAGTAAAACAGGCCGATAAGGTGTTCCTTACCGGCCTGAAATTTTATTCTTCAAAAGGAATTTCAGAGCCTTCTGTTTGATCCGTATCCGGCAGAGGAACACGAACCGGAATGCCGTTGACCTCTACGGCATCGTTGATGGCAATGACAAGACAAGGTCTGCCATCGATAATTTTTGTTTCCACCAGATCGGAACGGGCAGGATTGACCTGAATGGTGACATCTGGTGTTTTAACTTCAAATTTACGCACATTGGCGATATTGGATGCCATCATAGGAGCATCGGATTCGGCAGTTTCCTCGTAATGTTTTTCGAAGGTTTCCAGTTTTTCTTCGTGAACACCGCTTCCGGCCAGAATATTTTTAATATCTGTTTTATCGAGCACAACCGGATTCGGCAGTTCTTTTTGTTCTTCGATCATTTCATACAGGGTATCATGAATGTTTCTGACCGCATCAAAATCACAGTCTGTTCCCAATGTGTCTTCTACGAGTGTCTGGAAAGCAGCTTTCTGATTTTTGGCAGTCATTGGGAGAACGCAGCCCAGAAGTTCATCGACGAAACGTGAGCGAAGTTCCTCTGGATTCTTTGTGTAATAAAGAATATTATGAATGTCTGTGCTGCGGTCATTAAATGCCGGGAAAAGGAAACCGATTTCCGGCATTTCAACGATCCAGTCGCGGATACGGTCATGGAATTCATTGATTTCCGCCTGATAGGATAATCCGGGCTTGGACAACTTGACCGGGCAGATGGAGCAGAGAATATGGTCGTAAACTTCATCGGAGGCATCCTCCATCTCCAGACCGTCGGTTGTTTTTCCGGGAACATCATATACGGAATGTATAAGGAGAATCAGATAATTCTCACCGTAATCGTAGGATTCAATGACTTTATCGTAGAATTCATTTAAAAGATTTGGGTCATTGAGCTGACATTCTCTTAAAGACATTAAAAATGCCTGAGTGCCGCCGAAATCTTCGGATTCTGTTGGGAATTCCATATTCACCAGATTTTTTCCCAAAGTACCGGAGAGGGTTTTGCGGAAAATGTCAAAATATTTAAACATTTCTTCCTCTGGCAAAGTCAGGAACATTTCTTTTATTTGGGTTTTCTTTTCTTTTTCACCGTCCACATAACAGCCGCAGATGCGTGTGATGGCACAGTGGGCGGGTGTGAACTGTTTCTTTATTTCGCTGATTTCTTTTTTATTCATTATGTATTTCCACCTTTATTTTTATATCGCTTTATTTATTTTAATGAATCGGAGTCGTCCATGTCAATTATTAATTATCCTTATCTTTTCAAAGAGTTAAGGTTGATTTCTATTTTATTTATTATTATAATAGATAATTAGTGTACAAACAAAAGAAAGGACTGGGTAGAATGCTTCAGGTTAAAAATCTATCTTATGAAGTTATTGAAAATGGAGAGAAATTAAAAATTATAGATGACATCAGCTTTGATGTGGCAGATGGAGAGATGCTCGTTATTACCGGACCAAACGGCGGGGGTAAATCGACAACAGCTTCCCTTTTAATGGGAATTAAGCCTCAGACAGCCGGACAGATCATTCTGGATGGAGAGGATATTACAGATTACGATATTGACCATCGTGCGAAAGCGGGTCTTGGCTTTGCTTTTCAGCAGCCACCGAGATTTAAGGGGATGACGGTCAGACATTTACTGAATCTGGCATCCGGAAGAGAACTGTCTCTGGATGAAGCCTGCAGCCTGCTGAGCAATGTAGGCCTTTGTGCAGCTGAGTATATCGACCGTCAGGTGGATTCCAGCTTGTCCGGTGGTGAGATGAAACGTATTGAAATTGCAACAGCATTTTCAAAACCACACAAGGTATGTATCTTTGATGAACCGGAGGCAGGAATCGATCTCTGGAGTTTTTCCATGCTGGTTCAGCAGTTTGAGGAAATTCATAAGAATAAAGATCAGAGCATTATCATCATTTCCCATCAGGAACGTATCATTCAGATGGCAGACCGCATTATGGTCATTAAAGATGGTAAAGTGGATCGAATCGGAACAAAAGAAGATGTTATGCCGGCACTGCTTGAAAGTGAAAATGAAGCAGGCTGTAAGTATATGAAGTAGCAGGAGGTTAGAAAGATGGAAATCGATCAGATTACACAGGGCGTGTTAAAAGTCATTAATGATGGTAATTTTAAACAGGAAGGTGCCTTTAATCTCCGGTACAATGGACAGCCACTCTGCCATGGAGACAGCGAGCACGTAAAGATTAAAAGAAAAACAGATAAAAATGGTATTGATGTTTATATCGATGGTAATGCGAAGGGTGAACGGGTTCAGATTCCTGTCGTTATGACTGTTTCTGGTATGACTGATGTGGTTTACAATGATTTTCACATTGCAGATGGTGCCGATGTGGTGATCGTTGCCGGCTGCGGTATCCATAATGCGGGATGCGACAGCACACGTCATGATGGTATCCATAGTTTTCATGTAGGAAAAGGCTGTAATGTACGCTATGAAGAGAAACATTACGGTGAAGGCGAAGGTACCGGTGAAAAAATCTTAAATCCTGTAACAAAAATTTATGTGGGTGAGGATTCGGTATTTACATTGGATACAGCCCAGATCAAAGGTGTGGATTCCAGTGTGCGTGAAACAGACATTCAGATGGCTGCAGGAGCAAAACTTTACGTAACCGAACGTTTGATGACACATGATAAACAGACAGCAGTGTCCAATATGGAGATTCAGATGAACGGTGAAGGCAGTTCAGCTAAAATTGCATCTCGTTCTGTGGCAAAGGGTGAATCGGTTCAGACCTTCCATCCAAAGGCGATCGGTAATTCGGCTTGCCATGCCCATGTTCAGTGTGATTCCATTATTATGGATCAGGCAAGAGTCTGCTCCATTCCAGAGATTGATGCACGTCATATTGATGCGGCTATCATTCATGAGGCTGCCATTGGAAGAATTAATAATGATCAGCTCATCAAACTGAGAACTTTAGGTATGACAGAAGAAGAAGCGGAAGCGGTTATCGTTGATGCATTTTTAGATTAAATTATGATAAAATGAAAAGGAGTCTGTGTGCTGACACTTGCTGTCAGAACAGGGACTCCTTTCGTTATCATAGGATTAGTGAATTTTCTTACGTATATTCTGCATTTTGACATCGACACCGGCAATAATATCTGCACATTCTTTTAATTCCTGCGCAATTTCCTCTGAATTTTCCAGATTCTTTTTATAGCGGAGTTTGTGATCAAGGCTTGCCCAGAAATCCATGGCGATGGTTCGAAGCTGGACTTCCACTTTCATCATCTTTTTGCCTGTGGCAAGGTAGATTGGGACAGCAATGATCAAATGCAGACTGCGATATCCGTTGGGTTTAGGATTCTTTATGTAGTCTTTCTTTTCAACTAAAGTTACGTCGTCCTGAGTCGTCAAAAGATCTGCCACATTATAAATGTCGTCCTGAAACGGGCAGATGACGCGTATGCCCGCAATATCTGTCAGGTCTCTTTCAATTGTGGCTACATCGATTGGAAGATTACGGCGATTCAGTTTCTCCCATATACTTTCCGGGGTTTTGATGCGGGATTTAATGCTTTCAATCGGATTTCGTTTGAAAGTGTGGGAAAATTCGTTATTCAATACCTGAAGCTTCGTGTTGACCTGCATGATCGCACATTCATAAAGCATCAATAATTGTTTAAATCTTGGGTCATTTGCCAGAATAAGTTCAGGTCGATCCATCGTCTGTGCATTTTCAAAGATGATCGGATATATATCTCCATGTATTTTTTCGTCCATTATTCTACTCCTGAATTTTAGTTTTCTACAATAAAAGTTTACCAGTTGACTGTGAAAAGTTCAAGAATAATGGAGAATTTTCACAAAAAATTTATAATTTTTATTAAAAATATGGTAGAATTGCAAAGAAAGGGGAGAAGTAAATGAAAGAAGAAGCGGTAAAACATGAAATATCACCTGTTTATGATAAAGATTCTAAAATACTGATTTTAGGCAGTTTTCCATCCGTAAAATCCAGGGAATGTGGTTTCTTTTACGGGCACCCGCAGAATCGTTTCTGGAAGGTTGTGGCCGGAGTGCTGGAGGTGAATGTGCCGACGACGATTGAAGAGAAAAAGGCTATGCTGCTCGAACATCACATTGCTCTTTGGGATGTAATTGCCTCATGTACAATCACCGGTTCCAGTGACAGCAGTATAAAGGATGTGGTACCGAATGATTTTTCAGATATTTTGAGAACAGCATCTATTGAACGGATCTATGCCAATGGGGCTGCCGCATGGAAATTGTACAATAAATATGCAAAGGATCAGACAGGTATTGAGGCGGTTAAGCTTCCGTCGACTAGTCCTGCAAATGCGGCCTTCCGATTGGAAAGATTGATTGAAAACTGGAAAGTGATCCGAAATTAATATGACCCTAAGTGGTTCGGATATTGTGTTTAGAGGAGAAGACATATGCAATTAGGTTGGATTGATTTTTCAAAAACAGAACGAAACAAAATATTAAGTGTCTTAGATCTGCTTTCTGAAAGTGGGACTTTGGACGAACTTGGAATCGCTCCTGTTAGAGATGGCTTTTCCAACCTTTTCTTTCCCGGTACTTCTACTATCCAAACAAGAGCAAAATATTTTTTTATTGTTCCGTATGCTTTGAAACAGCTGGAGAAAAGCAAAGAAGTAAATCCGAATAAGGTATTAAAAACCTTAGATTCGATTGAAAGAAATTGTGGAGAAATATTATATGGTCAGAACAAAAATGAAAGTGGACTGATAGGGAAAATCTCACTTCAAAGTGGGCGATGGGTAAAGCGAACACCAGCAAGTATTTATTGGGCAGGTTTAAGAAGATATGGAATTTTTATCGGAGGAAATTTATCTCTTTCAGAATATATAAAGGCTGTTGTTTCTAATGTAGTAAAAGACAAAGAATGCTTTTATCGTTATATTGCATTTCTTCTTGGCGATAATTATGTGCTGAGTGCATTAGAAACTGCAAATGGAACTAATGCTATGGGAGTAGGCAATAC
>JAXJRF010000180.1:0-23423 GCA_036310765.1 Frisingicoccus sp.
ACACAAGACATTCGTAACGTTGCTATCTTAGGACACGGTGGATGCGGCAAGACCTCTCTCGTTGAAGCTATGGCTCACGTTACAGGAGTAACTAATCGTCAGGGACGCGTAGAAGATGGCAATACCATCAGCGATTATGATAAAGAAGAGATTCGTCGTAAATTTTCAATCAGCACATCCGTTGTTCCTATTGAATGGAACTTCTGGAAGATTAATCTTTTAGATACTCCGGGATACCTGGATTTCGGCGGTGAAGTTGATGAAGCATTGGCAGCAGCAGATGGTGCAGTCATTGTTATCAATGGTAAAGCCGGCGTTGAAGCAGGTACAGAAAAAGCATGGGATTACTGTGAAAAATATGGTATTCCTAGAGCATTCTTTGTAACAAATATGGATGATGAGCATGCCGACTACATGAAAGTTGTTGAACAGCTTCGTGAACTTTACGGCAAACGTATCGCTCCTTTCCATTTACCGATCCGCGAAGACGGCAAATTTACCGGTGTTGTGAATGTAGTTACATTAAAAGGCCGTCGTTTCACTGGCGGCGGAAAATGGGAAGAAAGAGATGTTCCTGAAGATGTACAGGGAGAGCTTGAACCATGTCGTGAAGCATTGATGGAAGCAGTTGCTGAAACAAATGAAGAATATATGGATCGCTATTTTGAAGGCGGCGAATTCACAGTTGATGAGATCATTGATGCACTTCGTCTTAATGTTAATGAAGGCTCTGTTGTACCTGTACAGTGCGGTTCTGGTACGATGGAATATGGTATTGAAGGTTTGATTCAGACATGTGTCGAATTCCTTCCATCACCAATGCGTGATAATATTAAGATTTTTGGTAAAGACCCTCGTACAGATAAAGCATATAACGTAGATTATGACTCTCGTCGTCCATTCTCCGCATATGTATTTAAGACGATCGTTGACCCATTTATCGGACGCTATTCTCTGATTAAAGTATGTTCCGGTTCCTTAAAATCCGATTCTGTTATCTACAACTATGAAAAAGATACAGAAGAAAAACTTTCCAGAATTTATGTTCTGAGAGGTAAAGAAGCCATCGAAATGCCAGAATTAAAAGCTGGTGATATCGGTGCTATTGCCAAGTTGTCCAATACATCGACAGGTGATACATTATCCCTCAAGGCAGATCCATTGGTATTTGAAAAATTTGAAGTTCAGTCTCCATATACTTATAAGAGATATGAAGCTGTGAATAAAGGTGATGAAGATAAAGTTTCCCAGGCACTCCAGAAGATGATGGAAGAAGATTTAACACTTAGAGCTTTCAATGATAAAGAAAATCGCCAGTCCTTACTTTATGGTATGGGTGATCAGCATCTCGATGTTGTTGTCAGCAAGCTGGAAGCAAAATATAAAGTGAAGATCACACTTTCAAAACCAAGAGTTCCATATCGTGAAACAATCCGCAAGAAAGTTTCCGTTCGTGAAAAATATAAAAAACAGTCCGGCGGACATGGTCAGTATGGTGATGTTGCTATGGAATTTGAACCATCCGGCAATCTTGAAGAAGCTTATGAATTTGCAGAAAGAGTTGTAGGCGGTGCTGTACCTAAGAACTACTTCCCAGCAGTTGAAAAAGGTATTCAGGAATCCGTTGTTAAAGGCCCTATGGCAGGATATCCGGTTGTTGGTGTGAAAGCAACATTATTTGATGGTTCTTATCATCCGGTAGACTCCTCCGAAATGGCATTCAAGACAGCTGCCCGTCAGGCATTCAAGAGTGCATTTGGTCAGGCAAATCCAGTTATTCTTGAACCAATCGTTTCCTTAAGTGTTATCGTTCCGGATGGATACACCGGTGATATCATGGGCGATTTGAACAAGAAACGTGGACGTGTTCTTGGTATGAATCCAACCGACGGCGGAAAGACAGAAATCGTAGCAGATATCCCATTATCTGAACTTTATGGATATAACACGAATCTTCGTTCCATGACAGGTGGTCGTGGTACTTATGCATATTCCTTCAGCAGATATGAACAGGCTCCAGCGGATGTTCAGGCTAAGGTTATCGCAGATAATGAAAAAGAAGAATAGTCATCTGAATTGAAGATGCAATAGTATTTTTGACAGAAAAGGCGGTCTGCATATGCAGGCCGCTTTTTAATTGAATTAAAAATTGATTTTTTTACTAATATGTATTAATATGAATATAGTTTGCAAATATGTAGGAGGTTCTCATATGAAATATAATTTTAAGAAGATAGAAAGCAAATGGCAGGAACGCTGGGAAGCGGAAAAAGTTTTCCGGGCTGAAGACTGTTCAGACAAGCCAAAATTCTATGGCTTGGTTGAATTTCCATATCCAAGCGGTGCTGGAATGCATGTTGGACATATTAAAGCTTATTCCAGTCTTGAAGTTATTTCCAGAAAGAGAAGAATGGAAGGATATAACGTTCTTTTCCCAATTGGATTTGATGCGTACGGTTTGCCGACAGAAAACTATGCGATCAAAACAAAGACACACCCAAGAGTTATTACAGATCAGAATATCGAAAGATTTTCAACTCAGTTAAAGAGAGTGGGATTTTCCTTTGATTGGGACAGAGTCATTGATACAACAGAGGAAAAATTCTATAAATGGACACAGTGGATTTTCCTGAAAATGTTCGAAAATGGCCTTGTTTACCGGGATAAGGCATGGGTAAACTATTGTCCATCATGTAAAGTTGTTCTTTCCAACGAGGACAGCCAGGGCGGTAAATGTGATATTTGTCACAGCGATGTTGTTCAGAAAGCAAAAGACGTATGGTATTTACGGATTACAGAGTATGCGGACAAGTTGCTTCAGGGTCTTGATGATGTTGATTATCCGGAAAATATCAAACAGCAGCAGGTGAACTGGATTGGTAAATCCACAGGTGCTTTTGTAGATTTTGAAATTGACGGTATCGAAGATAAGCTTCAGATTTATACAACAAGACCGGACACATTATTCGGCGTTACCTTTATGGTTATCGCACCGGAACATCCTTTGATCGATAAATATAAGGAGAGAATCCATAATATGGATGCGGTTGAGGCTTACCGAACAGAATGTAATAAGAAAACAGAGTTTGAACGTACACAGCTTGTAAAAGATAAAACAGGTGTTAAACTGGACGGTATTGAAGCGATCAATCCATTAAACGGCAAGAAGATTCCTGTGTTTATTGCAGACTATGTTATGATGGGATACGGAACAGGTGCGATTATGGCTGTACCAGCTCATGACCAGAGAGACTATGATTTTGCCAAAGCATTTGGTGTTGAAATCGTTGAAGTTATTAAGGGCGGCAATATTGAAGAATGTGCGTATACAGGCGATGGCGAGATGGTCAATTCCGATTTCCTTAATGGCTATAATAACAAAAAGGATTCCATTGCAAAAGCTATTTCTGAACTTGAATCCAGAGGCATCGGAAAGGCTGGCGTTCAGTTCAAGATGAAAGACTGGGCATTTAACCGTCAGAGATATTGGGGTGAGCCAATCCCGATCGTTCATTGTGAATATTGCGGTGATGTTGCTGTTCCATATGAAGAATTACCATTGCGTCTTCCAAATATGGAAGATTTCGAACCGGGTCAGGGCGGCGAATCTCCATTGGCAAAACTGGACTCTTTTGTAAACTGCAAATGTCCGAAATGCGGACGTCCTGCAAAACGTGAGACAGATACAATGCCGCAGTGGGCAGGTTCTTCATGGTATTATTTAAGATATATCGATCCATCCAATGAAGAAGCCTTTGTTGACAGAAAAAAGATGGAATACTGGATGCCGGTTGACTGGTACAACGGCGGTATGGAACATGTCACAAGACATATGATCTATTCCAGATTCTGGCATCATTTCCTTTATGATATCGGCGAAGTGAACACACCGGAACCATATGCGAAGAGATCCGCACAAGGACTCATTTTAGGACCAGATGGTGACAAGATGAGTAAATCCAAAGGAAATGTTATTGACCCATTGGATATCGTTGATGAATATGGTGCAGATACTTTGAGAACTTATGTATTATTCATGGGAGATTATGGTGCTGCAACACCATGGAGTGACAGTTCAGTTAAAGGATGTAAGCGTTTCCTTGAAAGAGTTGTCGGCCTCACAGAAATGATCGAAGAAAAAGAGATTCCTGCATCCCTCGAATCCAGTATGCATAAGACGATCAAAAAGGTATCGAATGATATCGAAAACATGAAGTTCAATACGGCAATTGCAACACTTATGGCATTCCTGAATGAAATTTATGCGACAGGTTATGTAACAAAAGAAGTTTTAGGTACTTTTGTTCGTCTGTTATGTCCATTCGCACCTCATGTTTGTGAAGAAATATGGGAAATGTTAGGAAATACCAAAATGATTTCTGTTTCTGAATGGCCAAAATATGATGAAGAAAAAACAATTGATAAAACAATTGAAATTCCTGTTCAGATCAACGGAAAAACAAAAGCGGTTCTCAGCATTGCAGCGGATGAAGCAAAAGAATCCGTACTTGCAAGAGCGAAAGAAGTACTTGGAAACCGTATTACAGGTACAATTGTAAAAGAAATTTATGTTCCGAAGAAGATTGTAAATATTGTTCAGAAATAAATTGACAAAAAGCACAGGTTGTGGAGACATGATCTGTGCTTTTTCAATGGAATAACAGACAGCAGGAGGAAAAGGGTGATGAAAAAGGCAGATACGGTCATTCTGGTTGTGAGTGTCGGAACAATGTTCACAGATACAATAACAACGACCATTGGTGCGATTGAAGGTAGAATTGCAGAGTCATATCCCGAGTATGAGGTTCGCAGAGCCTTTACAAGCCGAAGGATTATTGAGAAATTAAAGGAAAATGATGGTTTAAAGGTTGAGAGCGTACATGAAGCATTGGATAAAGCCTTATGCGATGGCGTAAAAAAATTAATTATACAGCCGACCCATTTGCTTGATGGAGAGGAATATGCTTATATTAGACAAGAGCTGGCGGAATATGAGGGGAAGTTTGATACAGTGATTTTAGGAAAACCATTACTGACAAGTCCGCCCGATTTGAAAAAAATTGCCCATATACTTGGTGAAAGTTCATTACTCTATGATGACGGCAGAACAGCCATATGCTTTGTGGGTCATGGGTCAGATGGGGATTCAAATGATATTTATTTAAAGCTCCAATGCCGATTTTGGAAAATGGGGTATGAAAACCATTATGTTGTTACACTCAAACAAAAATCAGACTTGAATTTCAGGAAAAACTATCAAAGGATTGTACTCTGGCCATTAATGCTGACTGCAGGCAATCATGTCCGTAAAGATTTGGCAGGAACTGCTGACAGCTCATGGAGAAAGATGCTGGAAAAAGAGGGATACGAAGTTTTGTGCATTTTTGATGGTCTTGGACAAAATCCAGAGATACAGAAGATGTATGTGGAGCATGTAAAAGCTGCTATAGGAGAAAAGTGAAAAATCAGGGATTGGATTCGGGAGGAAACCAATCCCGTTTTATATATTTCATTCGTTTACAAGAGCATCCAGGCTTTTAAAAGTGTATCCCATTTCTTCCCATTTTGTGAGAAGTTCATCCAAAATCTCGGCATTTGTGGCAGAAGTGCTGTGGAGAAGAACGATAGCTCCCGGATGGATCCGGCCAAGAAGTTTATCAAAGGCTTCTTCATGGGTCGGCTGGTCATTTTCGTACCAGTCCACATAGGCAAGACTCCAGAAAAAGGTTTTATAGCCCATGTCCATTGCCATTTGAAGATTGGATTCGCTGTATTTTCCCTGGGGTGGACGGTAGTACTTTTTCATTGGCTGACCTGTAATTTCCTGATATAGTTTTTCAACATCGGTGAGTTCTTTGGAGAATGCATCGACAGTGGAAATTTTGGACATGTCCGGGTGACTGTAGGTGTGATTTCCAACGGTGTGACCTTCTTCAACCATCCGCTTGATCAGTTCGGGTTCACTTGTTATATAATTGCCTACAACAAAAAAGGTGGCCGGTGCATGATGTTTTTTTAGTGCGTCAAGGATGTCTGCTGTGTGACCGTTTTCATATCCGGCATCAAAGGTCAGATACAAAACTTTTTCATCGGTTATTTCGGCATAATAGGCATTATATTTAGCCAGCTCATCCGCAGATACGTTGGCTACCGGAGGTTCACCTTCCTGCTGAAAGCTGAGTCCCCAGTTGCCATCGGCGGATGCAGGGACAGCTTCCGATGTGAAAAGATGGATGGCAGCACCGCCGCTGTAGCCCAGAATATAGGCGGCAATAAAAAGAATACTAATTTTTACAGCAGGGATTATGTACCGGAATATTTTTTTCATAGGAACCTCAAAAAATTTTTCCATAAATTTTATGCAGCAAAAGAAAAAAATATGTTTTTTTGCCTGGATAATTTGACAAAAGAGTGTAAGTAACTTATGATAGAGTTCAAGGCAGGCAAGTCTTAAATATATCTTGGAGGGGGCGTACTTATGCAGTTAGTTATTACTATGAGTCGTCGTTATGGTACCGGAGCGAGTGTTATTGCAAAGGAATTATCGGAAAGACTTGGAGTTCCGGTTTATGACAAGGCAGATGTTGAGCAGGAAGTCCGCAAAAATGCTTATGAAACAGAAGCGGAAGCAATTCGGGAATTGGCAGAGGAGCCATGCATCATCCTTGGGAGATGTGCATCTGAAATTTTAAAAGACCAGTCGAATGTTATAAATATTTATGTGTGTGCAGAAAAGGAAGACCGGATCCAGCGTATCATGAAACAGGATCAGCTGTCTTATGAAGATGCTGTAAAACGTATTGAAGAGACAGATGCGGAACGCGAAAAATATTACAATCAGCATACAGGCAGAATCTGGGGCGATGTTACGAACTATCATGTCATTTTAGATACGTCCAAATGGGGAATTGAGAATTGTGCGGATGTGCTGATCCAGTATTTGGAGCGTATGCAGTATATTTAAGCGTAAGTACATAAAAGGAAGGGCATAGATATGAAGATTGTTGTTGGCGAAATTCGGGAATTTGATGTGATCTGCGAGGCTGACGATGCAACCGTTATCCTGCCAAAGCAATTATTTCCGAAAGGAATTAATGTGGGGGATATTGCAGACTATAAGAATGGTGAAATATTCATGTGGAATGAAGAAGATCAGTATGAAGAAGAACAGTTGTCCATGTTATTCCGAATGTTGATGTAAAATAAGGGAACGGAAAATGAATTCCGTTCCTTTTCTTGATTTTTGATGGATTTTAAGAGTTATCATTTCCGGCAGATTGGGCGTGGAGAAGATTTTGAAGCATTTGGATCTGTTCAGGTGAAATATTCATGTTCATATTATTCATGTTTTTCACTTGGTTCATCTGGTTCATAACAGAGGAAAAATCCGTATTTTTTGTAAACTCGGAATACTGATTATAAAGCCGGACAGCATTTAACATGTTCAGAAACTGGTCAATCTGTTCTGCCTCGGCAGGGGAACAATACTTTCGGATATCCTTTAGAATTTCTTCAATTCCGGGGCGATTATTATTGGGAACAGAGCATATGGAAAGCTGTTCTTCGTCAAAAACAGCCATGGTTTGTTTGAGCTCAAGCAGACGGGCAAGCATGGCCAGAATTTTGCCGGAAGAAGGATCAAGGTAGGATGCGGCGGCTTTGAGCATTTGAGAAGGGCCATGAAAAGACTTTTTATCCAGTTCAGTCCATGGAAGGGACTCATTTTGATTTGACACTGTTTCACCTCATTCAATTATTTTATATGCGGGGTGCATAAAGCACCCCGTCTTTTGCTTATCACTAATTAGCAGCAGCCACAGTCATCGTTGTTGTTATTGCAGAAGAAGAGAAGAAGGATGATGATCCACCAGTCACAGCAGGAGTTGTTGGACATACCCCGGGAACCGAAGTTACATCCGCAATTGTTGTTTAAGAGACTGATAATAATAATCAACCAGATCCAGCAGCAGCAATCATTATTTCCGAAAAGAAATCCGGATCTGTTGTTTGAACATCCACAATCATTGTTACCGCAGCCAGTAGCAGCTAAATCACTCATATTTTTGCCTCCAAATATTTTTTGTTATTAATTACTTTTGATTTATATTATGTTATCAGACTTGTCTGGTTTCATATTTTCATATAATATTTATTTAGAAGTATGGATGGGAGGAAAGATTATGCAAATGGTCGATCGGGTTCACCAGATTTTAACGGAATATTTAAAACCGGGGGATCGGGCAGTAGATGCCACAGTAGGAAACGGATGGGACACGCTGAAATTGTGCGAGCTTGTTGGAGATACAGGAAAAGTTTATGGCTTTGATATACAACCGGACGCTATAAAAAATACAAGGGAAAAATTAAAAGATGCCGGTTACGAAAATAGGGCCGAGCTGTTTTGTACTTCCCACAGTCAGGCAGGGGAGTGGGTGAAGGAGCCGATTATAGCTTTTGTGATGAATCTCGGATATCTTCCGGGGGGCGATAAAAATATCGTCACATGTCGGGAGTCTACATTGAAAGCCATAGAAACTTTGATGGAATTTTTGACTTCCGGAGGCGTTGGAACGATACTTGTGTATTATGGACATGAAGGTGGAAGAGAAGAGAAAAGCGGAGTTGAGGCGCTTATGGCATCCATACCGGCAGGATGGGGGCAGATTACCCGGATGGAAATTGTCAATAGAAAAAATTCGCCGCCGATTTTGTATATTTTGGAGAAAAAATAAAAAGTGATTTTATTGCCAGTATTCGACAAATTTTGAAAATTGTTCGTGGTATAATCGGGTCATATCTTGAAATATCTTGAAATGAGGAGAATGACTTATGAAAACAGATGAACACAAGATGACCCAATTAGGGTATGTGCTGAGAGAATATCGGGTTCGTCATAATATGACTCAGCAGGAGCTGGCGGAAAAGTTGGGGGTGAGTACGAATACAATTCACCTGTGGGAAACCAAAGTATGTAAACCATCGATGGGATCATTGCTGTTGCTTTCGGATTTACTGGATATTTCGCTTTTGGATATTCTGTCCAAGGCGAGGGAAGATTATTAGTCAATACGGTATTGTCTGTTTCAAAAAAATGGAAATTATGATATACTTAATATCGCATATATTTCAAATGAAAAGAAGTAGAGGAGAAAGATTATGGCAATTTTAGTTACAGGCGGTGCCGGATATATTGGAAGTCATACCTGTGTCGAACTTTTAAATGCGGGCTATGAAGTTGTTGTTGTTGATAATTTATCGAATTCCTGTAAGGAATCGTTAAATCGTGTTCAGAAGATTACAGGAAAATCATTAAAATTTTATGAAGTGGATATTCTGGACCGGGATGGCCTTATCAAAGTATTTGAAAACGAAAAGATTGAGTCTGTTATTCATTTTGCAGGTTTAAAAGCGGTTGGCGAATCTGTGGCAAAACCATTGGAATATTACCACAACAATATTACAGGAACCCTTGTACTTTGTGATGTGATGCGTCAGTTTGGCGTTAAAAACATTGTGTTCAGTTCTTCTGCAACTGTTTACGGTACACCTGCGTTTGTGCCGATCACAGAAAGCTGTCCAAAAGGAACATGTACCAATCCTTATGGATGGACAAAATCCATGCTGGAACAGATTTTAACCGATTTACATACAGCAGATCCGGAATGGAAGGTTGTTCTGCTCCGGTATTTTAATCCGATCGGAGCACATGAGAGTGGTTATATTGGTGAAGATCCAAAGGGTATCCCGAATAATCTTGTTCCATACATCACTCAGGTGGCTGTTGGAAAGCTTGAAGCATTGGGCGTTTTTGGTGATGATTACGATACACCGGACGGTACAGGTGTCCGCGATTATATCCATGTTGTGGATCTGGCACTGGGACATGTGAAAGCAATTGAAAAGATGGAAAAGATCCATGACGGTGTTTTAACCTACAATCTCGGAACAGGAATTGGTTACAGCGTGCTTGATATTGTGAAAGGGTTTGAGAAAGCTGTCGGCCATCCGATTCCGTATGTGATCAAAGAGAGAAGACCGGGGGATATTGCGACATGTTATGCAGATCCGTCTTTGGCAAAAGAAGAACTGGGATGGGAAACTGTACGGGATTTAGATAAGATGTGCGAAGATTCCTGGAGATGGCAGAAGAACAACCCTCAAGGTTATACGGATTAAAAGAAAAACTTCTTCACTGGAAATTATATTAATTTTCGGTGAAGAAGTTTTATTTTACAGAGTGGAACGGATTTCTGGAGCCTGTAGAAGCTTTTCTACATTCAGAAGGCCATAGCCTTGCTGGGTTCGCGGAAGGTGAAGATCTGTAGCGGTAGACTGGAGATAGTGTTTCACTTCCTCATTGGTCAGACTGGGGTATTTATCCAGCAAAAGTGCAATAGCTCCCGAAACGATGGGGGTTGCCATCGATGTGCCGCTGCGTGCGGTGTAACCGGAGGTTTTTCCAAAGCCTGGCGGGCTACAGGATATGATATTGGAACCGGGGGCGACAATGTCCGGTTTCAATATCATCCGTTTGGTCGGGCCGCGTCCGGAATAATTGTGGATCCGATTTCCTCCAAGAAGAATTGTTTTATAATCATCGGAAGAACCGACAGTGATGACCTTTCTGCTTATTCCCGGTGAGGTGACCGACATGCGTTTCGGACCGTTATTGCCTGCGGCAACGACAACAACGATCCCGTTATCCCATGCGGCATTTACACTTTGGACAAGAATCGACTTTTCTTCATCGACATCGGTACTTTCGGAACCGACCGAGATATTTAGAATACGTATATTGTGATGACTCTTATGATCTATAACCCAGCGGATGGCTTTTAATATATGGGATATGGAGCCGTTTCCGGAGGAATCAAGTACTTTTCCAACAATCAGGTGAGCCTCCGGTGCAATGCCCTGATACTGGCCGTCGGAGTGTTTTCCGTTGCCTGCAATAATACCGCAGACATGAGTTCCATGGCCATTATCATCATAACATTCGGAACGGTGATGGACAAAATCTCTGAAAGCGACAATTCTATTTGAAGGGAGAATAAAATCTTCATGGGGAAATACACCGGTGTCCAAAACAGCAACGCCAATGGACTTACCGGTGTAGGATTGGAGAAGCGGCCGGTCTGCATGAATAACTTTACGTGATTGATGCATGATATCGCCCTTTTTTTAATAATATATGATTTTGTATGATAAAAATTGAATGTATTCAAAAATATTCTTGCAATATTGAACCAGTTATTATATCATGAAAACTATAAGTTAAAGGCAGGAGGAAGCACCTATGGATAAGATTAAAATGACCACACCTTTAGTTGAAATGGACGGCGATGAGATGACCCGCATTCTCTGGAAGATGATTAAGGATGAGTTGCTGGAGCCATTTATTGAATTAAATACGGAATATTATGATCTGGGACTGGAATATCGTAATGAAACCAACGACCAGGTAACAATAGATTCTGCGGAAGCTACTAAGAAATATGGTGTCGCAGTAAAATGTGCTACGATCACTCCAAATGCTGCCCGTATGGACGAGTATCATTTGAAAGAAATGTGGAAGAGTCCGAACGGCACGATTCGTGCAATTTTGGATGGAACTGTTTTCAGAGCTCCGATTTTGGTTAAAGGCATTGAGCCGAATGTTAAGACATGGACAAAGCCGATCACATTGGCAAGACATGCTTATGGCGATGTTTACAAAAATACAGAAATGAAGATTCCAGGACCTGGAAAAGTGGAACTTGTATATACAGCAGAGGATGGGACAGAAATCCGGGAGCTTGTTCATCAGTATGACGGACCAGGTATTGCTCAGGGTGTACATAATACAGAAAAATCCATCCGCAGTTTTGCTCATAGCTGCTTTAAATATGCTCTGGATACGAAACAGGATTTATGGTTTGCGACAAAAGATACCATTTCCAAAAAATATGACCATACTTTTAAAGACATATTCCAGGAAATTTATGATGCAGAGTACGCAGACGCTTTTGAAGCGGCAGGCCTTGAGTATTTCTATACTTTGATTGATGATGCGGTTGCTCGCGTTATGAAATCCGAAGGTGGTTATATCTGGGCATGTAAGAACTATGACGGTGACGTTATGAGCGACATGGTTTCTTCAGCCTTTGGTTCTCTTGCTATGATGACTTCTGTTCTTGTTTCACCGGAAGGTTATTATGAATATGAAGCTGCCCATGGTACAGTTCAGAGACATTATTATAAACATCTGGCAGGCGAAGAGACATCAACAAACTCTGTTGCTACAATATTTGCATGGACAGGGGCTCTCCGTAAACGTGGTGAGCTGGATGGAAATACTGCTCTGATGGAATTTGCAGACAAGCTGGAAGCGGCAACAATTCAGACAATTGAATCTGGCAAGATGACAAAAGACCTTGTGCTTTTAACAACACTTAAGGAAGTAACAGCTTTATCCAGTGAAGGATTTATCAAAGCGATTCGTGAAAATCTCGAAGCAATGTTATAAAATATGGAACCTCTGGTGAAATTGAAAAATTCACCGGGGGTTTTCTTTATATGATACTTGACAGGATTCCTATGATTGTATACAATTATACAAGTACATCATTGCGATGAATTAGTAAAGTGACTAGAATGATATGAAACAGGAGTGAGATCTATGGATAATCGTAATGTGGTTATGAATCCACATAATAATTTGCTGGCTTTGGAAGAACATTTATATGCACTTCAGGATGTGGAGGAACCAAATGTTTTCCGGAATCTTTTTCCTTATGAAGAAGTGCCGAAGATTGTATTCAACCAGAGAGTTGTGCCGATTAATATGCCGGATGAAATCTGGATTACAGATACGACATTTCGAGATGGACAGCAGTCAAGAGCACCATATTCGACAGAGCAGATCGTAACCTTATATGATTATATGCATCGTTTGAGCGGACCAAAAGGTATTATCCGTCAGAGTGAATTTTTCCTTTACAGCGAAAAGGATCGTAATGCGGTTTATAAGTGTATGGAGAGGGGATATGAATTCCCTGAGATTACTTCTTGGATTCGTGCGAATAAAAAGGATTTTGAACTTGTTCGGGAGATGGGAATTAAGGAAACGGGTATCCTTGTCAGCTGTTCTGACTATCATATTTTTTATAAAATGAAAATGACACGTAAGCAGGCGATGGAACACTATTTAAGTGTGGTTCGGGAGTGCCTTGAAACAGGGGTACGTCCACGCTGCCATCTGGAAGATATCACCCGTTCAGATATTTATGGATTTGTTATTCCATTTTGTCTTGAACTCCAAAAGCTTGGCGAAAGTTATGGTATTCCAATCAAGATTCGTGCCTGTGATACGATGGGCTATGGTGTGAATTTCACCGGTGCAGCTATTCCGCGTTCTGTTCCCGGAATTATTTATGGCTTAAATGTCCATGCAGGTGTGCCGTCCAGTATGATCGAATGGCATGGACATAATGATTTTTACAAAGCAGTTGTAAATTCTTCAACAGCATGGTTATATGGTGCCAGTGGTGTCAATTGTTCCCTTTTCGGTATTGGAGAGCGTACAGGTAATACGCCGCTTGAAGCGATGGTGTTTGAATATGCCCAGCTGCGTGGAACTTTGGATGGTATGGATACGACTGTTATTACGGAGATGGCAGAATACTATGAAAAAGAAATCGGATATAAACTGCCTTCACGAACACCATTTGTTGGTAAGAATTTCAATGTGACTCGTGCGGGTATTCATGCTGATGGTCTGTTGAAAAATGAGGAAATTTACAACATATTTGATACAGAGAAATTTTTAAACCGTCCGGTTATGGTGGCCATTTCGAATACATCTGGTCTGGCAGGCATTGCCCATTGGATCAACACCTATTTTAAATTAAAGAGTGATAAATGTGTGACGAAATCCCATCCGATCATCAGTTATGTGAAGGATTGGGTAGACAAAGAATATGAAACCGGACGTGTGACATCACTGACGGATGATGAGTTGTTAAAGGTGATTGATGAAGCCTGCAAGGCGTGTGATTATACGATCGGAGCTTAGGAGGCAATGTTATGTTGAAAAATGAATATTCCCTGACAGAAAAGGTTTATCATAATCTTCGGGAGGATATTTTATCCGGAATTTTTCGGGATCAGGAAGAATTGCGGGAAACTGCGTTAGCAAAAACCTATGGTGTCAGCCGGACACCGGTTCGGGAGGCGATTCGTCAGCTGGCATTGGAAGGTCTTGTTGATACGATACCGAACAGAGGTGCTTTTGTTCATAATATCCATGAAAAAGATGTCCGGGATGTCTACGTCATGCGTTCACTGATGGAAGGACTGGCGGCACGATGGGCAGTTGAGAATATTACAACAGAACAGATTGCCGCTATGGAAGAAGTTCTGTATCTGTCAAAATATTACAGAAAAAAAGAACTTTGGGAACAGGTCTATGTATGCGATAATAAATTTCATGATTTGTTGTATACTGCAGCCGGAAGCCATTTGCTCGAGCATATGCTCCGATCCTTTCATGAATATATTCAGCAGGTGCGGAAGCATGTTTTGAGGGATGAGAAACGTGCAAAAGAATCTTTTGAAGAACATGAGGCCATTTTGGAGGCTATTAAAAATAAACAGCCGGATGCTGCAGAAGAGCTGACGACCAAACATATCCGAAACGCCATGAAACGCTGGGAACTGTCGGAGGCCATTCATGAAATAAAATAAATAATAATATAATAAAGGCTGGATGTATATCTGATCGATGAAGTCGGATATGCATTCAGCCTTTTTCTTAATTATAAAGTTCTTCCCATGTTTCCATGAGCTCTAACAGTTCTTCGTCGAGAGCCTCATGTTCGGTGTTGATTTCCATCAGACGTTTCATATCTGTGGCAATGTCTTCGTGTCCAAGAAGTTCATCCAATTCGTCAATGCGCGATTCAATCTCACTGATTCGGCTTTCGATTTTTTTTATCTGATTCTGACGCTTTCTTTCCTTTGCCTGTTCTTCTTTTTGGCGAAGATAATCTTCTTTTCCGGCTGTTTTTTGGACAGGCGGGATGGCAGTACTGGCTTTGTCGGATGGAGCAGTCTGGAAACCACCGGAAGAGTCAACGGATGGATGTTCCTTTTTCTCAAGATAATCATCATAATTTCCTGTATAATTGTTTAATCCTCCGCTGGTCAGATCAAGGATGCGTGTCGCTGTCTGATTAATGAAGTAACGGTCATGAGAAACATACAGGACAGTGCCTGTATAATTACGGAGAGCCTCTTCGAGAATCTCTCTGGATTGGATATCCAGATGGTTGGTCGGCTCATCCAGGATCAGGAAGTTGGCATGGGAGAGCATGAGCTTTGCAAGGGAAACGCGACCGCGTTCTCCACCGCTTAATTCCCGAATCTGCTTGAATACGTCATCATCGGTAAATAAAAATGCGGCAAGCACCTTTCGGATGCGGGTATTGTCCAAGGTCGGATATTCATCGGAAATTTCATCAAAAATGGTTTTTTCTTCGTGAAGAACCTGATGTTCCTGATCGTAATATCCGATGTGAACTTTGGCTCCAAGCCGCATATCACATGAGTCTGCAGGAATAAGCCTGTTAATGATCTTTAAAATAGTCGTTTTTCCGGCACCGTTATCACCGATCAAAGCGACACGTTCACCTCTTTTAATATCAATAACAAGATTTTGAAATAAATATTCACCATCAAAACTTTTGGTAAGATTTTCAATAAAAAGAACGTCATTGCCGCTGATCGTGTCAGGTTCCAAAAGGATACGCATACCTGAACTTTCTTCCAGAGGCTTATCGATCACTTCCATTTTATCCAGCATCTTTTCGCGGCTCTCCGCGCGTTTAATGGATTTTTCACGATTGAAAGAACGGAGCTTCTGGATAACGGCCTCCTGATGGGCAATTTCCTGCTGCTGATTCAGCCAGGCTTTGCGCTGGATATCTCTCAGCTGAGCCTTCTTGGCAGCATAGTCCGTATAATTTCCCTTAAAAACCTGTCCCTTATGATGATCGATCTCGATGATTTTTGTCACCACTTTATCAAGAAAATAACGGTCATGGGCAACGATGATCACAGCACCTTTGTAATTCATCAGAAAGGTTTCCAGCCAGGCTGTCGAATTCATATCCAGATGGTTTGTTGGTTCGTCAAGCAGAAGGATATCCGGCTTGGCAAGAAGAAGGCGGCCAAGTGCAACTCGGGTTTTTTGTCCGCCGGACAGAAGATGGACTTCTTTACTGAATTCGTCTTCTGTGAAACCAAGACCTTTCAGGACACCAATAACCTCACTTCGATAGGCATAGCCATTCTGATCTTCGAAAGACTGTCGGAGACGGGCATAGGTTTTCAAAAGCTCTTCAAGTTCAGTGCCATCCGCATCCTTCATGGCCAGTTCGGTTTCTGCCATTCGTTCTTCAAGTAAAATAACATCCTTTTTTACATCGAGAAGCTCATCATAGATGGTTCGATGGGAATCCCTGGAATGATGCTGGGATAAATAACCGATGGTTTTTCCTTTTGCAAGGATAACTTCACCGGAATCAGCAGATAATTCAGATGTGATGATTTTTAATAATGTTGATTTACCAGCACCATTGATGCCAACAATGGCAGCTTTTTCATATTCTTCAATGTGAAAAGATATATCGTCAAGTATCACGTCAGTTCCAAAAGACTTGGAAATATGGTGACATGCAAGTATCATAATCATTCTCCTTTTACGCGTAAAATACCAAAATATATTCTAGCACAATAGAAAAATTGTGTAAACAGTGGAAAAAATAAGAAACAGAGTTTGACAATTTTACGACAATCATATATAATAATTAACAAAGAAATTTAAGATTGTTTTTCATGTTTTTGCGTGAAAAGGACTATAGATAGGGTGACATTATGAAACAAAGGGAAATTTCGGCAGCGGTTATCCGTCGTTTGCCAAGATATTATCGCTATCTGGGAGAATTACTTCAGAATGACGTGGTTCGTATTTCATCTAAGGAACTTAGTAAACGGATGAAAGTGACAGCATCTCAGATACGTCAAGACTTAAATAATTTCGGAGGCTTTGGTCAGCAGGGATACGGTTACAATGTGGAGTATCTTCACAGTGAGATTGGAAAGATCCTTGGTTTGGATGTTCAGCATAACATGATCATTATCGGAGCTGGTAATCTTGGACAGGCTCTCGCAAATTATAATTTTGAAAAAGTCGGATACCATCTAATCGGTATTTTTGATACCAACCCACGATTAAAGGGCGTTTCCGTTCGCGGAATCGAGATTTATATGATGGATATGCTGGATGAATTTGTCGCTACACATAAAGTTGATGTGGTGACATTGACAGTACCAAAACGTCAGGCTGTAGAAATCGGCCATCACCTTGAAAAGATTGGTATTAAGGCGATATGGAATTTTGCACCAACAGATCTGAATGTTTCGGACGCTGTATGTGTGAAGAATGTCCACTTGAATGAAAGCCTGATGACCCTTTCATATGAATACAGGGCAATGCATGCCCATGATGGCGAAGACAACCAGGATTGAGTTGGAAAAATATGATTATAGGAATCGGTACAGATTTAATAGAGGTCGATCGCATCAAAAAAGCCTGCATGAAGGAGGCTTTTTTGTTGCGTTCTTTTACATTGGAGGAAAGAGACTATATTCAGGGACATCCACAGCGGGCCGCGGGTAATTTTGCAGTGAAAGAAGCGGTTTCAAAGGCGATGGGGACGGGCTTTCGGCACATGTCTTTGAATGAAATCGAAGTGCTGAGGGATGCACTGGGAAAGCCTTATATTCAGCTTTACAGCAGAGCAAAGGAAAGAGCAGAGGTTATGGGAATCGAAAAATGGCATGTTTCAATCAGCAATACGAAAGACTATGCCATTGCCTATGTTATCGGTGAAGGGGTGGAAAGATGAAAGCAGTTGTCACTGGCAGTGAAATGAAAACAATAGATACCTATACCATACAGGAGATTGGTATTCCATCTCTGGTTCTCATGGAGCGGGCCGCTCTTTCCATGGCGGAGCACATGAAGGCCGTTATCGGAAAAGAAGATCCGGTTTTATGCGTTTGCGGTGCGGGAAATAATGGCGGTGATGGAGTAGCTGTTGCGCGCATCCTTTTCAGTCAGGGATACAAAACGGCCATTTATATGGCCGGTCCGCCGGAAAAGTGGACGGAAGAAACAAAAAAACAAATTCAGATAGCAAGAAATACAGGGGTGCCTGAATATAATGAATTAGACCTGAAACATATTCGAATTGTGGTGGACGGGCTGTTTGGTATTGGTTTGTCTAAAAATGTACGTCCGCCTTATGATAGGATGATCGATAAGATCAATGTATGGAAAAAGAATCATGAACAGAGGAAGATCTGGTCCGTTGATATCCCATCAGGACTTTCTTCCGATACCGGACAGGTTCTGGGGTGTGCGGTGAAGGCAGATTACACAGTAACCTTTGGCTACATGAAATGCGGTATGATTCTTTATCCGGGGAGAGAACTGGCTGGAACCTGTTTTGTCAAAGATATTGGTTTTTCATCCGCGGCTCTTGAAAAAAATCGTCCGGAAGGATTTTTATGTAATTTGCAGGATTTGAATGATCTTCCTGAAAGAAGATCGGATTCGAATAAAGGGGACTATGGAAAGATTTTAGTTGTTGCAGGCAGTAAAAACATGAGCGGTGCAGCTTATTTTTCAGGATATGCAGCTTATGCGGCAGGTGCCGGGCTTGTCCGCATCCTTACACCGGAAGCCAATCGCATCATTTTACAGACTCAGCTTCCACAGGCGATGATTTCTGTCTGGGAAGAGATGACAGATGAGCAATTAAAGAGTATAATATTATGGGCTGATGCTGTTGTTATCGGTCCTGGTATTGGAACAGCGGAAGTGACGGCTGAGCGAATCCGGAAAATACTGCCCCTTGTTAAATGCCCAATGGTCATTGATGCCGATGGCCTGAATCTTTTGGCAAAGCACAGGGAATGGTATGATTTCCTTGGAAAAGATGTGATCGTGACACCCCATATGGGTGAGATGTCGCGTCTGACCGGCAAAGGAATTGATGAATTAAAGGCAGATCGGGCAAGAGCGGCGAAGGCATATGCGAAGGAACATGGGATTGTTTGTGTCTTAAAAGACAGTTCGACGGTTGTTTCTGATGGAACGTCTGTTTTTTATAATCAGACGGGCAATCATGGTATGGCTACAGGCGGTTCGGGCGACGTTCTTTCGGGCATTATAGGTGCATATACAGGTTCCGGAGTGGATAGTTTTAGATCAGCGTATATGAGTGCCTTCCTTCATGGATGTGCCGGCGATGAGGCGGCAAAAGGATTCAGTGCAAGGGGAATGACGAGTGTTGAAATTATAGAGGGACTTATACAAGTTCTTAAAAAAACGGAATAAAGAACCGAGGTTAGGATTATATTGAATAAGAGTGAGATGGGCAGTATACATCGTGTATATGCCCGGATAGATTTAGATGCTTTAAAACATAATGTAGAAGAAATAAAAAATTGCAAGGCAGATGACGCACAGCTTATGGGCGTTGTGAAAGCGGATGCCTATGGCCATGGAGCAGATGTTGTTGCACATGAGCTTGAAAGTCTGGGGTTTGACTGGTTTGCTGTCGCAACAGTTGATGAAGGAATCGCTCTTCGGCATTCAGGTATTCAAAAGCCAATTTTAGTATTGGGGTATTGCCATGAATATCAATATCCAGAAATGATCGAGTGGGAGATCACACCAACAATCTATAGCTATGAGATGGCATTTGCCTTGGATCAGGCAGCACAGGCTGCCGGCAGGGTTGTGGACATACATATCAAAATAGATACAGGTATGAGCCGGATTGGTTTTTTGGCAGAAGAAGAAAGTGTTCAGATCATCAAAAAAATTTATGCTATGAAACATCTTCATATTCAGGGTATGTTTACCCATTTTGCATGTGCGGACACAGCGGATAAAAATCATGCGGAGCATCAGACGGAGAAGTTCCGATGGATGATTCAGCGTATGGAAGAAGAAAATATTCCAATTGATATTTTCCATTGCTCCAACAGTGCAGCTATTATGGAGATGCCGGCAGAGCATATGAATATGGTGCGGGCAGGCATTGTCCTTTATGGACTTTATCCATCGGATGAAGTGGACAAGACGAAACTGGATCTGAATCCGGTCATGTCTCTGCACAGCCATGTAGTCCATTTAAAAGAAGTGCCGGCCGGAGTGACTGTTGGTTATGGGGCAACTTACACAACAACCGGAAAAACCCGGATTGCCACAATTCCTGTGGGATATGCGGATGGTTATCCGAGATCCCTGTCGAATCGGGCATCGGTATTGATCTGTGGAAAAAGAGCACCGATTATCGGAAGAGTATGCATGGATCAGCTCATGGTGGATGTGACGGATATTCCAGAAGTATCTATGGGAGATGAGGTTACTCTCATTGGTCGGGATGGGGAGGAAGTTCTGACGGTTGAGGAGATTTCCGAGATGGCGAATTCCTTTAATTATGAATTTGTCTGTGCTGTATCCCTGAGAGTGCCAAGGGTCTATTATCGCAATGGTGAACCGGTAAAGGTAGTGAATAATCTTCGTCGATTCTGCGATTGATAAAAGAAACTAAAACTTCCTGATGAATATACTTAAGATAAATGGGAACAATTCATCTTAGAGATTTATCAGGAGTGTGAAATGTGTGGTTATTAAACGTGGGGATATATTTTATGCGGATTTACGACCGGTTGTCGGATCCGAACAGGGAGGTATCCGGCCTGTGCTGATCATTCAGAATGATACCGGCAATAAGCACAGTCCGACAGTAATCTGTGCAGCGATCACCTCACGAATGAATAAAGCGAAACTGCCGACCCATGTGGAGCTGGACGCTTCAAAATATCAGTTAGTCAAGGATTCGGTTGTTTTATTGGAACAGGTACGTACCATTGATAAAAAGAGATTAAAAGAAAAAGTCTGCCATTTGGATATGGAGATTTTGAAGAAAGTAGACAAGGCTTTAAGTATCAGTTTGGAACTGTAAGTGATTCACAGGTAAAGGAGAAGGTTTGAGTATGGACGAAGGTAATCCCTTAATTAAAAAAATAGGGAGATGGTTTAGAAACGGACAGGATGAAGATAAGATTGAAGACCATATGGAGGAAGAGATCATTCAGATTGTCAGTGAGGGGCATGAGCAGGGAGCCATTGATGCCCAGGAAGCCAAGATGATCAGTAACATTATGACGTTTGATGATAAGGTTGCTTCGGAAGTAATGTCCCATCGAAAAAACATTACGGCATTTGAAGTGAATACACCTTTGCGTGAAGCGGCGGTTGCCATGGCACAGGACAGGTATTCCAGATATCCGGTCTATGAAAATGATGTCGACAATATTGTGGGTATTTTACATATTAAAGATGTTTTGAAATTCCTTTTGGCTTGTCCGGATGGAAAGGATATACGGGCTGTCATGCGTCGTCCTCATTTTGTACCTGAGACACAGAACATCAGCCATCTTTTTCGGGAAATGAAAAATAAATCCATACATTTGGCGATCGTTATTGATGAATATGGTCAGACAGCGGGTGTCATTTCTATGGAAGATATACTGGAAGAGATTGTGGGGAATATTTTAGATGAATATGATGTGGATGAGCATTTTATTCAGAAAATCGGAGAAAATACATATATCATGAAAGGACTGGCGGAGCTGTCCGATGTGGAGGATATTCTCGGTATACAGTTTACAGAAGAATTTGAAACCTTAAACGGTTTTGTCATATCCCGTCTGGAGCATATACCATCGGAAGAGGAACA
Organism: Frisingicoccus sp.; assembly: GCA_036310765.1. Lineage (GTDB taxonomy): Bacteria > Bacillota > Clostridia > Lachnospirales > Lachnospiraceae > Frisingicoccus. Next base: position 21,861 of record JAXJRF010000180.1, read on the forward strand.
TGCCGAGATCGTCTATAAAGGCTATCGTTTTCAGGTTGTCAGCATGGCCGATAACATCATTGGAACTGTAAAAGTTACAAGGGTGGAAAACAATGGCTTGCCAGAATCCTAAATGGATGATAGAATAGTTAAGTTAGAAATGAATGAAACAAAATAAAGATAAGGAGTGTTATTATGTCAGGACATTCAAAGTTCGCCAACATAAAACATAAAAAAGAAAAAAATGACGCTGCAAAAGGTAAGATTTTTACAATTATTGGTCGTGAAATTGCAGTAGCTGTTAAAGAAGGAGGAGCAGATCCTGCAAACAACAGCCGTCTTCGTGATGTTATCGCAAAGGCGAAAGCAAACAACATGCCAAATGATACAATTGAACGTGGTATTAAACGTGCAGCCGGTGAAGATGGTTCCGTTAACTACGAAACAGTTACATATGAAGGTTATGGACCAAGTGGTATCGCCATCATTGTCGAAACATTGACAGATAACCGTAACCGTACAGCATCCAATGTGAGAAACGCTTTCACAAAGGGCGGCGGAGCAGTTGGTACAATGGGATGCGTATCCTTTATGTTTGATAAAAAAGGTTTGATCATTGTCGACAAAGAAGAATGCGACATGGATGCAGATGATCTTATGATGATCGCTCTTGATGCGGGTGCTGAAGATTTTGCAGATGAAGAAGACAGCTATGAAATTACAACAGCACCGGAAGATTTCAGTACAGTACGTGAAAATCTTGAAAAAGAAGGCATTCCTATGGCTTCTGCAGAAGTGACAATGATTCCGCAGACATGGGGAACATTGACAAATGACGATGATATTAAAAAGATGAATCGTATTCTGGACTTGCTGGATGATGATGATGATGTTCAGAATGTATACCATAACTGGGAAGAATAATTATCGTCGAATAGATTAGGGACAAGATAAAGGACATTTGAGAATTTCAAGTGTCCTTTTATGCTATTACCAAAGGAGGATGACTATGAAAACATTAGGATTTATTGGAATGGGAAATATGGGGAAGGCCATGCTTAAGGGATGTCTGAATGTATTTTCACCGGATCAGTTGGTCTTTACAGATGTATTTGAACAAAATTGCCGTAATATCAAAGAAAAAACCGGCGTTGATTATGTGATGGATGCTGAGGGATGTGCCGGTATGGTAAAATATCTCGTTTTGGCTATTAAACCCCAGGTTTATCCTCAGGTCTTAGAGCAGTTGTCAGGTAAAATCCAGCCAGATCAGATTGTTATCTCTATTGCCCCAAGCTATTCCATCGCTCGGGTCAAGGAAGGTCTTGGCGAACAGGTTCGTGTTGTTCGGGCGATGCCAAATACACCGGCGATGGTCGGTGAAGGTATGAGTGGTGTCTGTTTTTCGGATGATGCCTATACAGAAGAAGAACGCCAGAATATCCATAGTTTCTTTTCGTCCTTCGGAAAGATGGAAGAGGTTCCGGAGCATCTGATCAACGCTGTGACGGTTGCCAGCGGCAGTTCGCCGGCATTTGTCTATATGTTCATTGAAGCACTGGCCGACAGTGCTGTAAAATATGG
>JAXJRF010000181.1:0-1480 GCA_036310765.1 Frisingicoccus sp.
CTGATGGGCGGTATGGGCATCAATTCCATCGAGGCACTTCGCGGCAACCGTTTAATGCTGCGTGGCATCGGACTGACTGAAAAAGAACTTGAGATTCTCGGTATTTCTCACGCTGGCGAATAGGGGGCTTGAAAATGAAACGAATATATGTAAATGAAGAGTGGTGCCTCGGATGCCACTTATGCGAATATAACTGTGCCTTTGCAAATTCCGGTATGGACAATATGTCCATTGCCCTGAAAGATAAACCAATTTATCCAAGAATCCACATCGAAGGGGATGATCAGATCTCCTACGCTGTTTCCTGCAGACACTGTACCGATCCGATCTGTGTCACAAGCTGTATCGCCGGTGCATTGTCCCAGGATGACGGCGTCATCCATGTGGATCAGGATAAATGTGTTGGCTGCCTGACCTGTATTCTCGTCTGTCCTTACGGGGCACTGGCACCAAATGAAAACGGAATTATGCAAAAATGCGAACTTTGTCTGACAAACATCTGCGGTGAACCGGCCTGTGTCAAAGGCTGTCCAAACAGAGCGATCATTTATGAAGAGAGGTGACCCATTATGGCTGAATATATAATTATAGGAAATGGTGTAGCTGCTGCAAGCTGCATCGAAGGCATTCGCAGTCTGGATAAGGATAGCCGGATTACAGTTGTATCCGAAGAAAATTATCCGGTTTACTGTCGTCCTCTGATCTCATATTATCTGGAAGGGAAAACAGATCTTGAACGTATGAAATATCGCAGTGATGATTATTACGACCAGATGGGCTGTGACGTGCTCTATGGTAAAAAAGCAGTAAAAATCGATACAGAGAATAAATCCATTCTGCTTGATGACGGTACCATTCTTCCCTACACTTCCGCCTGTATTGCCGCCGGATCCTCCCCTTTCGTTCCGCCTTTTTCAGGCCTGGATACCGTCGAAAAGAAATATGCCTTTATGACCATTGATGACACACTGGCTCTGGAGTCTGCCATCACAAAGGATTCCCGGGTTTTGATCGTCGGAGCCGGTCTGATCGGATTAAAATGTGCCGAAGGTCTGAAAGACCGGGTCGCAGAAATTACCGTATGTGACCTTGCCAATCGTGTCCTTTCCAGTATTCTGGACGATGAATGTGCCTCCATCATGCAAAAGCATCTGGAAGCCAACGGTATCCAGTTTATGCTTGGCGACAGTGTGAAAGCCTTTGATAAAAATACCGCCTCCATGCAGAGCGGAAAAACCGTTGATTTTGATGTGCTTGTTCTGGCCGTTGGTGTTCGCCCGAATACCTCCCTTGTAAGTGATGCGGGCGGTAAAGTTGACCGGGGTATCCTTATAAATGATCGTATGGAAACAAGCATCCCGGATATTTACGCTGCCGGTGACTGCACAGAAGGCAACGATATTTCCTGTGACAAACATCGCATTCTCGCTATCCTTCCAAATGCCAATATGCAAGGTCGGTGTGCCGGCATCAATATGGC
>JAXJRF010000182.1:0-5596 GCA_036310765.1 Frisingicoccus sp.
AATGGCACATTCAACCGACGTGAGGCTTCCTGAGCCACAAGCTGTCCAACACGTGTCACTTTGAAGGCTGTTTTTTTGATCGTCTCACAGAGAACACCAAAATCCTCTCCCCGGACTTTTTCAATGGCACGTTTAACAACACCCGGGCCGCTGACACCCACATTGATCACTGCATCCCCTTCGGTAACGCCATGGAAAGCTCCCGCCATAAACGGATTATCATCCGGTGCATTACAGAAGATTACGAGTTTCGCACATCCAAGGGAATCGGCATCCTTCGTCAATTCAGCCGTTTCAAGCACTTTTTCTCCCAATAACTTCACCGCATCCATATCGATACCTGTTTTTGTCGAACCCACATTCACCGAGCTGCATACGCGTTCTGTTGACGCCAGAGCCTGTGGAATGGATTCGATGAGCAAACGGTCACTTGGTGTCATACCTTTGGAGACAAGAGCCGAGAAACCGCCGAGAAAGTTTACGCCAACCTTCAAAGCTGCCCGATCCAGTGCCTTGGCAATTTTTACATAGTCTTCCACTGTTTTGCAGCAGGAACTGCCCACCAGACTGATCGGAGTTACGGAAATACGTTTATTTACAATTGGAATACCAAACTGATTCTCGATCTCACAGCCGGTAGATACGAGATCTTTGGCATAAGTCGTAATCTTATTGTAAATGTTTTCACATACCTTATCCACATCACTGTCACAGCAATCCAACAGACTGATACCCATTGTAATCGTACGCACATCCAGATTGGATTCCTCTATCATCTTGTTCGTTTCCTGAACTTCGTATAAATTAATCATGATCTCACCTCTTAAATTCTGTGCATACAGTTAAAAATATCTTCATGCTGCATCTTGATTTTAACGCCAACTCTTCACCCAATGCTTTCAATTCAGCAGAAAGCGTTTCAAACGCCTTTTCAGATGCATTCATATCAGCAATCATCATCATGTTAAAATAACCCTGTACGATTGTCTGAGAAATATCAAGAATATTTACATTATTCTCAGCCAGATAGGTACATACTTTTGCTATAATTCCTACGGTGTCTTTTCCAATAACTGTAATAATTGTTTTTTTCATACTCTTTCTTCCTCCTGCAATATGCTACCGCTTATTTTGCCAACTCATACAATGAACTTGCATAGTCCCGCGGCGCAACTTCGACCTTCACCGAATTTTCAACTTCATTTTTGACGGTTGCCAATGCCAGATCCGGATAATTGTTCTCCTTACTTAAATGCCCTAAAATCACCTGTTTTAAGCGGTCGTCCATAAGCTCTGTCACAAGCTGTGCCGCTTTTTCATTGCACAGATGTCCGCGATCACCTAAAATACGCCGTTTCAGATAATAAGGATAAGGACCTGCCTGGAGCATATGAATATCATGATTGGCCTCTACATATAGAAGATCCGACTCCCTTAAATGCCCCACAATGGCATCATCATAATATCCAAGATCCGTAACCATCCCAAGTTTTTTATTCCCTTCATACATTATGTAGCTTACTGGATCAACAGCATCGTGAGAGATTGAAAAAGACTCTATGGTCATACTTCCAATCGTAAAATTCTCTCCGGCTTTAACTGGCTGAAATAAATTTCTGTCAATCTTGCCAAGATTATCCATTTCAGAAATCTGACGCAGCGTCTTTTCTGTTCCATAAATCGGTATGTGAAATTTTCTCGAAAGAACGCCCAGACCGGATATGTGATCGGAATGTTCATGGGTAACCAAGACCCCCTGAATATCCTTTCCATCCAGATCATAGGACTTCAGTCCTTCGCAGATGCGTTTGCAGCTAATCCCCGCATCAATTAAAATATGTGTGTCTGCATTTCCTGCATACAGGCAGTTACCACTGCTCCCACTGGCAATTGTGCCAAATTTCATGCCTATCTTCCTCTCTTGTAATCCATTCGTCTATTATAATATGAAATAAAGAAAACAGCAAGCAAAAAGGGCTCCGAAAGAAATCTCCATTTCTTTCGAAACCCCCGCTTCTTGTTTCACTTTAATAATTATAGAATGTATGACCGCCAATAACCGTATATGAACTTACACAAGATGTGTCCACATAGCCATTAAAGTAATAATAGTCTCCAATGTTATTGACACCTGCTAATGCTTCTCTGGCCGCCTGCATACAGGATGCACTCGGTCCATTGGCCAGTACGTTTGCCAGAGCACCATTGTGAGCTCCCGGGAACTGTCCAGCCGCATAAACAACATCAGCCACCGTATTGCCAAATCTCGGATCACGCACCCGATTTAAAATGACATTGGCTACCGCCAGCTGTCCTTCATAGCTCTCTCCGCCGGATTCCACATAGACCATACACGCCAGCAGGTACTCCTCGTCAGAGCTGACAGAAACTGTCGGTTCCGGCAGGATAGGTTCTGCTTCATCCATCCGAAACATCTGTTTCACATAAGGTGCGGCAACATAACCTTCAGCCTCCCCATACGCAATTTTAATCCATTCCTTTCCGGATTCAATCACTGAAAAGCCTTCATCTTCAACGGCCGTTCCGATCACTTTACTGTTAATATCCGCCTTTTCCCGGATATTGATGGATTCGACACAAACCACCGCTTTATACCCGCCAAGGGATCTGGCCAGCTGTTCTGCTTCAAAACCGGTATAAATATCCTTCGTAGCAATGTAACCTGTCACATCACCCGAAGTAATCTTTGTCCATTCCTCTCCCACTTCATCCACTGTGCCGTAGGAAGCCGGATAAATCTTACCAGTGACTTCACTGTCACCATTACTTTCGGAATATATTTCCAGATAAGGTTCTGTATTTACGACAAATTTGTCGGCAAAAAAACCATTGTAAAATAAATGGGACGTATTAAAAAAATCATTTAATACATCGGTATGATTTAATGTAAGATTCAAAAACCCCATATAAGATGTTTTTTGTGAAACAAGCTTTTCCTGATTCGGTGATATCGATGCATCGTTCACGACACAGACACTTTCCGTCTCAGGTGTCTCCTCAGCAAATACAGTTACAGAACTGGAAACAAGATGTGAAATTATAATCACTGCACTTATCATATGTAATATGATACCTTTAAATTTCTTACCCATAGTCCACCTCTCTACTTGAATGTGTCTCTATTAAAGACAAATTCGTTAAAATGTTTCTTACAGGCGTATTTTAGCAAAACTCCAGATTCTTGTCAAACCAAGGCTTTCTACACAATATTTTGTGGTTTGTAACATTTTATAACTCTATATTTCGTATTTTTTACAAAATTATTAACTATTTTTACAAAAATTATCAATTTTATTTCGTGATTTTTAATAATTTTTCGCCGTTTTTTTGTCGATTTTTTTCAATATTTTTTATTTATCCCCCACTTTTTTACGATTTGCACAGCTGTTTTAATTGATTTTCTACATTTTCAATGTCCAAATTGTTATCAATCACCACATCACACCCATTTAAAAAAACCTCTTCCGGGAGCTGAGATGCAAAAATAGAATTCATTTTTTCTTCGCTGTACCCTCTCGAAATGCGCAGTCTCTCACGTCGAATCTCTGGCTTTACGTAGACATACCAGAGGCTCTCACAGACACCCATTTCCTTCAATTGTTCCATCAGTGCAGCCTCGACAGCAATCATGGAATACTGACCTTCTGTCCGCCATTCGCGGACTTTTTTGCGAACCCAGTCATATACCTGCGGATGGGTACATTCATTTAAAACCTGTAATTTCCCTTCATCATTAAAAACGATGGAGGCCAGCTTCGGACGATCCAGATACCCTTCCGGATCCAGTATCTCTTCTCCAAAAGCCTTCACGATCAATTTATAGCTTTCTTCTCCTGGCTCGCATAAATCTCTTGCCACATCATCTGTGCGGATGATCCCACAATTAAATTTTTCTTCAAGAATTCTTAAAACTTCGGATTTGCCGCTGCCGACACCACCTGTAATTCCTACAACCTTCATATTCATTTCCTCTTCTGTCTTTTATTTTGATTCGTACCAGTTCATACCCACGTTCACATCAATTTCCAACGGCACATGCAAATCGGCTGCAGAGCTCATCTCCTCCTGCAAAATGCGGCGCACCTGATCCACTTCATCCTTCCGGGTTTCAATCAGCAGTTCATCGTGAATCTGCAGAACAATTCTGGATTTTAACCCTTCTTTTCTTATCCGTCGATCCACTTTGATCATGGCAATTTTAATAATATCTGCAGCTGTCCCCTGGATCGGTGAATTCATGGCCACACGTTCGCCGAAGGAACGCTGCATAAAATTGCTGGAGGCCAGCTCCGGTATCGGCCGTTTACGATGAAACAATGTGTAAACGCTGCCCTTTTCTTTGCCTTCTTCAACAAGTCCATCCAAAAAGGCTTTGATTTTTGGATAGGCGGCAAAGTATTGTTTTATATAAACTTCTGCTTCTTTGCGGGTAATACTTAAGCCCTGACTCAAACCAAAGGAGCTTATACCGTAAATGATACCAAAATTAACAGCCTTTGCATTACTTCTCTGCTGGCTCGTAACTTCCTCCAATGGTGTATGGAAGACCTGGGAGGCCGTCATGCGATGGATATCCTCCGCCTGTTTATAGGCCTCGATCAGATTTTCGTCGCCAGACATATGGGCAAGCACACGCAGTTCAATCTGGGAATAGTCGGCATCTACAAACACACAGTCCTCCTTCGGCACAAAAACTTTACGGATCTTACGTCCCAGATCCATACGTACAGGAATATTCTGAAGATTCGGTTCTGTACTGCTGATCCGCCCGGTCGCTGTGATCGTCTGATTAAATTTGCCATGGATACGTCCATCTTCGGAAATATAATTCGCCAAACCATCGGCATATGTGGATTTTAATTTGGTCAGCTGGCGATATTCCAATACAAGCCGGGCGATCGGTTCATCATCCTGGAGTTTCTCCAATACGGAGGCTGAAGTGGAATATCCGGTTTTTGTTTTCTTGCCAAAAGGCAAATGCAGTTTTTCAAACAAAATAACACCCAGCTGCTTTGGTGATAAAATATTGAATTTTTCACCGGCCAGAGCGTAGATTTCTTCCTCCAGCTCCTGAATCCGTCCCACAAGCTGGTCACCGTATACTTTCAGTGCCTCCCGTTCTACCCGGATACCTTCCCGTTCCATACGATATAAAAGAAAGCTTAACGGCAGTTCTACTTCCTGATACAACTTCCACATATTTTCATTTTCAAGCTGTGTCTTCAAAACGACGGATGCCTCCAAAGGCAAAGCGGCATAATAGCCAAGCCAGGTCATCGCCTTTTCTTTATCTTCATTCAAAATCTCCGGCAACGTTTTCTTGGCATACAGATCGGCTCTGGACGGCAGCGTCATATCCAGATAATCTCTGGCAATATCATCATAATCATAACTATCCTTCAGAGGATTTAATAAATAAGCCATCAACGCCACATCCAACACATTTTCCGTTTCAGCGATTGGGAAAATATGAAGATTTTCCTTTAAACGTATCGTTGCCATCTCCGGATGTCCATCAAACCAGCCAGCCATTTCTGATAATTTTTCAGCAGATGCAACCGGCATCCAATAACAT
>JAXJRF010000183.1:0-14878 GCA_036310765.1 Frisingicoccus sp.
AAAAAGAACATGATTACAAAGGTATGTGGGACATGAAAGATTATGTAAGAATATCACTAGAGACGCATTTGTTCTTTGCGAGAATTATGAAAGAACACTCATTATTCCTAGAAGCAGGATTTGTGCAGAAGGATACAGAGTGGATTCGAAGAGCAGATTTCTTCCGCACACAGTTTGAAGATTTACTTAGACGAACCGTACAAATGAGCAACCATATGATTAGTGGAAATGTACTTCGATCAGAGGAGTTAGTGACCGACTTTACAATAAATGCAGAAAGAAAGACAAGTGCCCTAAGTGGACTGCCAATTGACAGCCGCATCACAATTGCAGAAAAGAACTTGGAATGTGGACGTGATTTTGAAGTGACACGTGAAATGGTACAGATGGTTCATCGTTTGAATGAGAGAGCGGTATGGCTTTTGAATGGTTTGATTGACTTCAAAGAACGCCTTTTGCGTGAAGTAACGAATTGCAGAATGTTTACAGCAAACTATCCATTGCTGATTGACCATATTTTGAGGGAAGCAAAATTGTACCGTGAAACGGTAGAAGGTTTGATGCAGAATCAGAAGGTTTGCTATCGCAACTTGCAGAATCAGGAAGAGTTCTGGAATCAAATTATGATGGAACATGCATTGTTTATTCGTGGACTTTTGGATCCGACTGAAGACGAATTGATTCACACAGCAGATGATTTTGCGAAAGACTTCCAACGGTTGCTAGAAAGAGCGCGTAAACAAGATTGTATTGCAAATGAAAGTCGGAGCAGAGAACGGTGTGAAAATGAAACGCGCGAAGCGGAACGTCGTACTTGTGACACACGCACAGAAGAACGCAGCTTACAGGATATAACCCTTGAAAAAACAATTCAGCTTCGTGACTTTAAAGCAGCAGGAACTCAGGGACTTTTGAACTGTCAGATTCAATCCATCATTTTACCATTGCTCGCAGACCATGTACTCCGCGAAGCAAATCATTACATCCGAATCCAAGAGCACGGTTACAAGTGGCAGGAAGGCTAAAAATAAAAATTTTGTGTAATTTCCAAGTAAATCTAAGAAAATGATTTGCAAATTCTTACCAAAAGTAAGATAATAGAGACATTAGGCAGGTGTATGTGTCGCCTGCCTGAAAAATGTCTACAAAAAGGTTGACAAAAAAGCATATAGTTGCTAATATATAAAAACAGAACGCACTCTGTTTTTTGAAAAACCAAAGAAAGACGAGGGATTTTATGAGAAAACAGGTATTTTCGTTATTAGTAAATAACAATGCAGGGGTGCTTAGCCGTGTTGCGGGATTGTTCAGCAGACGTGGATATAGCATCGACAGTATTACATCTGGAACAACGATGAATAAGCGCGTGACAAGACTTACAGTTGTTGCAAGTGGGGATGAACAAATTTTAGCGCAGATTCAAAAACAACTTGCAAAGATTGAAGATGTGATTGATATCAAAATTTTAGCGGATGGACAATCTGTTTGCAGAGAGCTCATTATGGTAAAGGTAAAAGCGAATGCAGCCCAGAGAGGTGAGATTATCTCTATCGCAGACATTTTCCGAGCAAAGATTGTGGACGTGGAAACAGATTCTCTTATGTTAGAGATGACAGGTACGCAGTCAAAAGTAGAAGCATTCTTAGACCTTTTATCTGCATATGAAATCTTAGAACTTGCAAGAACTGGAATTACAGGCTTGTCAAGAGGCTCAAAAGACGTTAAAATGTTTGAGGATGACTAGAGCGAGAACATTTCGTTCGAGGAAGTCTTACATAAATAAGTAAGCTAGAGGCAAAAGAAGCCTTTAACTATATAAAATGCATTTCATTTTTAGGAGGAAATAAAAATGGCTAATAAAATTTATTACCAAGAAGATTGTAACTTATCATTATTAGAAGGAAAAACAATCGCAATTATCGGATATGGCAGCCAGGGCCATGCTCATGCACTTAACTTAAAGGAATCTGGATGTCATGTTATCATCGGTCTTTACAAAGGCAGCAAATCCTGGTCTAAAGCAGAAGCACAGGGATTTGAAGTATATACAGCAGATGAAGCAGCTAAGAAAGCTGATGTTATCATGATTCTGATCAATGATGAATTACAGGCAGATATGTACAAGAGAGATATCGAACCAAACCTTGAAGAAGGAAACATGTTAATGTTTGCTCATGGTTTCAATATTCATTACGGATGTATCGTACCGCCAGAATATGTTGACGTAACAATGATCGCTCCAAAAGCTCCTGGTCATACAGTAAGAAGTGAGTTCCAGGAAGGTAAAGGTACTCCATGTCTGATCGCTGTATATCAGGATTACACAGGTAAAGCACAGGAAATGGCATTAGCATACTCCTTAGGTATCGGCGGAGCAAGAGCTGGTGTTCTTGAAACAACATTCAAAACAGAAACTGAAACAGACCTTTTCGGTGAACAGGCAGTTCTTTGCGGTGGTGTTTGTGCATTAATGCAGGCTGGTTTCGAAACATTGGTTGAAGCTGGTTATGACCCAAGAAACGCTTATTTCGAATGTGTTCATGAAATGAAACTTATCGTTGACCTGATCTATCAGAGTGGTTTTGCAGGTATGAGATACTCCATCTCCAATACAGCAGAATACGGCGATTATATCACAGGACCTAAGATTGTAACAGAAGATACTAAGAAAGCTATGAAACAGATTCTTTCTGATATCCAGGATGGTACATTCGCAAAAGACTTCTTGCTTGATATGTCTCCAGCAGGACGTCAGGTACACTTCAAAGCTATGCGTGCAAAAGCAGCAGCTCATCCATCTGAAGTTATCGGTGAAGAAATCCGCAGCCTTTACAGCTGGAATGGTCAGGAAAAATTAATCGACAACTAATTTAATGAAAAGTGATAAAAAGGCAATTCTTCCGGTTGGCAGGATTGCCTTTTTTGTTGGACACAGGACGCGAAACATTGTATACTAAACATACGATTGGAGGGGATGGATCGTGTATCAGATGTTTATGGATTCTCCTGTTGGACGTCTTCGTATTGTGGAGACACAGGGGTTCCTTAAGGAGATTTCTCTGGCAGATATTCCAGGAGCCAGAGTGAATAAAGATGGGAAGATTATAAAGACGGTGGAGAATTTTCCTCAGGCAGTGACGCAGAAAACCGAAGTACTGGAGCGTGCCCAGCAGCAGCTCAAGGAATATTTTGCCGGTATACGTAAAAACTTTGAACTTCCATTGAAACCGGATGGAACAACATTTTTTCAGTCTGTCTGGTCTGCCTTAACAGATATTCCTTATGGAGAAACGCGAACTTATGGTGAGATTGCCAGTGCCATTGGAAAACCATCTGCAGCAAGGGCTGTTGGGATGGCCAATCATCACAATCCGATTATGATCGTCATTCCTTGTCATCGCGTGATCGGTTCCAATGGTCAGTTGGTTGGATATGCCGGAGGGTTGGATGTGAAGAAAAAACTTCTGGATCTGGAGATGAAATATGCAGGTTGAGGAAGTCAGAACCCTATTGGAGTCGTTGGCAGATGAGACATATGGCACTTTTCAAAGCCGTCTGATGCCGGGAACAGATAATGTACTCGGTGTTCGTATACCGGAACTTCGAAAACTGGCCAGAAGAATGGTTAAAGGCGATTGGAAGAGTTATTTTGATGAGGCGCCGAACAAATATTACGAAGAAGATATGCTGAGAGGTTTTCTCATAGGATATGCGGATATGGCATTGGATGAGCGGTTGGAATATCTTAAAAGATTTCTGCCAAGCATTCATAATTGGGCGGTATGTGATTGTGTATGCGCCACTTTGAAATTTACGAAACAGCATAAGGCGGACGTGTGGGAGTTTATCTGTCCGTTGTTTGCCTCCAAACGGCCATATGATATAAGATTTGCATCGGTTATGGCACTGGATTATTACGCTGAATTAGAATATGCACCGAAGATTTTTGAATTCTTTGACCAGGTGAAGAATACAGATTATTATGTTCAGATGGGTATAGCCTGGGCGATATCCGTCTTTTATGTCCACTTGCCGGAGATGACGGAAAGCTATCTTCAAAGGGATCGATTGGATGATTTTACTCATAATAAATCGATACAGAAGATTTGTGAATCTTACCGGGTCGATAAGGAAACGAAGGTCAAACTTCGGAAATTAAAGCGAAAATCTTAGGTAAAATGCAGGTGATGCATAAGAGCATCGATTTTTCTATAAAGAGTTAATGTTATTGTTGGAGGTTTCACATGGGCGAAAAAAAAGAAGAGGATAAGCTTGTGGAGTTTATTGCGGAAAGCCCGCAGATGAAAAAAATTAAAGAAACCATCGAGTACATCAAAGATGTGGATTCTTCTGTGCTGATCACCGGTGAATCCGGTACAGGAAAAGAGGTTGTTTTTAAGTATATTTGTCAGACAAGTAAGCGTAAAGACCAGCCGATTGTAAAGGTCAATTGTGGTGCGATCCCGGAAAATCTTTTCGAATCGGAGCTTTTTGGTTATGAGGATGGGGCGTTTACCGGAGCACGTAAAAAGGGAAAAGCAGGATTGTTTGAACTGGCCAATCAGGGTACATTATTTTTAGATGAGATCAGTGAGATGAGCCTGGAAATGCAGGTTAAATTACTCCGGGTGATTCAGGAACGGGAGATTTTTCGTGTCGGTGGTGTGGAAACCATACCAGTGGATGTACGAATTATCGCTGCATCAAACCGAAATCTGGAAGAATTGGTTGAAAAAGGGAAGTTTCGGAAGGATTTATTCTATCGTCTGAATGTTATTCGTCTGGAAATTCCACCTTTAAGAGAAAGACATGAGGATATTATTCCCCTTTGCAATCATTTTTTGGAAATATTTAATAAACGCTATAATAAGAATAAGAGACTGACAATCCGAGCGGCAAAAACACTGGCACATCTCGACTGGCCGGGCAATATCCGCGAATTGGAAAATCTTGTGGAAAATATTGTTGTGTTGGAGCCGGAGGAAGTGATGCGGGCAAAGCATCTGCAGAGCCGTTACTGCAAAGGAACGGATGGACGCATAGGTACCGTCAAGGTGGAAGGTGTTTTACCGTACAAGGAAGCGTTGGAGCAGATGGAGCGTCAGCTGCTCATAAATACGAAGAATCAGTTTGGAAGTACGCGTAAAATGGCAGCAATACTGGGGCTGAATCAGTCAACGATTTCTCGAAAGCTCCGGCAATACCATTTGGATGATGCTTAAATGCATCATCTTGAAAAATCAAAAAATAGGGAAAACAGGCATTTTAGGGCAAATAAGTGATGCACAAAAACATCACTATTTGCTCTTTTTTGATATTTAAAAATGAAAAAAGCCTGTAAAATGGATGATTTTACAGGAATGATTCTGTTGGCATTGAATTTGCTATATATTTGGGTATAACAAATGTATGAATTTTATGGGAGGTTTGATGACTATGAGTTTTATTTTAACAAAAGAACAGAAGATGATCATTCAGCTAGCAAAATCCTTTGCTGAAAAGGAATTGGCTCCAATCGCGGAAGAAATGGATAAAAACGCAAAATTTGCACCAGGCCTTGTACAGAAGGTTGCAGATATCGGTTTATTGGGTATGAACATTCCGACAGAATACGGCGGAGCAGGTGTTGATGAAGTGACAAAGGCTCTTGTCATCATGGAAATTGCAAAAGTAGATGCCAGTGTTGCAGAATTGATCGCAGTTCATACTCTGACAAATGATATTATCATGAGAAACGGTACGGAAGAACAGAAAGAGAAATATTTGAGATGGGGTGCTACCGGCGGTGTTGGTGCATTTGCTCTGACAGAACCGAATGCAGGATCAGATGCAGCAGCAGCTCGTACAAAAGCAGTCGTTGATGGTGATGACTATATCATTAACGGAACAAAATGTTTTATCAGTAACATGGGTGCAGAAGAAGGCGACTATGTTATTCTGATCGCCCTTACAGATCCGGCAAAGAAAACAAAGGGTATGTCTGCAATTATTGTAGATCGAACAACACCTGGCTTTGAAATTGGTAAAGTAGAAGATAAGATGGGTTTGCGTGCAGCTCCGGTATCTGAATTAGTATTTAGTGACTGTCGCGTGCCAAGAACACAGTTGCTTGGTAAAGAAGGCAGAGGCTTCATGATTGCTATGGCCGGTCTTGACGGCGGACGTATTGGTATGGCTTCCCAGGGTGTTGGTATCGCAGAAGGTGCCATCGAATCTGCAGTTGCTTATTCCAAACAGCGTGTACAGTTCGGCAAACCGATCAACGCTAATCAGGGCCTTCAGTGGTACCTTGCAGATATGGCAACACGAACAGAAGCTGCAAAGATGCTGACATTAAATGCAGCCGACCGTCGTCAGCATGGTGAAGACATCGGTAAATTGGCTGCTATGGCTAAATATTATGCATCCGAAAATGCGGTATGGGTAACAAACAAATCCCTCCAGATCCATGGCGGATACGGTTACATGAAAGACTACGCAATTGAACGTCAGTATCGTGATGCACGTATTGTGCCTCTTTATGAAGGAACTTCCGAAGTACAGAAGATGGTTATTTCCAGAGCGGTAATCAACGGTAAATAAAAATATATTGTGTTTATTTAAAGGCATGGCTGTAAAAAATTGCAGCCATGCTTTTTTTATGTTATTCTATTTTAAAAAATCTGGTTAAAGGAAAAGGAATAAAAATGGATAGAAAAAATATATTGCTCATTGGATTTATGGGAACGGGAAAGTCAACGGTATCTGCAAAATTGAAAAAGATGCTGGACATGAAAGAAGTCGATACGGATGCATTGATCGTCTCAAGGGAAGGTATGTCGATTTCCGATATTTTTGCGACAAAGGGGGAAGAGGCATTCCGAAATATGGAAACCGCCCTTTTAGGTGAATTAAAAGAAGAAAAAAATCTCATTGTGTCCTGCGGCGGTGGTATGGCACTTCGGGATGCCAATGCAGCCATTATGAAAGAGGCAGGTACGGTTGTATGGCTGACAGCAAAACCGGAAACCATACTTGAACGGGTGAAAAATGATGACAGCCGGCCGCTTTTGAGAGGCAATAAAAATGTGGAGTTTATCGCCGACCTATTAAATAAGCGAAGCCCTAAATATGAGGCGGCATCGGATATAGCGGTGGCTACGGATGGACGGCCTGTGCGGGAAATCTGTGAGGAGATTATAGAGAAACTGGATAAATAGACATTTATAAATCGTCAAATATTTGAAAAGCCACGATCTGACACCAATAAAAGTGCAGAGCGTGGCTTGATTTAATTAGATGATCACAAAACGACCATCTTTTCTTTTTGGAGCTTTTCCTTCTTTTTCAGGATAGCCAAGGGTTACAAGGGCAACCAGGCTGCCTTTGCCCGGAGCGAACAGATCACGAAGTTCATCACCGACTTGTGTTTCAACCGGTGCGGTGAGCCAGCAAGTACCAAGTCCCTTATCGTTAGCTGACAGTAAAATATTTTCAAGAGCAGCACCGATACTGAGATTGACCATGTCCGCTGCATTTTCATAATCCGGTTTCAGCTGGAAAGCAAGGATATAAACAGGAGCACCGCCAAGACTACGGACAAAAGTGACGGTTTCATCGACAACAGAAGGAGCAGTGGCAAATCGGGCCTTTAAAGACGGTTCCAAGCGATCGGATACACGAACCATGATTTCTTCCATTTTTGCTCGTTCTTCTGGGCTGTGCAAAGCAACGAAATACCATGGCTGCAGGTTTACACCGGAAGGTGCCCAGGTGCCGGCCTCCAAAATCTCCTGAAGTTCTTCTTTGCTTACAGGCTGATCGGAATAATTTCGGATACTTCTTCGAGTATGAATGTTCTTTATTGTTTCCATTATCAATCCTCCATCATTTAGCGTTTAAAATATTTCTCTTTAATAATATCGATCGGCATTTCTTTTCCTGTCCAGAGGGTGAAGGCAGCAGCTCCCTGATAAAGAAGCATATAGAGACCGTTAAATGTCGGGCAGCCATGTTCACGAGCCAGACGGAGAAGTTTGGTTTCTTCTGGATTATAAATAACATCCGAAACGATGAGATCCGAACGGAAGAGGGACATATCATCGATGAGGCATCCGTCCACATTTGGGCTCATGCCGACAGAAGTGCCGTTGGTTAAAATATGGCTGTTTTCTACGGCAGATTTTAATGCGGATTTGTCTGCAAGATCATTTAAAGTTACTTTACAGTCTGTTTTCTCATTGATCCGGTCGACAAGGGCTTGGAGGCGTGGATAGAACTGGTCTTTTATGTTAAAGACATGGATTTCCTTTAAGCCATCCAGAGCAGCCTGAACGCAGATGGCAGTTGCAGCACCGCCGCCGCCAAGAAGAGTCATTGTTTTGCCGGTAAGATCAAATCCTGCATCGCGGGCAGCCTGCATATAACCGATACCATCGGTTGTGTGACCTGTCAGTATGCCGTTATCATTAACAACGGTGTTTACTGCACCGATAATCTCGGCAGCAGGGGAAAGCTTGTCGCAGTATTGTGCCATGAGATTTTTGTCTGGCATGGTCAGGTTAAAGCCGCGGACACCGAGGACTTTCAGGCCTTCGACGGCCGTTTTTAAATTTTCTGTACCTACATCAAATGCCAGATAAGCATAATCCAGACCGAGCTGGCGGAAGGATTCATTGTGCATTATTGGTGAAATACTATGGGAAACCGGGCTTCCCAGAAGGCCGGTGAGAACTGTGTGGCCGGTGATTCTTGATTCCATAATTTCTGTCTCCTTTTTCTAAAGCTTGCTATTACTTAGAAATCATATTAAAATAAAATCAGTTGAATGTCAATTTGGAGGTTAGCATGAATACAGTTTATATAAAAAATTTGGCGATTGGCGAAGGAAAACCGAAGATTTGTATTCCTATTTGCGGAAAAACAAAGGCGGATATTTTAAATGAGGCTGAAAATATATTGAAATTGCCTGCAGATATCATTGAGTGGCGGGCAGACTGGTATGAAGAGATATTTGATCCTGCCGCTGTGGGTGATTCCCTTGCTGCTCTGAGAGCGGTTATTGGCGAAATGCCCCTTTTATTTACCTTCCGTTCCGTTCAGGAGGGGGGCGAGAAGGGGATCAGCCCACAAAAATATATGGAATTAGCTCAGTTAGTATGTGAATCCGGGATGATCGATGCACTGGATGTGGAGCTGTTTATGGATTCAAAAATCAATCCGATGATCGTCGATATGGCACATCAGCATCAGATTGTGATTATTGCCTCAAATCATGATTTTCGTAAGACACCGGAGAAGGATGAACTGACACGACGTATGATCCTGATGGATGAGATGGGAGCAGACATTTTGAAAGTGGCTGTTATGCCGAAATCGAAAACAGATGTTTTGGAATTGCTTTCGGCAACGGAGGAGATGGGCAGACTCTATACAGAAAAGCCGGTGATCACCATGTCGATGGGACCTATGGGACTGATCAGTCGGCTGGCGGGGGAAGTTTTTGGCTCTGTATTGACTTTTGGAGCTGGGGAGAAGGCGTCTGCACCGGGACAGATATCTGCCAGACAGTTGGAGATGGTTTTGAATACGATTCATGACAATATGGGAGGAGAATTGTAATGCGATTAATTTCATGGAATGTGAACGGCCTGCGTGCTGTGGTTGGCAAAGGATTTGTCGATATATTTAATGCACTGGATGCGGATATTTTTTGTCTTCAGGAGACAAAGCTTCAGGCAGGGCAGATTGAACTTGAACTTCCCGGATATGAACAGTACTGGAATTATGCCGAGAAGAAGGGGTATTCGGGTACGGCAGTATTTACGCGTATAAAGCCGATATCTGTGAGCTATGGGCTTGGAATCGAGGAACACGATAAAGAAGGTCGTGTGATTACACTCGAATATGAAAACTTTTATCTGGTCAATGTCTACACACCGAATTCGAAGGATGGTCTGGCCCGTCTTCCATATCGTATGGAATGGGAAGATGATTTTCGTTCCTATTTAAAAAATCTGGAAAAGAGTAAATGTGTTGTTCTTTGTGGAGACCTTAATGTGGCCCACGAAGAGATCGACCTTAAGAATCCGAAGACAAACCGAAAAAATGCAGGATTTTCAGACGAGGAACGGGCGAAGATGACCGAACTTCTGGATGCGGGATTTATAGATACATTCCGGTATTTTTATCCGGAGAAAACCGGAGAATACTCCTGGTGGTCTTATCGGTTTAATGCCCGCAAAAATAATGCGGGATGGCGTATTGACTACTTTATCGTGTCAGAGGCTTTGAAGGAGCATCTGAAAGGGGCATCCATTCATCAGGAAATTTTCGGTTCGGATCATTGTCCGGTTGAATTGGAATTAAATTTTGATTAAACAGGCATTGGAGGAATAAAAATGTTAGAGATCTTATATCCGGATGCATGGGTCGCATCCACTTATAAAATACCCTTTGAAAAGCTTTATAAGAAGGGGTATCGAGGCGTTATTTTTGATATTGATAATACACTTGTACCCCATGGTGCACCGGCAGATGAACGGGCAGAGGCACTGTTTGAACATTTGAAAGAGCTTGGATTTTCTTATGCTTTGATTTCCAATAATAAAGGACCGAGGGTACAGATGTTTAATCAGAATATCCATGCCTATACGGTTTGTGATGCCCATAAACCAAGTCCTGAAAATTATATCAAGGCGGCGGCCTTAATGGGGCTTGAAAAAGATCAGGTACTTTTTGTCGGCGATCAGATTTTTACAGATGTTTTGGGCGCAAAGCTTGCTGGAATCTACAGTATTCTGGTACAGCCAATCCATCCGAAGGAAGAAATCCAGATCGTGTTCAAACGTAAATTAGAGAAAATCGTATTGCATTTTTATAAAAAGAAACGTCAAAGGGAGAAAAGCAGATAAATCATAAAGGGGCGATTGGATGTCTCTCGTTTTAAGTAATGAAGCCCATGCAGAATATGAGAAATATTATAAACTCGGGAAAAAAGAAGATGAAGGTCTGCTGGTGCTGGATGAACTTATTGCAAATGAGCATATAGTGATTGCAGGTGAAATGTCTCTGGGACTGGTGCAGATTCCAGTTGAAAAGATTGCTGGTACAAAGACCTCCGGCAGAGGTGAGAGTTTCAGCAAAAGCTTTTATCCGATCTTGCCTGAAAAGTCTGAATTTGCCCAGAAATGGATGGGACTTTATCAGGCTCATATTGAGGAAGGAATACGCGAACCGGTTAAGGCTTATGAATTTATGAATAAATTCTATATCGAAGAAGGAAACAAACGGGTGAGCGTTTTAAAATGTCTCGGAGCTGTTTCGGTGTCAGGAATGGTGACTCGGATTTATCCGGTACGTACGACAGAAAAGAAGAACATTATTTATTATGAATTCGTAGATTTCTATCGATTATCCAGGATCAATTATCTTGATTTTTCAGAAGTGGGGAGCTATGCAAGGCTCCAGCATTTGGTTGGAAAGCGGCCGGATGAGAAATGGAGCGAGGATGACCGATTGGAATTCAGTTCACTGCACTGGCGGTTTAAAAGCATTTACATGGAAAATGAAAAGGGTAGCTCGGAGGAAAATATCGACGATGCACTATTGGCATTTTTGAATCTGTATGATTATTCGGAAGTTATAACTTTGGAAACAAGTGAATTAAAAGAAAAAATTTTGAAATCCAGGGAAGAACTGAAACTGAGAGAGGGAAGTATACCTGAATTACATATGTCTCCGGAAGTGAATTCAGGAAAAAAGAAAAATATACTGACAAGGCTCCTTCCGACAGGAACGTCGAAAATGAAAGTGGCCTTTATCCATGAAAGTACACCGGAGGTGTCCTCGTGGACCTATGCTCATGAACTCGGGCGACTCCATTTGAAAAAAGCCTTTTCGGATGAAATTCAGACTGTCAGCTATGATGGAGCTACGGAAGAGAATGTGGAAGCATTAATTGAAAAATGTATTGAGGACGGCAATAATCTCATTTTCACCACATCCCCACCGCTCTTGAAAGGCAGTTTAAAAGCGGCTATTGAACATCCGGATGTTAAAATTTTAAACTGTTCGCTGAATACTTCCCATAAATATATCCGTACCTATCATGTACGTATGTATGAGGCAAAATTTTTGATGGGGGCTATTGCGGGTGCAATGACGGAAAATGATAAGATCGGTTATCTGGCAGATTATCCAATTTATGGGGTAACGGCGAACATTAATGCCTTTGCCCTTGGGGCAAAAATGGTGAATCCGAGGGCGAGAGTTTATCTTGAATGGACAAAAATAAAAAAACATGATCCTTTTGAAACTTTCAGGGAACAGGAAATATCCTATATTTCCGGAAGAGATATGATCATGCCGAAGAAGGCATCCAGATATTTCGGACTTTATTGGGATGGCGGCGATTATCCGATTAATCTTGCCATGCCGGTCCGGCATTGGGGAAAGTTTTACGAACAAATGATCCGGAAACTGATGAAGGGCTCTTGGAAGGATGATGAGATTGAAGATGAAACCCGAGGTTTAAATTACTGGTGGGGGATGTCCGCGGGAGCCGTTGATGTGATCTGCTCCAGACATCTTCCAATCGGAACCGCACGTCTCATCGAATTATTGAAAAAAACCATATCCGCAGGGGATTTCAATCCATTCCATGGGGTATTGTATTCCCAGCAGGGAATTGTCCAAAAGGATTCCGAACGGGAATTGTCCCCGGAGGAAATTATTACGATGGACTGGCTGGCAGAAAATGTTGTCGGGCATATTCCGGGATGGGAAGAATTGGTTGAACAGGCAAAACCTGTGGTGACGACACAGGGCCTTGGAGGAATTGTGTAGATGAACATTTTGGCAGTCAGTGATGTGAAATCCCCATATTTTTGGGATTATTTTGAAAAACGTAAGATGAATGACATTGATCTGATCTTGTCCTGCGGCGATCTGGATCCGGAATATTTGTCATTATTGGCAACCTTTTCCCATGGTCCGGTACTGTATGTTCATGGAAATCACGATGGAAAATATGCACAAAAGCCGCCGGAAGGATGTATCTGCATTGAGGATAAAATCTATGTACATCAGGGAATAAGAATCCTTGGGCTTGGAGGTTCAAAAAGATATTCTTTGGGGCAGCATCAGTATACGGAAAAGGAAATGCAAAAGCGTGTCCGGAAAATGAAACTGCCGATTGTTTTTAATCGAGGTTTTGACATTTTGCTGACCCATGCACCGGCATGGCAGCTTGGGGATGGTGATGACCTGCCTCATCAGGGCTTTCAGGTGTTTCGTACACTGATCGACACATACCATCCAAAGTATTTTGTTCATGGACATATGCATCTGAATTACAGTCATCGCAGTGAACAGGTCCGCAATTATGGCGAAACTCAAATGATCAATGCATACGAGAAATACATTTTTCGATATAAAACATAAAAAATAGTTGAAAAATTACAAGAAGTTATTTATACTATAATAAGCTATTTATGTAAAAAAATTAAGGAGGATTCCGTTTATGGTATCAGCAGGCGACGTTAGAAATGGTTTAACAATTGAGTATGATGGCAATATTTATCAGGTAATTGAATTTCAGCATGTAAAACCTGGTAAGGGAGCTGCTTTCGTTCGTACAAAATTAAAAAATATTAAGAGTGGCGGTGTTATTGAAAAATCTTTCCGTCCAACAGAAAAGTTCCCACAGGCACATATTGAAAGACAGGAAATGCAGTATCTTTACAGCGATGGCGATTTCTATAACTTCATGAATACAGAAACATATGACCAGATCGCTCTTACAGAAGATCAGATTGGCGATACATTAAAATTCGTTAAAGAAAATGAAATGGTTAAGATGCTTTCTCATAATGGTCAGGTATTCGCTATCGAACCACCTTTATTTGTAGAACTTGAGATCACAGAAACAGAACCTGGATTCAAAGGTGATACATCTACAGGTGCTACAAAACCAGCTACTGTTGAAACAGGTGCTTTGGTTTATGTACCATTATTCGTTGAAATCGGTGATGTGATCAAGATCGATACACGTACAGGTGAATATTTATCCAGAGTTTAATGCATAATATAAGATTAAGCGATATGGGACCCCGCATTTTGCGGGGTCTTTCTGTTGCAAAAAATGATGTCATCTCTCTCGTTTAGATGTAGGATTTCTGGAAATACTATGATATAGCATATTTCATTATGGAAATGGATAAAAAAGCAGAAAATTTAAATAGTTTTTTTGGTTGTTATTGACAAAAATATCGGTAATAAAGTAATATAGAGTGTATAGAAAATTATTTGGGGTTAGGCATTTTTGACGAAAGGGGTGGAATATAAGACATGAATATTGGAATTATTTCACATAACAATAAAAAGGAATTAATAGAGAATTTTTGTATTGCATATAAGAAGATTTTGGGGAAACATACCTTATATGCAACAGGTGTGACTGGACGACGGATTGAGGAAGTAACGAATCTGAAGGTGAACAAGTTTCTGCCGGGCAGTGTAGGGGGCGATCGTCAGTTTATGGAGATGATTGAAGACGACCGGCTGGATATGGTTATTTTCTTTTATAATCCATCGATGGCTTCGACAGAAAAGCCGGATATTTATGCAATCATGAATCTGTGCGATGCTTACCGTATTCCTATGGCAACGAATATTGCAACAGCGGAAGCTTTGATCATGGCATTGGAGCATGGAGATTTGGAATGGCGTTCACATTAAGAATGAAATACAGGATTTAAACAGGCGGCCAGACAGGTATATTGTACCGGGTCGCTTTTTTCATACCTAATATTATATTTGTTTATAATATATATTGACAGACAATATTATTATTTCTGATCGAAGCTCATTGCGAAACCACCGCCGGCTGCCATTGTGA
>JAXJRF010000184.1:0-3031 GCA_036310765.1 Frisingicoccus sp.
GAATTAAGATAACAGGTGTTCCCTTGTCACCGGAACCGGATGTAAGGTCACATAAAGAACCAAGTAAATCGGTCAACTGTCTTGGTGTTGTTCCCTGAGACGCCATGTTGCCTACAAGATTGTCCTCTTTCGCTTTAATGCTGTTGGAAATCGCTTCTTTTAATTCAGCACCACTTAAATTAGCAAAGTCATTGTCTGCCAAATATTTAAGTTTTAATTCGTTTGGTGTACCGATCAGACCATCTGTGAATGCAGGAGATACAACCGGGTCAGCAAGTTCCCAGATCTTACCCTGTGGATCTTTAAAAGCACCGTCACCGTATACCATAACTTCTACAAGCTTACCTGTTTTTTCAAGAATGGAGGACTGAATTGCAAGAACCAGCTCTTTACACTCCTGTGGGAATAATTTAATCTTGTCTTCTGTTGCCTTATTGGAACCTAACAGGCCGTATTTTTCATTAAAACCGCTGCCATTTACGGAAGATGTCATAATATCATCCAAACCGCATACAACCTTTGCACCTGCAGCTTTCAGGATACGTTTTGTACGTACTCTTGTATGAATATCACAGTTGATTACGCAGTCTGTATAATCAAGAATTGTTTTTGCCTGATTAGCAAATACAACTTCAACCTCTGCACCAGCTTCTCTAATGATATCTGAATAATACTGAACATAATCCACACCTGTGAATTCATGTACATTATCACCAAATAATTCACGATATTTTTCTAATGATAAAACATCAGAATATGGATTGATACCTGCTTCATCCAACTGATCATATGTGAGCAATGCATTACCAACTTCATCACTTGGATAGCTCAGCATCAAAACAACCTTTTTGCATCCCATAGCGATACCTTTTAAGTTGATCGCAAAACGGTTACGGGAAAGGATTGGGAAAATAACACCAACGGTTTCTCCGCCTAATTTTGCTTTGACATCCGCTGCAATATCCTGAACCGATGCATAGTTACCCTGAGAACGTGCAACAATTGACTCTGTAATACCAATGACATCTCTGTTTCTAAGTTCGAAACCTTCACTCTCGGCTGCACCCAATACACTTTCGACTACGATATCAACAAGATTGTCTCCTTCACGAATGATCGGGCAGCGAACGCCTCTTGAAATTGTTCCGATTTTTCTTTCCATTTCTATACCCCCGTGTGTAATATAAATTAAAATTATTAACTCTTCTATATGAGTGTGCACATACATTGTACCACAACTCATTTATTCTAAAAAGAAGAATATTTCATGAAAAATTACTTTTTCATACTTTTCTTTATAAATCGACATATTAAATGATAGATTTCTCTTAAAACTGCAAATATCGCAAACATGAATATAAATCCGACCAGACCAAACATAATATCCGCAAAATCCATCGTACCGGTATTGGTTACTTTCTGCCCAATCTCTATCGCAAAGGTCAGCACAATGATCAAAGTAAAGACATAAATCCAACTGATCGTCATAATACAGTTCCGGTTAGCAAGCCATTTAAATACCGGATATACAACAAAAATCATAGCCATACCAATAATACCGATCACCAGAAAATGTAATTCTTTATCACTTAAATTATATTCCCATGTGTCATTTAAACTTAAAATCTTACTGTGTATTATGGCAATGACTTCCACAATGAAATATAAAAAATCTCTCATACTGTATACGCAATACACAAAAAAGTATATCACATCCTCCTATTTCATTCATGTGCTTTTTATCATATAACCATCATTCAAATTCGTCAATAAAAATTTCTATACTCAAAACAACATGCACCCCCAAAAGGATGCATGTCTAAATTTACTTATTCTTTTGAAAATCCTGCAATACCGATGGCTCCCGGACCTCCATGTGTCGTAATAACGCCGCCGGCAAGAACCCACTGGATATTCTCAAAACCGCATTCTTCTGCAGCAAGTCGTGCAGCTTCCTTTACCTCTTCATTAATTCCAACAACATAAACGATCCAAAGATTCTTTCGATCCAGATTGTAAATCTCTGCATAATCCTTTACAAGCCGTCCGACAACCTTACGCATATTCCCCCGATACTTTTTCGTTGCAACCAGCTTGCCATCCACAATCTCAATACATGGATGAATGTTTAAAATACGACTTCCAAGAAATGCCGCATTACTCACACGACCACCGGCATGTAAAAACTCCAGATTATTCGGCAAAAAGCACATTTTTGCACGATTCAGCAAACTGTTTGTCAATGCCACCGCCTGTTCCATAGACATATCTGGATTCGCCTGCAATGCTTTCGCCACCTCGATCACTACGTTGCACTGACCTGCGGAAACCTGTTTCGTATCAATGATCGTTATATAGTCGCGTTCTTCAGAGGCAATCACACCACTCTGATAAGAACAGGTTGTTACCGCCGAATAAGCCAGATATAAAATCTGGGCATCCGGATATTTTTCGTGCAGTTCATCAAATGCCTTATAAAAATCATCCGGTGTACATCCGCTTGTTTTCGGAAGTCTTCCCGTCTGATGATAAAAGTCTGGTATCTTTTCTACCGGAAATGCACCGTCATCCAGACTTTCACTGTCAAAGGAAACATGCATCGGCACAATATGAATATTATACTGTGCTGCCAGCTCCTTGCTAATATCTGAACCTGTTTCTGCCACAAGAATAATTCGACTCATAAGTAAACCCCTTTTTATAACATTTATTTAAAACTATCTTAAATCGTTTTAAAAAACATGTCAAGGTTTTTTGGAAACCCTATATAGTATTCCTTATATGGTATTACTTAATTGTTCGCATAATTTTGCCGCCGTCTCAATATCATGCTTTTTAAGACACGCTGAAATTTTCATCTCAAGCTCCTTACGTTTCTGTTCCTTTTCCAGATAGTTCTTCGGGAAATATTTTTCATAAACCTTCTGACGGAATGTTCGCATACGCACGCGGCGGACAGATTTATCATCGACAAACAATACGCTGTCTGCACAATTCACAATATTATAAAAATCATGGGATACCATTAAAA
>JAXJRF010000185.1:0-1582 GCA_036310765.1 Frisingicoccus sp.
CTGGATCTGGGCTGCGGCAATGGCGTGATTCCTCTTTTACTGGAAGCAAAAACGGAAGGTGAAAAATTCTTTGGTCTGGAAATTCAGGAAGAAAGTGCCGATCTGGCAAGAAGAAGTGTTGCCTTAAACGGACTGGAATCAAAAATAGAAATTGTAACAGGTGATATGAAAGAGGCAGTAAACATTTTCGGAGCTGCTTCTTTTCATGTAATTACCATGAATCCGCCTTATATGACAGGAAACCATGGTCTGGTGAATCCGTCGGATGCGAAGGCCATTGCCCGTCATGAGATTACCTGTAATCTGGAAGACATGATCAGGGAAGCCTCCCGTGTTTTAAAGCCTCGAGGCAGATTTTATATGGTACACCGGCCGTTTCGTCTGGCCCAGATCATGTCTTTGATGGTGAAATATCATCTGGAACCAAAACGGATGAGGCTGGTTCATCCTTATGTGGACAAAGAGCCCAATATGGTACTGATAGAAGGCTTAAGGGACGGAAATTCCAGAATCACCGTGGAACCGCCATTGATCGTTTATGAGTCACCGGGAGTTTATACGGAAGAATTAAAGAAAATGTATTACTGTTAAAGTGAGGTCGCAATGCAGGGAAAATTATATTTATGTGCCACACCAATCGGCAACCTGGAAGACATTACCTTTCGGGTGCTTCGTACTTTAAAAGAAGTGGATCTGATCGCAGCGGAAGATACGAGAAACAGTATCAAGCTGTTAAATCATTTCGATATCCACACTCCTATGACAAGCTATCATGAATATAACAAAATAGAAAAAGCACAGGTGCTGATTCGAAAAATGCAGGAAGGCTGTAATATTGCACTCATTACTGATGCAGGAACTCCGGGAATTTCCGATCCTGGAGAAGATCTGGTAAGAATGTGCTACGAAGCAGGTATTGAAGTAACTTCTCTGCCGGGAGCTGCGGCCTGTATTACTGCCCTGACTTTATCGGGGCTGTCAACCAGAAGATTTGCCTTTGAAGCATTTTTGCCTTCCGATAAAAAAGAACGCCAGGCAGTACTTTCAGAACTGGTGGATGAGACAAGGACCATCATTTTATATGAAGCACCTCATAGGCTTGTAAAGACCTTAAAAGAGCTTCGTGATACCCTTGGCAATCGAAAAATGACCCTTTGCAGGGAGCTTACGAAGAAACACGAGACCGCTTTTGCTTCCACCATAGACGATATCCTAAAGTTCTACGAGACACAGGAGCCCAAAGGGGAATGTGTGCTGGTCATCGAAGGCAAGAGCCGGATGGAGCTTTTAGCCAGGGAACGTGCCCGCTTTGAGGAATTATCCATTGAGGAACATATGCAGCAGTATCTTGATCAGGGCATGGATAAAAAAGAGGCTATGAAGGCTGTGGCAAAGGACAGGGGTGTTTCCAAAAGAGATATTTATCAGGCACTTCTTTAAAGTTTTTTTCGCTGCATGATTTTGCAGAAGATTACGGCGATGATGGTGTTAAATAAAGTAGCCAGAATGGCAGGAACAATGACAGCAGTTGGGTGGACACTGCCGTATTGCTGCCGGTAGGCAATCATATTGACAGGAATAA
>JAXJRF010000186.1:0-1097 GCA_036310765.1 Frisingicoccus sp.
AAAGATAGGTCGCTCCTGTATCCGGAACAAGCCCAATATTCACAAATGCCAGCATAAATTTGGCATTATCTGCACACACAATAAAATCCCCACCAAAGGCCAGGCTGGCACCAGCCCCTGCCGCTGCACCACACACAGATGTAATAACCATTTTACTCATCTTCTTCATGCCGTCCGCAACAATACCAACCTTAGCGATGAGACCATCCATATTGACTTCACCGCCAGCCTGAATCAGATCATAGAAATAACCAATATCCCCGCCGGCTGAAAATGCTTTTTCTCCCCCTTTAAGCACAACAACCTTAACATTCGGATCTTTCTCTGCTGCATCGACAACATACATCAATTCATCGGCCATCTGCTCATCGATGGCATTCAGATTCTTCATGTAATTCATCTGGATCACAGCAATGCCATCTTCAACAGTGTAAATAAGTTTCTTAAGTTCCATATGCGTTCCCCCTTAAGATCATATTTTACCTTCTTACATATTCAGTAAAACATTTTTTACAGTCTTTGTCAATGAAATAACATTATTTTTCAGACAATATTGATTCATCGTCTTATTTTACAGATATTTCTACATAATGGAACATTCTCCACAACACTTATTTAAAAAATCTCACCGCTTCTTCCATAACCTTTTCCGGCATTCCCGAATAAGAAAGTCTGTGATCTCCGCCAGCAACCGTTTCCATCGGTATATGAAACTTTTCTGAAAATGCCTTTGCTGCTCCATAGTCAATAACTTCATCCTCCGAACCATGGATCATTTTTACCACTGCCGCTCCCGGTCTATATATTTTAAACAGGTCGTTTTCTTTCAAATTGCTTATAAAGGCATCGGTCACCAGTTCCACGCCTTCCACCACATCCGGTTTATCAAAAAGAAAAGGCATATCGACCGCAGCACTTCTGCAATACACTTTGCATGCCTTGTCCGGATGTCTGGTTAAATAATTCAATGTAATATAAGCTCCAAAGCTGGAACAGAAAAATTCAATCTCCGCCTTCGGATATTTTTCTTTAATATAATTTTCAACAGTTTCCAGATCTGCCATACAATTTTCCACCGACAGCTCTTCTTTTCCTGC
>JAXJRF010000187.1:0-5048 GCA_036310765.1 Frisingicoccus sp.
GTGAATCACCTGTTCTCCGTTGTAGATTAAATAATTAAAAGCATCTGCGAAGATATGGTTGTCTGCCATATAGTCTTTGGTTATCGTGTCTGTTTTTCCTATTGTCCTCCATCCTTTCTTTATAGGGTAAAGGCAATACCTGCTTATACAAAAACTATATACATATTTAGTTTATCATGAAAGAAAAGGTGATGCAATATTGGGCATAAAAATAACCCAGAGATTGTATTCCTGCCAAAAGGCATGTACTTCTCTGAGTTATTTCTATTTAACACATTTCTATTTTATTTATCTTATTCAGCTTAATATTATTCAGCTTTCCAAAGTCCATGAAGATTGCAATATTCATAAGCTGCAACCACTTTGTCACCTTCAGTTAAAATGAATTCAGCTTTTGGTGCCTGACCTGGTTTAAGGTCTGCTTTCTGATATCCTTTTTCTGTTTCAAGGATGATCCATTCAATATAGTGTTCTTCCAAGCTTGGATGTTCAACACTGCCAACCTCAACAACAACCTTCTGTCCATCAACTTTAATAACAGGAACGTGTTTTTCTGTAGCACCATCGGATGTTCCAGGAATCAATTCAACCATTTTCTGTCCACAGCACATTACAGGCACACCTTTATTTTTTACATATTCAATAATATTTCCACAATGTTCACATACATAGAATTTCATAATTTATTCCTCCTTGAATATCTTTTAATTTATCTTATGGTTTTATTATAACTATTTTCAGATTTATTTCAGTTGCAATTGCAACTTTTTGCAAAATATGTTAAAATTTTTCCATAAATATCCGGAGGCGATCCAATTGAATACAACTCATATCTTTGACAATATTAATAATGAGGAACTTGAACGCATGATCGTTTGCTTTGAGGCATCCATCAAAAACTTTCCGACCCAAGCCAAATTATCCGTTCAACCGGAAAATGAAAATCGAATCGGAATTATGCTCGAAGGCGAAGCCGACCTTATCAAATACGACTATGATGGCTGCCGTAATATTATCGAACATTTGGAAGAACAGGATATCTTTGGCAATATATTCCTCCAGCCCTTCGATGATAACGATATGGAAGTTATTTCCTGTACCAAGTGTAAAGTCCTTTATTTCGATTACAAGCATCTGATCAAACGATGTGAAAATGCCTGCACCTATCACAGTTCTCTTGTCAATAATGTTCTTCAGATCTTTTCCGTCAAGACCAGGCAGCTTCATTCCCGAATTGAGATTCTCAGCCAAAGATCCATACGAAATAAATTACTGATTTATTTTCAGCATTTGGCTTACACCTGCCATTCAAATAGTTTCCGATTGCCCTTCACCCTGAATTCGATGGCAGATTACCTGTTTGTTGACCGAAGTGCCATGCTTCGTGAAATGAAAAAAATGCGCGAAGAGGGGTTGATTGAATCCAAAGGCCGTTCCATTACCCTTTTGTTGTAAAATACTGTTCCCTTGTCATATAATTTGTGTGGCCAATCCGCACTTCATTAAGTAAAGGCACCGGCACATCGTCGCATGTATGATGAAATTGAAATCCCAGTTTTTCCTGCACTCTTTTTGATTTTGTATTTCCATCATAATATCCGCACCAGATCGTGGTCATTTGAAGTTTTTCAAATCCCCGCTCAATGAGTGCCTGTGCAGCCTCAGGCATATAGCCTCTGCCCCAGAACGGTTTTCCAAGCCAGTATCCCAATTCACATTCATCATCTTTTTCTGTCATATCTGTATGCCCATTCAATTTCAGCTCTATAGCCCCTATCGCCTTATTGCTGCCCTTTTCGCAAATGCAATAGCACTCTGCACCATTAAATACATTTTTTATAACATCCAGGCTTTCCTCCACATTTTTATGCGGAGGCCAACCGGCAATTGGCCCCACATCCGGGTCCTTTGCATACTCAAAGAGACTTTCTGCATCTTCTGCATTCCATTTTCTGAGAATTAATCTTTTTGTATTGATCATCATATCTGTACCAATCCCTAATTAGCAGCTTTTTCTAAGATTTCTTTTAATTCGTCCACAGAGAATATGTAGTGGCTACTGCAGAAATGACAGTTAACCTCAATCGGTTCACCCTCATCGATCATGGATTGAATCTCATCTTTTCCGATACTGATGATGGCCGCTTCCACGCGTTCTTTGGAACAGTTACACTCAAAGGCTGTTGGAATCTTATCAAGGATTTCCATATCCAGACCTTCTAATATACGGGCAATCATATCCTCCGGTGTATTTCCTTCTTCAAGCATCGTTGTCACAGACGGAAGCTTTCCAATATTTTTTTCCAGCTGTTCAATAACCTCTTCCTCAGCAAAAGGCATAAGCTGCAGAATAAATCCGCCTGCCTGTTTCACTGTATTGTCCTTTTCCATTAAAACACCTAAAGCAACACTGGAATTTACCTGTTCAGAGGTTGCAAAATAATACGCAAGGTCTTCTGCAATCTCACCGGATACAAGGTGTGTCTGGCCCACATAAGGCTCCTTCAGTCCCATATCCTTAATAACACTCATAACACCCATATCCAGGGCACCGCCCACATCCAGTTTTCCCTGTGCATTTGGCGGAAGCATCACAACCGGATTATCGACATAGCCTTTAACATTTGCTTTAGAGTCAGCAGTCACCGTAAGTCCTTTGATTGGTCCGCTGCATTTGATCTGAAGTGTCAAAACATCCTCTTCACCTTTCTGCATACAGCCCATCATAGCTCCTGCTGTTAAAAGTCTTCCCAAAGCTGCTGTCGCTACCGGGCTGGTTCCATGGATCTGACGGGCATATTCTACAGTTTCTCTTGTTGTTGCTGCAAAAATACGCACCTGATGATTCGCACCGGTCGCACGAATGATATAATCAATTCCTTTATTCTGTACTGGTTTACAACATGACATTTTATTCTACCTCTCTTCTGTATTTTCGGATTTTCCCTGTTCTCTGGCAATGATATAGATACGCTCAGAATCCTCACGTACCGGATTCATCGTAAACGCATCATAGGCCCCTTCCCAACGCAGACCTGCCTGTTCGATCAAACTACGGATTTCTTCCAGATCATAGGCTTTTTGATAATGAATTTCTTCGTATCGGTCATAACGGCCATCATCACCCTGAATAAATAAGTTTAACACATATTCATTCAATCGGGAATCCTTATCGTAATAATTATCCCAAATAAAGCAGTGATCATCCCGGGTCTCACCGATCGTCTGCTCGCCGAGGATATTTTCATATTTATATCGTGTATTCAGATCAAAGATAAATACGCCATCCGGATCCAGATAGTTATTGACCAGACGGAATACCTGAAGTAAATCTTCCGGCTCCAAAATATAATTCATACTGTCACAAACACTGACAATCGCTCGCACTGTTCCATATAATTCAAAGGATCGCATATCCTGACACAGATATAACGCCGGTGGAAGGTATGAATCACCGGTCTCCATATTCTTTTCAAGAGCTACCGACAGCATCTCCTCCGAATTATCCACACCAATCATATCATAGCCTCTATGTTTCAGTGCTTCTGTCATATTTCCGGTGCCACATCCCAGTTCCAGCACCAATCCATCGTCCACACCATATTTTTTCAACAATGTTACGAGATAATCGCACCATTCCTCGTAGGGTATATTATCCATGAATAAATCATATACCTGAGCAAATTCTGAATAAGCTTCCATGCTTTACTCCCCGTTTCTTTTCTCTTTTTTCTTTTGATTCATCCGACCGCCGATCCTCCCCGTCTCTCTGGCAGTCAGACCCTTCCATCCAAGCTGTTCCACCTTATCAAGCAGACCAAGCTCTTCAGTGATCTCAAATTTCAATCGTTCATTCGCCTTTTCTTCCGGCGTCTTTTTTACCCATTGTTTTGGGTCATTCATTTTTTCCATGACTTCCTGCCAACGGGATTCCCCACGCTGTTCCATGATAACACCTGCCTTTCCATTATCTTGATTATGACCATGAAAAGGCAGGACTATTCATCAGCAATGAATTTCTCTGTTCCTTATAACGGAATATAAAATT
Source organism: Frisingicoccus sp. (assembly GCA_036310765.1). GTDB lineage: Bacteria > Bacillota > Clostridia > Lachnospirales > Lachnospiraceae > Frisingicoccus. Next base: position 4,049 of record JAXJRF010000187.1, read on the forward strand.
CGTTCTTTTACTTTTTTCCCGGTAATCTGTTCGATAGCCGTCTGATAATAATCCATCTGGACTTTATACCTTTGGATTAAAATTCGATCTCCGGCTTCACCCCCTGGAATTCGGTCCGTTTTATAATCAACCAGAACGATGCCATCATCCTCCTCGAAATAGGCATCAATGACACCCTGGACCAATATTCTTTCATTGGTATCGATTCCAGAGGACATCTGGGGATAAATTTCCCGCACCGGAACTCCCATAACAAACGGACGCTCTCTGTGGAGCTGTTTGGTTTTCTCGGCATGTGCCATACGCTGTCCGAGATCCGACAGGCAAAATTCATAAATCTTATCCGTCGGAATAAGCTCTTCCCAAAATTCAGGAATCGTTCCATTTGTGACCAGATTCCGTATAAACTGCTTCACATCAGACTCAGATAGTATATCACTAAAAGGCAGCAATTCAAACATTTTATGTGTTGCTGTACCTTTTTGCTGGGCCAAATATAAGGAAGGATCCCCATCTTCTGCCCTTGCCTTTTTTTCTTCCGGATAGAGCACCTCCCCCGTCATTGCTTCCCCTGCCATTTTTTTCAGTTCGCTGACCGTCATCTTGCCCTGGAGACGGGTCATCCACGCCTTCGGATAGATCCACGTCAGCTTTTGATCAATTTCATTATATAATTCCTGCTGATCATCCGAAATCGTCCGATACGCATCCAACTGAATTTCCGATCGTTCCGCCTCAATCTCATCCTGAAGCTCTTCAATCGCCAGTTCTTCCAGACCGATCCGACGAAAAGCAAATCTGTGACCGGCTCCTTTTTCCCCATCAGACCAGAGCAGCGGGCCTACCCAGTCCAGATAGGATTTCGCCCGAAGGATCTGACTGTAAGTCAGTGGAACCGTCACATTTTTGGCATATTCCCACTTTTCTGTTGTTTTCTCCACCTCTTCGACAGTTCCCACCAGGATGAGCTTTTCTCTTGCACGTGTCATCGCCACATAAA
>JAXJRF010000188.1:0-6419 GCA_036310765.1 Frisingicoccus sp.
ACATATTCATTGTAGTCGATCGTGCTGATAAGAATCTGAGTCGCAGCGTCTGGATCGCCTTCCGGAGCTGGAATATGGTTAATAATTGTTTCAAAAAGAGGCTGCATATCCTGACCTTCTTCATCCAGTTCAAGCATGGCAATACCGGCTTTGGCAGAAGCGTAGACAAAAGGACAGTCAAGCTGTTCATCTGTTGCGTCCAGGTCGATGAGAAGTTCAAGAACTTCATCAATAACCTCATCCGCACGAGCTTCCGGACGGTCAATTTTGTTAATGCAGACGATGATGGCAAGTTCAAGTTCAAGTGCTTTTTTTAATACGAATTTTGTCTGAGGCATTGGGCCTTCAAAAGCGTCTACAACGAGAACAACACCATCTACCATTTTCAGAACACGCTCAACTTCGCCTCCGAAGTCGGCATGTCCTGGTGTATCGATAATATTAATTTTGGTGTTTTTGTAAAATACAGCTGTATTTTTTGATAAAATTGTAATACCACGTTCACGTTCAATATCATTAGAGTCCATGACACGTTCCTGAACAACCTGATGGCTGCGGAAAACGCCGCTCTGTTTTAATAATTCATCAACAAGTGTTGTCTTGCCATGGTCTACATGGGCAATAATCGCAATATTACGGATATCTTCACGTTCGATCTTCATATTTGTTCCTTCCAATCCTTTATACATGTACTACTGACAACTTTTATATTCTACCATAATGTTTTGTTTTTTCAAGAAAATTTATCAAGGTTTTTTGTAAGACTCTGTAAAAATCCATTGGAATTCCCGAATAAGGGCGAATCGTGTCAATGAATGATAATTTATTTCAGGGCCGATTCATGCTAAAGTCATTTAAGAATTCGGTTCTAATTCAGGGCAGGATCGAATAAGTATATTAAACGAGATGAAAACTTGTATATACAGAAAGGGGAACAAAAAAGATGGCAGACAAAGTGCTGGATAATAATCAGGTAACAATTGTAGGGGTTGTGGACTCGGAGTTTGTGTACAGTCATGAGGTGTTTGGTGAAGGATTTTACGTGGTGGATGTGGTCGTTCAGAGACTCAGCAATATGGTCGACCGTATACCGTTGATGATTTCCGAGCGGTTAATTGATGTTACAGAGAATTACATAGGGCGTACTCTGGAGGCACATGGACAATTCCGTTCGTATAATAAGCATGAAGAAGGAAGAAACCGACTGGTGCTTTCGGTTTTCGTGCGGGAAGTGGAAGTGCTGGAGGAAGAACCGGAGAATGTCAAACCGAACAGTATTTTTCTGGATGGGTATATCTGCAAGCAGCCGGTTTATCGAATGACACCTCTTGGCAGGGAGATAGCTGATCTTTTGCTGGCAGTGAATCGTCCTTATGGCAAATCGGATTATCTTCCATGTATCTGCTGGGGAAGAAATGCACGGTTTGCCGGCAGGTTTGAGGTAGGAACCCATATTCATCTCTGGGGACGTATCCAGAGCCGTACGTACCAGAAACGGCTGGAAGGCGATCAGGTTGAGCGGCGTACAGCTTATGAAATTTCGGTAAGTAAAATCGAATGTATTGAATAAAAAAGATTGACGACACCTCGGAAATGTGTTATTAACATTACTAATGAGGTGAATGTTGTGGAAAAAGGTTTAGTCAAAATATACTGTGGTGAAGGCAAAGGTAAATCCACATCTTCTCTGGGTCGTGCATTGGTATGTGCCGGAGAGGGAAAAGATGTATTTATCATACAGTTTTTAAAGGGCCGTCAGACGGGTGCCCTGAAATTTCTGGAACGGCTGGAACCGGAGATAAAGGTTTTTCGGTTTGAAAAGATGGATCGATATTACGAGGATCTTTCAGAGGAAGAACAGAAGGAAGAGAATATAAATATAGTGAATGGACTGAATTTTGCGAGAAAGGTTTTGACCATCGGAGAGTGCGATGTTCTGATTCTGGATGAAGTTTTAGGACTTGTAGACCTGGGAATTATTGATGTTTCAGAAGTGATCCGTCTGATCCACACAAAACCGGAAGAGATGGAACTGATCCTTACCGGACGCAATTTACCGGATGAACTGATGGATGTTGCGGATTGTATTTCTCAGATTGATATGGTAAAAATCGTGGAATGTGAAGTTTAATCGGTCAGCTAAAGGTTGACATTAAATTCCAGAAATGCTACTATCAAAGGTAGGATGAGAGCTGCCTGATATACGCAATTCAGATGTAAATTATCAAGTGAGTCGGCACTTTGTCGGCTCATTTTTATTCTTGAAAGCCCGTTTGAACGGCAGTGATTTTTTTATTGAGACAAGGAGGTTCATTATGGCCATTTTTACAGGTGCAGGCGTAGCAATCGTGACCCCCATGCATGAGAATGGAAAAGTAAATTTCGATAAATTGGGTGAAATTATTGAATATCAGATTGCAAACCACACAGACAGTATTATTATTACAGGAACAACAGGCGAATCATCTACTTTGTCAGAAGAAGAACATGTGGAATGTATTCGTTTTGCCGTAGATAAGGTGGCAAAGCGTATACCTGTCATTGCAGGTACCGGTTCCAACTGTACTGAAACAGCGATTTATTTGACAAGTGAAGCGGAGAAAGCAGGAGTTGACGGTGCTTTAGTCGTAACTCCATATTATAATAAAGCAACACAGAAAGGTCTTGTACAGCATTTTTCCATGATCGCACAGAATACCAGTCTTCCGATCATACTTTACAGCGTTGCAAGCCGGACCGGAGTGAATATTTTACCGGAAACTGTGGCAGAAATCTATCGTGGCAATGAGAACGTGGTTGCTATTAAGGAAGCAAGCGGCGACATTTCTCAGGTGGCAGATATTGCTTATCTGACTCAGGGCGATATGGATATTTATTCTGGTAATGATGATCAGATCGTACCGATCCTTTCTCTTGGCGGTAAAGGTGTTATTTCTGTTTTATCCAATATTTGTCCGCAGGAGACCCATGATATTGTGGCAAAATTCATGAGCGGTGATATAGCCGGAAGCCGGGAGCTTCAGTTAAAGGCACTGCCATTGATTCACGCCTTATTCTGTGAAGTGAATCCGATTCCGGTTAAGACAGCGATGAATCTGATGGGAATGGAAGTGGGACCTTTGAGACTTCCGATGACACCGATGGATGAGGCGAATAAAGCCCGTCTGCTTCAGGCGATGAAAGATTTCGGAGTTGTATTTAAATAACATTCAGAAGAAGAGGCTGTGTTAGATTTTTCACAATCTAACACAGCTTTTTGAGATTGAAAGGGAATGAAAGAAAGGAACATAAAAATGACGAAGTTTATTATGCATGGATGTAACGGAGCGATGGGACAGGTGATCACCCGTCTGGCCAAAGAAGATCCGGAAGTGACGATTGTGGCAGGTATTGATATTAATGATAATAAAGAGAATGGTTATCCGGTATTTACAGATATGGAGGCCTGTGATGTCTGTGCGGATGTGATCGTTGATTTTTCCGTTGCAAAAGCAGTGGATCAGGTGATTGATTATGCAGTGAAACGCCAGATTCCATTGGTGCTCTGTACAACAGGATTATCGGAAGAACAGCTTGCCAAAGTGGAAGCTGCCAGCAAAAAGGTGGCAATTCTTCGATCTGCCAACATGTCTTTAGGTGTGAATACGGTTTTCAAACTGGCTGCACTGGGGGCACAGGTACTTGCACATGAAGGCTATGATATTGAGATTGTTGAAAAGCATCACAAACTGAAACTGGATGCACCTTCGGGAACAGCTTTAGCTATTGCAGATGCGATGAATGATGTATTGGATCATGAATACAGCTACAAGCTGGACCGTAGCCAGGAACGGGCAAGACGCGGTGAAAAAGAGATTGGTATTCAGGCTGTGCGCGGCGGAAATATTGTCGGTGAGCATGAAGTCTTTTTCTGCGGACCGGATGAGGTGATCGAGATTAAACATACAGCATATTCAAAAGGAATTTTCGGAAAGGGTGCCATTGCAGCAGCGATTTTCCTTAAAGGTAAGAAACCAGGAATGTATACAATGAGCGATGTTATTGCTTAATTCATGCAAATGGGGGAGAAATTATGCGAGAGAATATAATGAAAGGGAAGTATGAAACTTTACAGACAAGATATCTTGAGGCGTTAGCTAAGATGTATCCGTCCATTGCGTCTGCCTCAACGGAGATCATCAACCTTCAGGCGATATTGAATCTGCCGAAGGGAACAGAACATGTTCTGAGTGATATTCATGGGGAAGCAGAACAGTTCTTCCATGTACTTAAAAATGGTTCCGGTGCGGTACGTGCAAAGATCGATGAAGAGTTCGGAAACTCACTTTGTCTGCGTGATAAAAAACAGCTGGCAGCCTTGATCTATTACCCTGCAGAAAAACTGGATCTGATTGAAAAAGAAGAGACTGAACTGGAAGACTGGTACAAGATTACCTTACATCGCCTGATTCAGGTCTGTAAACGGGTGGCTTCAAAATATACCCGCTCGAAGGTTCGAAAAGCTATGCCGAAGGATTTCGCCTATGTAATCGAAGAATTGATCAATGAAAAAGAAGAGGCGATGAATAAAGAAGCCTATTATAATGGCATCATTGATACGATCATTCGTGTGGGCCGTTCCAGAGCTTTTATCATTGCCCTTTGTGAATTGATCCAGCGTCTCGTTATTGATCATCTTCATATTGTCGGAGATATCTACGACAGGGGCAATGGGGCAGTGGATATTCTTGACCATTTGATGAATTATCATTCGGTAGATATACAGTGGGGCAATCATGATGTTTTATGGATGGGGGCAGCATCCGGTCATCCGGCATGTATCGCCAATGTCATCCGTATTTGTGCCCGCTATGGCAATCTGGCCACATTGGAGGATGATTATGGCATTAATCTGATGCCTCTGGCCAACTTTGCACTGGAAGTCTATGCGGATGATGACTGCTCCCAGTTTAATGTCCAGTTCCATGGCGATTCGGATATGCTGAGCCGGATTGAGGAGCAGACCGAGATGAAGATGCATAAAGCAATCTCCATTATTCAGTTCAAACTGGAAGGTCAGCTCATTCAGAGACGTCCGGATTTCCTTATGGAAAACCGTATGATTTTGGACAAGATCGATCCTGAAAAGGGTACGGTGGAAGTGGACGGTATTACATATAATCTTCTCGATACGAAATTTCCGACCATCATGTGGAGCGACCCATTCCAGCTTTCCAGTGAAGAGGAAAAGGTGGTCAATCGTCTGGTACAAAACTTTAAAAATTGTGAAAAACTGCAGCAGCATGTTCAGTTTTTATTAAAATCTGGAAGTTTATATTTATGCTATAACCAGAATCTTTATTATCATGGATGTGTTCCGATGAATGATGACGGCACATTCAGGGAAGTCTATTTTCAGGGCAAAGGCTATAAGGGCAAAGAATTATATGATTTTATTGAGAGCAATGTCCGCAAAGGCTATTATCTGCCGGAGGATGATACGGATAAAAAGGCCTATTCTCAGGATCTGATGTGGTTTGCATGGTCAAATGAAAATTCACCGGTCTTTGGTAAGGAGAAAATGGCAACGTTTGAACGTTATTTCCTTGGTGAGAAGGAATCTCACGAAGAACGGAAAGACCCTTATTATCGTCTCATTGAAGACGAAACGGTTTCCAAGCAGGTATGTGAAAATATTCTTAGGGAATTCGGTCTGGATTCGGAAATTTCACATATTATTAACGGACATATGCCGGTTAAGCTGAAAAAAGGCGAAAGTCCGGTGAAAGGCAAGGGTAAACTTTTCATTATTGACGGTGGATTTTCAAAGGCATATCAGAAAACGACTGGTATTGCCGGATACACACTGGTCTATAATTCTTATGAAATAAAGCTTGTTACCCATCTGCCGTTTGAAAGCCGGGAAAAGGCAATTATCGAAGAAACGGATATTTGTGAAAGTACAAGCTATACGGAAAAACTTACGAACCGTCAGTTTGTGGCAGACACAGATATTGGCAAAGTTCTCAAACAGAGAATAGAAGATTTGGAACTTCTATTGAAGGCCTACCGAAATGGTAAGATCCGCGAAGCGGGCGTATAAATAGAAGATATCGATAAAAACACATGGAGGAATTAGGAATGAAGGACGGATTTATCAGAGTGGCAGCAGCGACACCTGAGATTGAGGTGGCAGACTGCGAGTATAATCGAAAACAGGTGGAAAGGATGATGCGGGAAGCCTGTGAACGACAGGCATCGATGATCGTTTTTCCTGAACTGTGTATGACCGGTTATACCTGCGGCGATTTATTTCTTCAGGATTTGCTTTTAAAAAGCTGCGTAGATGAATTAAATAAATTACTGGAGGCGTCCAGAGGTCTGGATCTGCTTTCGGTGATTGGAATGCCTCTGGAGGTAAATGGCAAGTTATACAATAC
>JAXJRF010000189.1:0-3931 GCA_036310765.1 Frisingicoccus sp.
GTGTATTACGAAGAGTTTCATAAACAAATCGGTAGAGCTCCTGAGCATGACTGATTCGCACTTCCATCTTTGTCGGATGGACATTGACATCCAGTTCAGCCGTCTCCAATTCAAAATGAAGAACAGCAAAAGGAAATTTATGTACCATCGTAAAAGTTTTGTATGCATCCTCAATTGCCTGAGTAATGACCGGACTTTTAACGTATCTGCCATTAATAAAATAATTCTCATAGGTACGATTTCCCCGACAAATGATCGGCTTTCCTATAAAGCCCGACATGTGGATGCCGTCTGTGGTAGCATCTACCGGCAGCAGATTCGATGAAATATCCCGCCCATAAATATGATAAAGGATATCCTTTAATTTTCCGTTTCCGGATGTGTTCAAACGATTCTGTCGGTTATTAATAAATTTAAAAGATACTTCCGGATGGGACATAGCAAGGCGGGATATCAGATCATTGATATAGCCTGCCTCCGTCATATTCGATTTTAAAAACTTTTTTCTTGCAGGGGTATTGTAAAACAACTGACGGATAATAAAAGTTGTGCCGTCTGGACAGCCAATATCCTCCATGGATTTTTCAATCCCTCCATCGATTCGGTACCGGCATCCGGTCATGGCATGAGCTGTTTTTGTCAGCAACTCCACCTGAGCCACTGCAGATATACTGGATAATGCCTCACCGCGAAATCCGAGAGAACCGATCGTCTGCAAATCCTCTGCTTTCCGTATCTTACTTGTAGAATGACGCAAAAAGGCCGTTTGTATGTCGTCTTTTTCAATGCCGCTTCCATTATCTGTAATACGGATCAGAGTCGTACCTCCGTCCTGAATTTCCACAGTGACAGCGGATGCCCCCGCATCTATGGCATTTTCCACCAGTTCCTTAACAACCGAAGACGGTCGTTCGACCACTTCACCGGCGGCAATTTTATTAATGGTTTCTCCATCTAATATTTGTATTTTTCCCATTCTTTCACCGTTTTACTATTTCTTCCTGATACTGATATAAAAGATTAATGGCTTCCAATGGTGTCAAGCGACTTAAATCGAGAGCTGCAATCTGGGCAATGACCAGATCATTGGAGGATGTCGCCTCTTCTGCACATTTTTCTTCCGTCTCCTTTGCACTGGATGTATCATCGCCTGCAATCTCCCGGGCTTTCGCCGCAATATCTGTGCTGACCAGCTGGACTACAATTTCTTTTGCCCGTTCAATGACACTGGATGGAATACCCGCCAGTTTTGCCACCTGGATACCGTAACTTCGATCCGCACCGCCCTGAATAATTTTTCTCAGGAAAATAATATCATCTCCCTGTTCCTTCACAGCGATGCAATAATTATTAACCCCCGGAAGATGACCTTCCAGCTCGGTCAATTCATGATAATGGGTCGCAAAAAGTGTTTTTGCACCCAGTTTTTTACGTTCACTGATATGCTCCACAACTGCCCAGGCAATACTCAGCCCATCAAAGGTGGATGTTCCGCGGCCAATCTCATCGAGGATCAACAAACTGTTCTTTGTTGCATTACGCAAAATATTAGCCACTTCATTCATTTCAACCATAAAGGTACTCTGTCCGCTGGCCAGATCATCGGACGCACCCACACGCGTAAAAATACGGTCCACAATGCCAATATCTGCACTGGATGCCGGCACAAAGGATCCCATCTGTGCCATAAGGACAATTAGGGCTGCCTGACGCATATATGTGGATTTACCAGCCATATTCGGGCCTGTAATAATAGAAACCAAATGCTCCTTTTCATCCAGAAATGTATCATTCGGCACAAAAGCATCATTCGGGATCATCTGCTCCACAACCGGATGACGTCCATCCCGGATGTCGATCACACCATTTTCGTTGATTTTTGGCCGCACATAATGATTGCGTTCAGCCACATAAGCCAATGACGTATAGACATCGATTTTTGCCAAAGCCTTGGCTGTCTGCTGAATGCGTCGAACCTCCGCGCCAATCTGATCGCGGATCATGGCAAACAGATCATATTCCAGAGAAAACAGCTTTTCTTCCGCACCGAGGATCACATCCTCCAGCTCTTTAAGCTCCGGTGTAATATAACGTTCTGCATTAGCCATGGTCTGCTTACGCATCCATGTTTCAGGAACAAGGTCTTTATAAGAATTGGTTACTTCCAGATAATAACCAAATACTTTGTTGAATTTGATCTTAAGATTTTTGATACCGGTTTTCTCTCGCTCGGTCTGCTCCATCTCAGCAAGCCACTTCTTGCCTTCGGTTTTGGCATTTCTGTATTTGTCTACCGATTCATTGTAGCCGGTTTTAATGATTCCGCCTTCCTTAATTGAAATCGGCGGTTCCTCCTCGATTGCTGTATCAATGAGTTTTGTAATATCTTCCATATCATCCAGAGTTTCATAAATCTCCTGAAGGTCTTCGGATTTCGTATCACGCAGTAAATATTTGATCGGAGGGATCATCGACAAAGAATGTTTAAAGGCGATCAGGTCCCGCGGATTGGCGGATTTATAACTAATCTTACTCATTAAACGCTCCAGATCATAAATCGCATTTAAATATTCCCGGATTTCATCCCGGGTGATCACATCGTCATTCAATTCTTCTATACTGTCCAGACGGCGTTCGATCAAATGTTTCTGCACAAAAGGCTGTTCAATGCAGGAGCGTAAAAATCTCGCCCCCATAGCCGTCTTCGTTTTATCCAACACCCAGAGCAATGAGCCTCTCTTCTGTTTCTCGCGGAGTGTTTCCAATAACTCAAGATTTCTTCGCGTCGATGTATCGAGTACCATAAAACGTTCGGTCTGATAAGGCGTGATCTTTGTCATCTGAGGCAATGCATTTTTCTGAGTTTCATACAAATATTGTAACAGCATCCCGGCTGCAATCGTACCTGTCGGATAATCTGTCAGACCAAGTCCATCTAAAGATGCCACATGAAAATGATCTTTGATCTTCTGAATACAAAGTGCCTCATCCGAATACCAGCTTTCCAATGCTGAAACAGATATCTGCATCTTTTCACTAATACTTTCCATATCAATGCCGGACATAAGAAAATAATCATTATAAATGATTTCAGCAGGTGTGTATTTGGTGATCTCATCCAATACCTTCTTATCTGAATCCACTTCCGTCATATAGTAATCCCCTGTCGAAATATCGGCCACACTGATACCAAATCGTTCATCCATATAAAAAAGACACATCAGATAGTTGTTTTTGGTTTCATCCAATGACTGCATATTCAGGTTTGTTCCCGGTGTGACAATGCGGATAACCTCTCGCTTCACAAGACCTTTGGCTGTTTTCGGATCTTCCACCTGTTCACAGATTGCAGCTTTATATCCTTTTTCAATTAATTTATTCAAATAACTGTCAACGGCATGATATGGAATGCCGCACATAGGTGCACGTTCCTCTTGACCACAATCCTTGCCGGTGAGCGTGATTTCCAATACCTTTGATGCGATCAGTGCATCTTCAAAGAACATTTCATAAAAATCTCCCAAACGGTATAACAGAATACAATCCTTATATTGCTTTTTTGTTTCCACATATTGCTGCATCATTGGTGTTAAAGGTGCCATGTATTTCCTCCGGTTTCTATCTATAAATATATAATTCAATGTAATTTTTGCTCTATAACATCTTATCTTTTTCGCAAAATAATGTCAACCTTTGTTCTCAATCCCCACTTTTTGAAAGAAAAAGTTGATTTTTTACCAAAAACGTAATATAATAACCATAGTTTTTGGCATAATTAACCACTTTTCACCCACCATCTCATCACTTTGGAAGGTTTTTGTAAAGGAAGGATAAAAATGATTTTACAGTTGATAAAAGAAGAGGATATTGCAGAAGTTTTGGAGATCTATGCACCCTATGTACAAAATACAGCTATTACCTATGAATATGA
>JAXJRF010000190.1:0-1309 GCA_036310765.1 Frisingicoccus sp.
AAACCTTTTTTCAGTTTCATCGCCATATCGATCGCATGACGGGAAATCTTGAAATACAGCCCGTCAGTAAACAGTGTATCGAACTGGATTCCCAGAAGTCGCCCCTTAGCCATCAGAGCCCCATGCTGTTTAATCGTTGAGAAGAAGTTGGAAACAAGACCTTTCTTCGGAAATACGACCGCTTCACCGCAAAGGGCACCTACCTTTGTACCTCCAATATAAAATACATCGCAAAGTTTACTTATATCCTTCAGCGTCACATCGGTGCCATCCGCCATCAGACCATAGCCCAGACGTGCACCGTCAAGGAAAAGGGGCAGTTTGTAAGCATCACAAACCGCTCTCAGATTTGTCAGTTCATCCTTTGTATATAATGTACCATATTCTGTTGGATGGGAAATATAGACCATCCCCGGCCATACCATATGTTCATGATTGCCGTCCGCATAATAGACCTCCAAATATTTTCTCACATCATCTGCCCTAAGCTTGCCCTCCACACCGGGAATCGTCAGGACCTTATGGCCCGTATACTCCACAGCTCCCGATTCATGTGCACTAACATGACCAGTTTCCGCCGCAATGACACCCTCATAATTTCTCAGAATAGCTGAAATAACCGTAGAATTCGTCTGGGTTCCGCCCACCATCAGATGAACCTCACCCTCCGGGCATCCGCACACTTCGAGAATTTTTTTCTTCGCACTGTCACAATAGATATCTTTGCCGTATCCCGGCGTTTTTTCCATATTCGTTTCCAATAATCTTTTCAAAATCTCAGGATGGGCACCTTCCATATAATCACACTGAAAATACTGCATTGTTTTATCTCCCTCTTTGTCATAATATTCACATTTCACATACACCCCAGTATAGCACACAATAAAAAAAGATTGAACCCATGCGTTGAATTCAATCTTTTTCTGAATCTTATAATTTAAGGCTCATCCTTCTGGAGTGCAATAACACCTGTACGAGCCAGCTCAATGATGCCGTAAGGCTGGATGATCTTTATAAAGCTCTCAATGGCATCCGGTGTGGAATCCAATTCCACGATCATGCTCTTTGTCGACACGTGAGCGATCTTCGCTCCCATAATCATGCAGATCTCCATAATATCCTTACGGTTCGTCGGATTATAGGAAACCTTCACCATAAGCAGTTCCCGACACACGCTCTGCAGTTCTTTTAATCGTCGTACCTTGATAACATCAATCTTTTTGTTCAATTGCTTTTCAATCTGATCGATGACTCTGGCATCTCCTGTAGAGACAATGGTCATATTGGAAATCTCTTTATTCTCTGTCTC
>JAXJRF010000191.1:0-9623 GCA_036310765.1 Frisingicoccus sp.
AGTTTCTATGGGACCTCCACAGGCAGACGTTGCATTAAGAGAAGCATTAGCTATGGGTGCTGATGATGCTATCCTCGTATCTGACAGAAAATTCGGTGGAGCAGATACATGGGCTACATCTTCCACAATCGCCGGTGCGATCAAAAAACTTGACTACGATCTGATCGTAGCAGGACGTCAGGCAATTGATGGTGATACAGCTCAGGTTGGTCCTCAGATTGCTGAACATTTGGGAATCCCTTGTGTATCTTACGCAGCAAGCGTTGAACTTGAAGGTGAAGATACCGTTGTTATCCAGAGAAACTTCGAAGACCGTTATCATGTGATCGAAGCAAAAACACCATTGTTAATCACAACTCTCGGCGAAGAAATTGAACCACGTTATATGACCGTTGGCGGCATTTTCGACGCATACAGAGAAAAAGAAGTAAAAGTATGGGGATATGATGATCTTCATGACTATGTAGAAGATTCCAACTTAGGTTTGAAAGGTTCTCCAACACAGGTTAAGAAATCCTTCACGAAACCGGTTAAACCTGCAGGAACTCTTTATACAGAAGTGTCTGCAGATGAAGCAGTTGAAATTATCGTTAACAAGTTAAAAGAGAAATACATCATTTAATTAGGGAGCAGGTGAAACAATGAGTAAGAATGTATATGTTTTTGCAGAGCAGAGAGACGGAGTTATCCAGAAAGTTGCTTATGAATTAATTGGTAAAGCTAAAGAATTGGCTGCAGATTTAGGACAGGAAGTTGTTGCTGTTGTTTTAGGTGATGGAATTCAGGCTGCTGCAGCAGAATTATTTAAATATGGTGCAGATCAGGTTATTGTTGTGGATGCACCTGTATTAGGCGAATATTCTACAGAACCTTATACAAAGGCTATTAAAGCAATTATTGATGCAAAAGAACCGGAAATCGTTATTTACGGTGCGACAGCAATCGGTCGTGACCTGGCTCCGCGTGTATCCGCAAGAGTACATACAGGTTTGACTGCAGACTGTACAAAACTTGAAATTGATCTGGAAACAAAGGGACTTTGGATGATACGTCCTGCATTCGGCGGTAATATTATGGCTACTATCGTTTGCCCGAACTTCCGTCCTCAGATGGCAACAGTAAGACCTGGCGTTATGAAAGCCCTTCCTGTTGATGAAACAAAATCCGGTACAGTTGAAGTATTTGATGCCGGTGTCAGCGAAGCAGATATGAATATCAAAATTCGCGAAGTTGTTAAAGATACAAAGAAATCTGTGGATATTACAGAAGCTAAGATCCTTGTATCTGGCGGACGTGGTATCGGCGGTCCGGAAGGTTTCGATATGCTGAAAGATCTTGCAGATGAACTTGGCGGCGAAATCGCTTCTTCAAGAGCTTGTGTAGATGCAGGATGGATCGACAGAGACCGTCAGGTTGGACAGACAGGTAAGACTGTTCGTCCGGAACTCTATGTCGCAGCAGGTATTTCTGGAGCAATCCAGCATGCAGCAGGTATGGAAGATTCCGAACTGATCATTGCAATTAATAAAAACAATACAGCACCTATTTTTGAAGTTGCTGATATAGGTATCGTTGGTGATTGTAATGTTATTATTCCGAAATTAACAGAAGCATTGAAAAAGTTAGAGAAATAGTGTTATAATAATAAGTAATTCAGAAAACATATCCGGGAGATTAGGGACTCCCGGATACGTTTGATGATATATAGCCGGAAATTAGTGGTGCATTTCTGGCAGCTTATTGCATTTTAGTGCGAGAAGAGCATACGTCGGCATTTATTTATGTACGCGTATGCGAGACACGGGGAGGTTTTTGACATGAGTAAAGTAGTTACTATGGATCAGGCTGTTGCTATGATCAAACCAGGCAGTTTTGTCATTACAAGTGGTTTCCTTACAGCTGGAACTCCGGATGCAATTATGAAAGCAGTTGGAGAGTCTTTTGATGCTACCGGTACACCGAATAACTTAACAGTTATGTATGGTGCCGGACAGGGTAATAAGAAAGGCGGACAGCAGGAACGTTGGGCAAAAGAAGGACTGATTAAACGTTGGATTGGCGGCCATTACGGTTTCTCACCAAAGGTAATCGAAATGATTTTGAATAATCAGGTAGAAGCTTATAATCTGCCACAGGGTGTTATTATTGAAATGTACCGAGCTATGGGACAGGGACGTAAAGGCTATATCACCAATGTAGGTCTGAAAACTTTCGTTGACCCACGTTTACAGGGTGGTAAATTGAACGACCGTACAACAGAAGATATTGTTAAAGTTATCGAAGTTGAAGGCGAAGAACAGTTATACTACAAGCTTCCAAAAGCTGATATTGCATTAATTCGTGTAACTACAGCGGATACAAATGGTAACTGTACAATCGAAGATGAAATTCTTCCGTTGGACATTTTATCCGCAGCTATGGCAGCTAAAGGATGTGGCGGCAAGGTTATCGTCCAGGCCAGAAACATCGTAGCTCCTGATACAATTCCATCTCGTCAGGTTGCTGTACCTGGTATTTTCGTAGATGCAATTGTTGTTCCGTCTGATCCGGAAGAAACACATAGACAGTGTGCAGATTACTTTGTAAACTCAACATTATCCGGTGCTTACAAAGTTACTACAGACGCTGTTGCTCCAGAACCATTTGGAACAAAGAAATTTATCGGCAGAAGATGTGCGATGGAACTCGTTCCACACGCAGTTGTAAACCTTGGTGTAGGTATTCCTGAAAAGGTTGCAACAGTTGCTGGTGAAGAAGGTTTCTCTGATCAGTTAATCCTTACAACCGAGTCCGGTATGATCGGCGGTATCCCAAGCGGCGGCGGCTCCTTTGGTGCTGGTGTGAATGGCTGGGGTGAATTACCTGAGATCAGTCAGTTTGACTTCTATGACGGCGGCGGTCTTGATGTTACATATTTAGGTCTCGCAGAATGTGACCCTGCAGGTAATATCAATGTAAGTAAATTTGGAACAAACGTAGCTGGTTGTGGTGGTTTCATCAATATTTCCCAGAATACACGTAACTGTATTTTCTGTGGAACATTTACAGCTGGCGGACTTAAAACAGCAGTTGAAGACGGTAAGTTAGTAATTGTTCAGGAAGGTAAGAAGAAGAAATTCGTTAAATCCGTAGAACAGGTTACTTTCTCAGGTGACTATGCACGTGAAAAAGAAATGAACGTTAAGTTCGTTACAGAACGCTGCGTAATTGAATTGTTAAAAGATGGTTTAACAGTTACAGAAATTGCACCTGGTATCGATCTTCAGACACAGGTTCTCGATCAGATGGAGTTCACTCCACTTGTATCTGAAAACCTTAAAACTATGGATGCCAGAATTTTCGTTGACGCTCCGATGGGCATCAAAGATGAAATTATGGCAAAAGTTAAATAGTTAAAAAAATAATAGGTAACTATGTAACGAGGGAGGAAAAATAATGAGTTTATTTGGTATTTTCTTTGGTCTCGCATTGCTTATTTTCTTAGCATTTAAAGGCCAGTCCATTCTCTGGGTTGCACCAGTCTGTGCAGCAGTTGTAGCACTTTTCAGCTCCTTTGAAGATCCTACAATTAACGTATTGGATATGTATACAACAAACTACATGGCAGCTATGGCAGCATTTATCCAAAGCTGGTTCCCAGCATTCATGCTCGGTGCTATCTTCGGTAAAGTTATGGAAGTAACAGGTGCCGCTAAATCTGTAGGTCTTTGGCTTACAAAATTGATCGGTGCTAAACAGGCTATCTTAGCTGTAACTGTTGCCTGTGGCGTATTAACATATGGCGGTATCTCCTTATTCGTAGTAGTATTCGCTATTTACCCACTTGCAGTTGCTCTTTTCAGAGAAGCTGATATTTCCAACAAACTGATCCCAGGTGCTATTTCCTTAGGTGCTTTCACATTTACTATGACAGCAGTTCCTGGAACACCTCAGATTCAGAACATCATTCCTACAAACTACTATGGAACAACAGCTATGGCAGCTCCTATTATGGGTCTCGTAGCTACAATCGTTATGTTTGGCGGCGGTATGATCTGGATGACAATGAGAGAAAAGAAACTCAGAGCAGCTGGTGAACACTTTGTTGAACCAACAAACGTTGCAGAAATCGATGGCGATGTACTTCCAAACCCAATCGTTTCTTTGATCCCATTGATTTCCGTACCTGTAACTATGAACGTTTTAGGTTTACCACTTGTTGGAGCTCTTCTTATTGGTACAGTATTATCCATGGTATTGAACTTCAAACATGCTAAGAAATTCCCAGAAGCCCTCAGTGCTGGTGCATCCGGCGGTCTTATGTCCATCGGTAACACAGGTGCAGCTAACGGTTTCGGTGGTGTAGTTAAAGCTGTTCCTGGTTTCGCTACACTGACAAATCTTTTGATCAACGTACCTGGTACTCCACTTATTTCTGAAGCAATCGCAGTATCCTGTCTTGCAGGTGCTACAGGTTCCGCTTCCGGTGGTATGGGTATCGCTCTTGAAGCTTTAGGACCAAAATATATGGAATTAGTTGGAACATCTCCATCCGTAACTCCAGAAACACTCCACAGAGTTGCTTCTGTTGCATCCGGTGGTCTTGATACACTTCCACATAACGGTGCTGTTATCACATTATTATCTGTTTGTGGTTTAACACATAAAGATTCCTATATTGATATCGGTATGAACTGCTGTGTTATTCCTACAATCGCAGTTATCGTTTGTATCATCATGGCTATGATCGGTATTTACTAAGATATACATATCAGATATTTTAATATTGATTAAAAAACCAAATTAAGTTATTATTAAGATACACTCCTTTTGTGAAAGAAAGGAGTGTATCGTTCTATTGTAAACTTTTATGTTTTGAAGAAAAAGCAGTATAGATACGAGGTATTCTCATGGAAAAAGAAATAACAGTACAACAAAAATATGAATTTTATGAAGATGTGTTTGATAATATGCCGGATGCGGTATATGTATTGGATCACAAGGGACATATGATTTATGTGAATTACGCCATGATCAAAAAATTTGATATTCCGAGAGATGAACTGCTCAACTATAATGTTTTTGACATGTATAAGGATGGGTTGATTGACTACGTCATTTCCCGGAATGTCTATGAACATAAAAAAGAGGTTGTTATGTGTCAGAAGATTTTTAACAGCCATGGTCAGGAGATTATGCAGATGGTCTCTCAGATGCCGATTTTAAATGATAAGGGTGAGATTCAATATATTATCGGTGTCATGCGTGATATGGAAGAACTCATCGGTTATTATTATGATGCATTGAACAAGTATCAGGCTGTAAAAGAAATTGGGACAAAGCAGCAGGATGATAATAAGCTGATGGTCTATAATAGTCCTCAGATGTCGGATCTTGTCCGTATTATGAACAACGTGGCATCAACAGATGCCAATATATTGATTCAGGGTGAGTCAGGAACCGGTAAAGAGGTTTTGGCAGAGTATATTCATGAACAGAGTGAACGAAGAGGAAAGGAAATGGTGCGGATCAACTGTGCCGCTTTTCCGGAAACCTTATTGGAGTCCGAACTTTTTGGTTATGAAAAAGGTGCGTTTACCGGTGCCTTGGGAAGTGGGAAAAAAGGCCTTATTGAAACAGCCCATGAATCCACCCTGTTCCTTGATGAGATTAACTCTCTGCCTCTGGCACTTCAGGGAAAGATCCTTCGAACAATTGAAACAAAGATGGTTCAGAGAATTGGTTCAGACAGGCCGAAGAAGATTGATTTCCGTCTGATCGCTGCTACGAACGAAGATTTAAGTGAATGTATTAAGAAGAAGACGTTTCGTGCCGACTTATATTATCGTTTAAATGTTATTCCTGCGATCATTCCGCCGCTTCGGGAGCGTCCGAGTGATATCGAGCCGCTGATCGAATATTTCCTGAACAAATACTGTAAGAAATACGGCAGAAAAAAATCATTTTCGCCGGAAGTGATGGAGATTTTGAAAAATTATTCATGGCCGGGCAATGTCCGCGAATTGAAAAACTTTGTGGAGCGAATTGTTTTGATCAGTGCTGCCTCGGTATACACGATCAAAAACATTCCGCCTCAGATGCTGGATGGCCAGTTGACCCTTTCGGATGGAAATGGAGGAAGTGGCATGGATGGCTGTCGGTTTGACAGCAGGCTGAGCCTTGAGGAGAATCTGAATGCCTTTGAGAAACAGATCATAGAATCGGTTGTTCATCGTTATGGAAGCGGTAAGAGTGCGGCTGAAGTATTAAAAGTGAATCAGTCCACCATATCCAGAAAGATGGCAAAATATAATATAACATTAGAAAAGTAGAGCATAAGAGTGCTCTGCTTTTTTAATGTTTTTTTTGTAATATACCAAAGCATTTCTGAGGGATGCTTAAGATAAACATAATACCTAAAGCAATGGCAAAGGCACTTTTCAGCGTTTCAACACCGTAATATCCGAACAGGGAAGCATCTTCCATGATAAGATAGTAGGATGTGTAATAAATACCCATGCCGGGAACCAGCGGGAAAATACCGGAAATAAGAAAAACGGTTACCGGTGCTTTTCGGATGACCGCAAAGATTCTTGACAGCAGGGTAAGGACAAGAACAGCGACAAAGGTTGCGAGTGCAGTTCCCAGGGAAAGGATAAAGAATTTGTAGAAAACCCAGCCGATACCGCCGGTCAGTCCAGCAAAAAACCATTGTTCCTTTGGCACATTAAATAAAACGGCAAAAGCACTGGTTGCAATGAGTGCGATGATGAATTGAATACATAACGTGATCAACATAAAAAGCTCCTTAATATAAGTTTTATAAAAATAAATAGTGGATCGTACCGACACCAATGGCGATGCTGAGGGCGACCAAAATAGCATCGATCAGACGAATCGTACCGGAAAGATAATCGCCGTTAAAGAAATCCCGGATAGATGTGGTCAGAGGAACACCGGGAACAAGGACGATCAGTCCTCCGATGATGATCTTATCCATATGAAGTATCGGAAAGATAAAACTTGCCAGAAGTCCACAAAATGTCACAAGGGCACTGGAAAAAATCGTCTGGATCACTTTCGAAAACTTGGCTTTCGCCATGCCGTATTGGGCAAGGGAAAGGAGGATGCCCACAGGAGCTGTGGCGATAAAATCCAAAACGCTTCCACCGAGCAGATAAGAGAAGCAGCTGCAGCCGACGGCGCAGGCGATCATTCGAACCCACAAGGGAAAAACCGGTGTGTTCAGGATAAATTGCATTTCTGCCATCGCATCATCCAGAGGAAGGGATTCTTCACAAATCCGCCTTGACAGAGCGTTAATTTGTGAAACTTTTCCCAAATTTGGAGTAGCTAAAGGCACGTGTTTTATATGGGTACAGCGGGTTTTATCCTCGTGACGCAGGGTGACAAAAATCCCGTTGGAAATGGCATAGACATCAATATCTGCCTTGTTGTAGGCTTTGGAAACAAGTTCCATCGTTGTCTGTACGCGGGAAATCTCAGCTCCGTTCAAAAGCAGGGTTTCACCCATCAGTGATACAAGATCAAGAACCTGGCGGCCGTAATCATTTACAGGGGTCGGCACAGAAGTTGTTGAATTCATAATTTACCTCCGCAAAAATATATAGGGATATTATAGTATATCCTCTGCGAAAAAGAAATCATTTTGGGGATAGTTTTTTTTAATAAAAAAAGGCATCGTCCATTATGGACGATGCCGACTGCAAGTAAAATAACAAATTGAGGGGAAATTTTACATTGCAATTTTGAACACATTAAAATCCTATTTTGGTGGCATTACAAGAGCTTCGCCCTTTGTAACAACAACGCCATCCTGGTTTGTACAAACAGTTTCGATTTTAACTCTTCCTTTTGGTAATTTTTCAACAACTGTACCTTTAGCAGTAACTGTATCACCGATACGAACAGGTGCTACGAAGTTTAATGTCTGGCTTAAGTAAATTGTTCCAGGTCCTGGCATATGGAAACCAAGTACTGCGGAAATTAAACCAGCAGAAAGCATACCATGAGCAATTCTTCCCTTGAAGAATGTATTTTTAGCATATTCTTCATTTAAGTGTGCTGGGTTGATGTCGCCTGTAATACCTGCAAATAAATAAACGTCAGTTTCGCTGATTGTTTTTGTGAAGCTGGCTTCCTGGCCAATAGATAATTCGTCGTAAGTATAACCTTTCATGGTGTAAACCTCCTTTAATTCTTTGTCCTATTTAACAGCAAGTTTTATGCCATCTTTTTGTTAAAAGTTAAACAGCTAAAATAGGGGATTTTTCGAATTTTTACCGGAAAAATTGGTTGCATAAATGCATAATATGCAATTATGCATTTAATATAAAAAGTCTTGATACTTGCCCGTCACTTAAATTATAATAGTAAACGTAAAATCTGACAAAAGGAGTAGGTAGCCGCAGAGAAAACGGCTATGGTGAATGACATGATGAATCCAGTTTGGGTGCCAGAGGGCTATGAGGCTCCTTTGAGCATTAGAGAAACAGAAGTTGCAATTAAATGTGTAAAGGATTTCTTTGAAAAAGAATTGTCCAGACAGTTGAATCTTACCCGTGTTTCCGCCCCTTTCTTTTTATATCCGGAAAGTGGTCTGAATGACACATTAAATGGCGTGGAACGTCCGGTACGTTTCGGAATCAGAGAGCAGAATGACAAAGAGGTTGAGGTTGTTCATTCTCTGGCAAAATGGAAACGTTTTGCATTGAAAAAGTATGGTTTTAAACATGGTGAAGGACTTTATACGGATATGTATGCCATTCGCCGAGATGAAGACACAGACCATCTCCATTCGATCCTTGTGGACCAGTGGGACTGGGAACGCATTATTGATAAAGAAGAGCGTACGGAAGAAACATTGAAGGATATCGTGCGTAAAGTTTATAAAGCACTTAAAAATACAGAAAAATATATGGCTATTCAGTATGATTATATTGAAGAGATGCTGCCGCCGCATATTTCCTTTGTGACAACACAGGAGTTGGAGGATAGATACCCGGATCTGACTCCAAAGGAAAGAGAACGTGAGATCGTGCGTGAAAAAGGCGCTGTATTCCTTATGAAGATCGGCGGTGATCTCAAGTCCGGAGAACCTCATGATGGACGTGCACCGGATTACGATGACTGGGAATTAAATGGAGACATTCTCGTAAATTATCCACTGCTGGATACAGCATTTGAATTATCCTCTATGGGTATCCGTGTAGATGAGACATCGTTGATGCATCAGCTGGAAGTACGCGGATGTACAGAGCGTAAGGATCTGGCTTTCCATAAAGCTCTCTTAAACGGTGAACTGCCATATACGATCGGCGGCGGTATCGGTCAGGCACGTATCTGCATGTTTTATTTAAGAAAAGCACATATTGGCGAAGTTATCGCTTCCACCTGGCCATCCGATGTGGCGGCTGCACTGGAAGAGAAGGGCGTACATTTATTATAGGCATACCAATCATCCCTCCCTCATATGTTAAATAGACACTGGTGTTTAACATATCTGGGAGGGATTTCTTTTGGAAGATAAAATCAGAGAACTGTTAGAGTGTTATCATCTGGAGGTTAAAGGGCTTTACCGCGGCAGGGGTGCATGGCTGTGTGAAACGGATCAGGGATTAAAA
>JAXJRF010000192.1:0-5544 GCA_036310765.1 Frisingicoccus sp.
CAGTATGGCGGTGCGGCATTTTTAATCCCGTATTTTATTTTTGTAGTTGTGATTGGTATAGCAGGCGTAGCAGGTGAGATGGCCTTTGGAAGAGCTATGGAATCGGGTCCGGTAGGTGCTTTTGAAAAAGCTGGAAAGCTGCGTGGCAGTAGGATTGGCGAATGGCTGGGGCTTATTCCAATGTTGGGATCCCTTGCTCTTGCCATTGGATATTCTGTCGTAGTCGGATGGATCATTAAATACTTGTTTGGATCGATTACCGGAAGTGCGTTTCATGGTGAGTCCGGTGAATATTTTACATCCATCTGTGGCGATTTTGGCAGCCTTCCATGGCATCTGATCGGACTGGCAATCTGTTTTATATTGATGGCTTTGGGCATCGTTCAAGGTGTCGAAAAAATGAGTAAGATTATTATGCCATTGTTTTTCTGTCTGTTTATCGTGCTGGCTGTGCGTGTAGGATTTTTAGACGGAGCAGCGTCCGGATATACATATCTTTTGAAACCGGACTGGTCAAAACTTTTGAACCCTCAGACATGGGTATATGCTTTGGGCCAGGCCTTTTTCTCCTTATCCTTGGCAGGATCGGGTACATTGGTTTACGGCAGTTATTTGTCAAAATCCGAGGATGTGACAGCCTGTGCGAAAAATGTTGCCTTTTTTGATACACTGGCAGCACTGTTGGCATCTTTAGTTATCATTCCTTCCGTATTTGCATTTGGATTGAATCTGTCCGCAGGACCTGGATTAATGTTTATTACCATGCCGAAGGTATTTCAGATGATGCCTTTTGGCCAGCTGTTTATGGTCGTATTTTTCTTCTCGGCCTTTTTGGCAGCATTGACATCGCTGGTGAACCTGTTTGAGGCACCGGTGGAGGCTCTCCAGACAAAATTTGGTCTCTCCAGAAAGATTTCAACAGGGATTATCGCTGTGATCGGTACAGCCGTTGCAGTGATAATCGAAAATGGTGATGTGGTCGGCGTGTGGATGGATGTGGTTTCCATCTATATTATCCCGCTGGGTGCCTTACTGGCGGCGATTATGTTCTTCTGGGTATGTCCAAAGGGATTTGCATTGGAACAGATGCAGATTGGACGGGAGAAAAAATTGGGAGCCGCTATGGGTATACTGACAAAATATGTGTTTGTCGGTCTGACCATCATTGTATATATCCTTGGTATTTTATATGGCGGTATTGGATAATGTATTTATTTTAGTACGTTAATAGAAGAGTGTTGACAAACAAGTGTCCGCGTGGTACGGTTATTACTATGAATAACGGCAGATGAAGTTCTTAGGGGAATGGCGTTAGCCTACCGAAGGAGTAAAACTCTCAGGTGTCCGAGATCGGACGGGGACTAGGAATGGATGTAGCTCTGGAGAATCTCAGAAATGAGTACCGAAGGTGCAAGGCAGTGAAAGCTGCTGAATCTCTCAGGTAAAAGGACAGAGAAAGTACACGTGATAGATATATTGGCGTACACTTGATAGGATTGTCTTCTCCGGAGCAGTTGAATTTTCAGCTGTTCCGTTTTTTTATGTTATTTCAGGAGGGAAAAATGATGATGGCGAATATTGAAGCTGCACTTTACCCATTGGTGGTAAACTTTAACAACTATTTATCCAGTTATATTTTGGTCTTTCTGCTTGTCGCAGTTGGCGTATGGTACACGATCAAAACCCGTTTTGTTCAGATCCGTTATTTTACAGCGGGTTTGAAAAAGGTTTTCGGTGGCTTGTCTTTAAAGGGAACGAAACATGAAAATGGTATGACTTCTTTTCAGGCTCTTGCAACAGCGATTGCGGCTCAGGTCGGTACGGGTAACGTTATTGGTGCATCCGGTGCGATCCTGACAGGTGGTCCTGGTGCTATTTTCTGGATGTGGATCATTGCGTTTTTCGGTATGGCAACGATTTATGCGGAAGCAACTTTGGCACAGAAGACACGTGTTGTTGATAAAGATGGTAATATCCATGGTGGTCCGGCATACTATATTACAACAGCCTTTAAAGGCGGACTTGGCAAGTTCCTTGCAAGTTTCTTTGCAGTTGCAATTATTCTTGCATTAGGATTTATGGGATGTATGGTACAGTCCAATTCTATCGGTTCCACATTTGAAAATGCCTTTGGTGTTCCTGCCTGGGTGCTCGGTATTATTCTGGTTGTTATTTGCGGATTTATTTTCCTTGGCGGTGTGAAACGTCTGGCGGCTGTCTGCGAAAAACTGGTGCCTATTATGGCGGCTGTATTTTTACTTGGCGGTTTGATCGTTCTGATTTTCCGTATCCAGTACATTCCGGAAACATTTGCAATGATTTTCAAATATGCTTTCCAGCCTCAGGCAATTGTCGGCGGTGCATTTGGTAGTGCCTTAAAGACGGCGATCAGCCAGGGTGCAAAACGTGGTCTCTTTTCCAATGAAGCAGGTATGGGTTCTACACCTCATGCCCATGCTCAGGCCCATGTAAGTCATCCTCATGAACAGGGTATTGTTGCTATGGCCGGTGTGTTCATTGATACTTTTGTTGTTTTGACATTGAATGCGTTAGTTATTATTTCTACACTTTACACAACAGGCGGTCCACTTCATGAATGTGGTGCAGCAGCAACTTCCACACTGACAAAATCCAATCTTGCTCAGACTGCTTTCGGTACGGTTATGGGTCAGGGCGTTGGTGCAGCTTTCGTAGCCATCTGTCTGTTTTTCTTTGCATTTTCCACAATTCTTAGCTGGAACATGTTTGGTAAGATCAATGTGGTTTATCTCTTTGGTGAGAAGAATGCTAAGATCAGTACAGTGATCTATACGATCATTGCCTTAGTATTTATTTTCCTTGGAACATTGATGTCCAATGATCTTGTTTGGGAATTAACAGATGCCTTCAATTACCTGATGGTTATTCCAAATGCCCTTGCACTGTTTGCATTGACAAAGATGGTTAAACAATCACTTAAAGAAGCGGATGATATGAAACATAAAAAATAAGATATATACATATAGAAAGCGGGTATCGCCTGGTCATCGGATTGGATGATCGGGGGATACCCGCTTTTATGTATTAAGAATAAGTTTTTATAATATCTTCTGCAATGGCCTTTTTCGTCACACAGCAGTCCATCGCCTGTTTTTCAATATAATGATGGGCATCTGGTTCACTCATCTTCAATTCGCTGATGAGGAGCCATTTAGCTCTGTTGACAATTCGGATCTCAGCCATCTTTTCCTCGATGGATGAAGTTTTCTTCTCGAATTGACGCAGCCGTTCGCGGGCACTGACCATCCAGCCGAGGGCCTGAATAAGTGTGGCCTTGGCAGTCGGTTTCGCCAGCGTAAAAACACCATGTTTAGCAACCTTCTCATAGACGGCTCCATGAATGTCTGTACGGACAAGAAGAAGAACGACCGTTCCTTTGGAAGTGCAGGTATCAATGGCAAATTGGGTACCTGCGTCATCCGGCAAAGGGGAGTTGATCAGAACAAAATCATAGGCCCTTTCCGCAATGGCCCTTTTGGCGGCACTTATATTCGATACGATGCGGATTGGAGAGTAGGTTGATTCGGGGAGCATGGATGCCATTGTTGAGTTAAAAGTTGATGCGGATGATACAATCAGCATACTGTATACACGTTCTTTTAAACCCATTTTGGCACCCCTCCCTTTCTGTTATTCGTTACTCAATGAGCTGTTTCTTTACAGTAAATATCTAAAATTGTGTCTGGAATATGTTTACGGATGAAAGTACTTCCGGATGCAGCATTACGGGCAGCTGTGATATCCGGAGGTAACTTTTCGAAACTTTTAAGTGTTTCGGCATCGGCTTTATAAAAATTCAGGTCAGCAGCGGCCGGAAGTTCCAGCTTATGACGTATGCCGTACAATCCTGCATAGATCATCAGTGTAAATGCAAGATAGGTATTGGACATTGGATCCGGTGAACGCAGCTCGGCACGACGATATTCTCCGACTGCCGCCGGAATTCTTACAAGCTGGGAACGATTTTCGGTAGACCAAGAAATATATGCCGGTGCTTTGTCACTGCCGAAACGTTTATAAGAACTTTCGGTAGGATTTAAAAAGAGGGTCATTTCAGAAACCTTCTCAAGGATGCCAGCGATCATATGATCCATATGATCGGAACCGTCATCCGATTTTACGGACATATTAATATGGAAACCATTTCCAGGTTTATCTTCAAGGGGTTTTGGATTGAAATCGGCATCCAGGCCGTTGCTGTGGGCCACTGTCCGAACGACCGTCTGAAACGTCATGGCATTATCAGCTGCGGTAAGCGGATCGGAATAGCGGAAATCAATCTCATTCTGGCCAGGACCTTCCTCATGGTGGGAACTTTCCGGACGAATGCCCATCTGTTCCAGAGTAAGGCAGATTTCACGACGGATATTTTCGCCTTTATCTTCCGGAGCAATATCCATGTAACCGGCCTGATCGTAAGGTACATTTGTGCGTTCCCCGTTCTCATCTAATTGGAAAAGATAGAATTCCTGTTCGGAACCAAAGAAAAAATGGAGTCCGTCATCTTCAGCATCTTTAATTGCCTGCTGCAAAAGATGACGTGTATCACACTCAAAAGGTCTGCCATCAGGATAGGAAATGCTGCAGAACATGCGGACAACCCGACCATGCTCCGGTCTCCAGGGAAGTATCATCAGTGTTTCTGCCTCCGGATGGAGCAGCAGATCGGAATGAGTTTCATCTCCAAATCCTGCGATTGCAGATGCATCAATGGCAATTCCATATTCAAAAGCACGAGGAAGTTCTCCTGGCATAATCGATATATTTTTTTGTTTGCCAAATACATCGCAAAAAGCAAGGCGGATAAATTTTATATCATCTTCCAGAACATATTGTATGACCTCTTGCTTAGAATATTTCATCATCCTACCTACTTTCTTCTAGTTTTCTACATACATTTGTTTATACGGATTTTTATTATCCGGAATAACAACGGTGAATGGGGCGCTCAGCATCTCATCAAGATCGTATCCAAATACAGCACAGTATTCGGATAAATGCCCCTTAATTTCTTCAATATCAGTGTCTGTCGCACTTTTGACAGTAACCTGTCCCGGAAACTGGATATTCTCGCAATTGCCTCGCAAAAACATCTTTCCGCCATGCATACCTGTGCAAGGGAAATTACCGACGATCGGATGATCTCCTGCGTTGAGACCAAGGACAATGATCGTACCGCCGGCCTGATATTCGCCTAAAAAGCTTCCAGCTGTACCGCCAATGATCATCACAGGAATTTTATCCTCATAGGCTTTCATATGAATGCCTGCACGATAGCCGGCATTGCCTTGAACATATATTTTACCGCCGCGCATGGCGTAGCCGGCAGCATCGCCGATATTGCCATAGATAATGATCTGTCCTTCATTCATCGTATCACCGACGGCATCCTGGGCATTGGCATGGACTGTAATGGATGCGCCATTCAGATAAGCACCAAGTGCGTTCCCTGGAACCCCTTCAATGGTGATGGAACGGTTTGACATACCGGCTGCGATAAAGCGC
>JAXJRF010000193.1:0-1802 GCA_036310765.1 Frisingicoccus sp.
CTTATTTGGATAACGTTCCTTTACTTTTCGAACCAATGGCAAAATTCCCTGCTGATTGGACCGTTCCATCGGTTCACCTCCCAGAAGTGTTAATCCCCAGATATAATCCGGCTCCAGATATTCAAGAATCTGATCAATATTCTCTTCTGTAAAAGGTTTGCCGTAATTAAAATCCCAGGCAACTTCATTAAAACAATTCGGGCACCGATGGGTACAGCCGCTCACGAAAAGTGAGATCCGCACCCCCGGTCCATTGGCTATATCATATTGTTTTATATCTGCATAATTCATAACCTGCTCCTAGATATGAAGAACGCGGGCTGCAATTTCCTTTGTTTTACCCACATTCCAGAAATTTTCTCCAAGATATCCACATGTACGGCGGGTAACATTCATCTTGGCATGATCTTTATTGCCGCACTGTGGGCATTCCCATTCAAGATCTTCATTAATGATAATCTCACCATCATAACCACAGCAATGGCAGTAGTCGGATTTTGTATTGAATTCGGCATACTGAATGTTATCATAGATGAATTTCACCAGTTCTTCCAATGCTTCAAGATTATGACGCATATTTGGAATCTCTACATAAGAGATTGCACCACCAGCAGAAATCTTCTGGAACTGGCTTTCGAACTTAAACTTGCTGAAAGCATCAATCTTTTCACGAACATCCACATGATAGGAGTTTGTATAATATCCCTTATCTGTCACATCTTCGACCACACCAAAACGTTCCATATCGATTCTTGCGAAACGATAGCAGAGAGATTCTGCAGGTGTTCCGTAAAGACTGAAGTGGATACCTGTGTCTTTTCTCCAACGATTTGTTGTTTCACGCAAATGATTCATAACTTTGACAGCAAATTCTTCACCTTCTGGTGTTGTATGGCTCACACCTTTCATCAGCTTCGTCACTTCATATAAACCGATGTAACCAAGAGAAAGTGTAGAATAACCATTATGAAGCAGCTTGTCGATCTTTTCGCCTTTTCCAAGACGTGCAATCGCTCCGTACTGCCAGTGGATTGGGCTGACATCCGAAGTTGTTCCCTCAAGTGCTCTATGTCGGCACATTAAAGCTTCATAACAAAGATCAAGACGTTCATCGAATAATTTCCAGAACTTTTCTTCATCGCCGCGGGCAATAATACCGATCTGAGGAAGATTAATACTTACAACACCCTGATTGAAACGTCCTTCGAATTTATATTCGCCATTTTCATCCTTCCATGGTGTTAAGAAACTACGACATCCCATCGGACTGAATACATTGCCTTCATAGTTTTCACGCATTTTCTTTGCGGAAATGTAATCCGGATAGAGACGTTTTGCGGAGCAGCGTACAGCAAGCTTTGTAATATAGTCATACTTTCCGCCCTTTAAGCAGTTATGCTCATCCAGAACGTAAACAAGTTTAGGGAACGCCGGTGTCACATACACACCCACTTCGTTTTTAATACCTTCAAGACGCTGACGAAGAATTTCTTCAATGATCAGTGCATTTTCTTCGATATATTCATCATTTGGATCCAGATTAAGAAATACAGTGACAAATGGAGACTGTCCATTCGTTGTCATTAATGTATTGATCTGGTACTGGATTGTCTGAACACCAGAACGAAGTTCATCCATTAAACGTGTATGAACAATACCTTCGATAGTATCTGCATCCAGTCTGTCACCATACTGTTCCATGATCTGGGTTTTATATTTATTGTAGCTCTTGCGTAAATATTTTCCGAGGTGACGGATATCCACCGACTGACCGCCATACTGGCTGCTGGCAACTGCGGAGA
>JAXJRF010000194.1:0-4743 GCA_036310765.1 Frisingicoccus sp.
GAACCTGGGATAATTTCTCTATGATTTCCCGACCATGGGACATTTTTCGGTAATCAGCTTCCAGTTGTTCGTCCTCTCCCACAACAAGATGGGCATTTTCAATCTCCTCCAGTTCAAATTCAAGAAAATCGATCCTTCGAAGACGTTCTTCATTATCTAAAGCCTGCTTTTCATACATATCCTTATAATGGGTATAATTTTGATAAGCTTTGGCCATTTTTTCTTTTTTATCACCTAACGGTTCCCGGATAAAACGATCCAATATGACCAGATGTCTGGATTTATCCAACAGTGACTGATGATCATGCTGACCATGAATGTCCAATAAAAGCTGTCCGGCTTTTCGCACATCGGCAGAAGATACAATCTCCCCATTGATCCGGCTGACACTCCGTCCGGCAGTCATTCTTCTCGATATGATGACCGAATCATCTTCGATCGGAATCTCCATAGACCTTAAGATCTCCAAAACCCTTGGATCCGATGCCGAAAAAAACAATTCTGCCAATGCATAATCCGCACCTTTTCGGATCATATCTTTTGGAACTCTGGCACCAAGAGCCATATTCACAGCCCCCATCAGTACCGATTTACCGGCACCCGTCTCACCTGTAAGAATATTCAGATGATCCTCAAAATTCATCTCCACTTCATCGATCAGTGCCAGATTTTTTACATGTACACTTAAAAGCATCTTCTCACCTATTTCAGCATCTGATTAATTTTTTCCATAACGATATGTGCATCTTCATCACTTCGGAGGGCACACATAATCGTATCATCACCTGCAATACAGCCAACAACCCCCGGAAGTTCCATATGGTCAATCGCCACTGCCACTGCCATCGCCATACCTGTAACCGTTTTGATAACGATCAGACTTGTTGCCAGTTCTTTTGAAATATATCCTTCCTTCAGAACTCTTGAATATTTATCTGTCATCTCCATCGTCGGTTTTATGAAAGCCACATATTTTTGACGCCCATTACTTCCGGAAACCTTGGATAGTTTGAGCTCGCGGATATCTCTGGAAATTGTCGCCTGAGTCACTGAAAATCCATTATCATTCAATCGCTCGGCAAGTTCGTCCTGTGTTTCGATATCATATTTATCAATAAGCTCTAATATTTTCGCATGTCGTTTTGATTTCAACTCAGACACTCCCTTCTGCACATTCTATATTAATCAAACATTTTTCATTTTATTGCGCAATATATCGCAGAAGCTTTTCTGACGTATATTTACTACCGGCACCTTCTTGCTCGCCTGGACGATCTCCACCACATCCGAAGATTCCAATTCCCAGACAGTATCACCATCGTAAGTGACCAATGCCTCCTCTTTCTGGGTCTTTCTTCTTCGTCCGATTTCCACACGAACTTTCGCCTGTGCAGAAACAACCACACTTCGTGCAGATAATGAGTGGGGACAGATTGGTGTAATGATCATCATCTCCGTCTCCGGAAATACAACCGGACCTCCGGCAGATAAATTGTAGCCCGTTGAACCTGCCGGTGTGGAAACAATGACACCATCGGCTGCATAAATGTCCAGCAGCTGATCATTAACATAAATTTTCAATTCAACCAGACGGGAAAATCCGGATCGGGTGACGATCACATCATTAAAGGCAATGCTTTTCTGAAGGCGACGTCCTTCTCGATAAACTTCACCGCGCAGAAGAATCCGATTTTGAATGGTATAATCCCCATCAACAAGTGCATCCAGACTATCATACAGATTGTCGAGATCAATCGTTGCCAAAAATCCGACCGTTCCCATATTGACACCAACCATAGGTATGTCCAGTCCCTTAAAGTCACGAACTGTCTGAATAAACGTGCCGTCCCCGCCAAGCACGATCACACAGTCAATATCTTCCTGCAATTTGCTCAGATCTGTATACCCGGTTTTGAGCGGGTCTGTTCCTACGAGGGGTTCGGCCAAATGACACTCCCTGCCTCTGGAAATAATATATTTCTGAATTTCTTTCGTAACCTTTAAATCGATATCCTTATCCTGATTTGTCACAATTAAAAATTTATCCATCTGTCTCTCCTGTTATAATGAAGTATGAGACTGCTCCACTACAGCTCTTGCATCGATCGATTCGTGAACCACTGTCTCATCTTCCGGCCGTTTTTCAAGATAAATCAAATACTCAATATTTCCTTCCGGTCCTTTGATCGGAGAATAATCCAGACCAAGTACTTTAAAGTGCAGTTCGTCCGCAATCCCCATGACTTTTTCAATCACTTCAATATGTACGGCCTTATCTCTGACAACACCCTTCTTTCCAACTTTCTCTCTGCCGGCTTCGAACTGGGGCTTGATCAGGCAAACCATACGTCCATCTTCTGTCAGCAGTGCTCTTGCTGCAGGCAGCACCAATGCCAATGAAATAAAGGATACATCCACCGATGCAAATGCAATCGGCTCACCAATATCCTCTGGTGTCACATATCGGATATTTGTTTTCTCCATACTGACCACACGTTCATCCTGCCGAAGTTTCCAATCCAACTGACCGCGTCCAACATCCACAGCAAAAACCTTTACTGCACCGTTCTGCAGCATACAATCTGTAAATCCGCCGGTGGAAGAACCGATGTCCATACACACCTTGTCCTTTACATCAACCCCAAAAACATCGATGGCTTTTTCAAGTTTATAGCCACCGCGGCTTACGTATTTCATCGTATGACCTTTAATCTCAATCTGCGCTTTTTCTTCATCGAAGGTTGTTCCGGCCTTATCTTCTCTCTCCCCATTGACAAACACATTACCTGTCATGATGATTGCCTTTGCCTTTTCCCGGGAGTCTGCCAGACGCCGTTCCACTAAAAGCACATCTAATCTCTTTTTCATAGCAATACCTCAGATAAAATCTTCCCCGCAATGGCCCAGGCATCCATTCCAAGGGATGTCTTCAATTGGGCAACATTGCCATGTTCAACAAATTCATCAGGAATGCCTACATGCTTAACATATACGGCAGATCCCTTTGTCATATAATAATCGGAAACAGCTTCTCCGAAACCGCCCCGGATCACATTTTCTTCCATCGTAACAATCATATTATGTTTTTCTGCAAGATGATCGAGCATCTCTGTGTCCAAAGGTTTCACAAAACGGGCATTCACAACCGTTGCCTGAATTCCCGACTCTGCCAGTTCATCCTTAACCTGAACAGCCGTCTCAACCATACTTCCAACAGCAACAAGGGCTACCTGTTCCCCTTCATAGAGCATTTCACTCTTGCCAAGAACAATGGGTGCGCGATGCTCCTGTTCACCATCAAAAGCCTCTCCTCTTGGGTATCGGATCGCCAATGGGTGGTTATAATCCAGCGAAAACTTCATAATATCATACAGTTCGTACAGATTCTTCGGTGCAAAAACCGTCATATTTGGAATTGAACTAAAGAAAGATAAATCTAAAATCCCCTGATGGGTTTCCCCGTCCGCTCCGACAATTCCTGCACGATCCACGCAAAATACAACCGGCAGATCCGGAATGCATACATCATGAATTATCTGATCATAGGCTCTCTGGAAAAATGAAGAGTAAATCGCCACATAAGGTTTCAATCCTCCGGCTGCAAGTCCGCCGGCAAAAGTCACTGCATGCTCTTCCGCAATTCCCACATCGAAAAATCGTTTCGGAAACCGTTTCGAAAACTTTGTCAGTCCAGTTCCTGACGGCATTGCCGCACTGACAGCCACAACCCTCTCATCCTTTGTCCCAATATACTGGATGGCTTTTGAAAAAGCCTCGGTATAGGTCATTTTTGAACCTTTGGCAATCTCTCCGCTCTGCACATCAAACTTGCCCACACCATGGAACTCCGACGGACGTTTTTCGGCCGGTTCATAACCCTTACCTTTTTTCGTAATGACATGAACGATCACCGCCTGTTTTTCCTTTTTAGCGGTTTTAATGGCACGCATAAGCTGATTCATATCGTGTCCGTCAAACGGTCCCATATATTCGATGCCCAGATCTTCAAAAAATCCGCCGGGGATTAGCCACTGTTTTAAGGAATCCTTTGATTTCTTTACACCTCTTGCCACAGAATCTCCAATACCCGGAATCTTTCTGAGGGCTGTCTCCACATCGGATTTCAGCTCAATATAATTTTCATTCATTCGGATCCCGTTCAGATATTTACTCATACCGCCGACATTTTCAGAAATGGACATTTTATTGTCATTTAAAATAATAATCAAATTGGAATTTAAATGGGCCGCATTATTCAGGGCTTCATAAGCCATGCCTCCCGTCAATGATCCATCACCGATGACAGCAACAACAGTATAGTCATCATCCGTTAATTCCCGCGCTCGGACATAGCCGAGAGCTGCAGAAATCGAAGTGGAACTGTGTCCCGTATCGAAGGCATCACACTGGCTCTCCCTCTGTTTTGGGAATCCGCTCATTCCTCCGAAAGTACGAAGTCCCGGAAACTGATCCTGTCGCCCAGTAAGAATCTTATGTGTATAGGATTGATGTCCAACATCCCAGATAATTTTATCCTTTGGCAGATCGAGACAGAGGTGAAGTGCCATTGTCAGTTCCACAACTCCAAGATTGGATGCCAGATGACCGCCCGTCTGGCTTACCGAATTGATAATAAATGTTCTTAATTCGTCTGCCAGTGCTCCATATTGGGATGGATCAATCTTTTTTATATCATTTGCTTTTTTTATCTGATCTAATATTTTAGTCACTGTTCCTTCACCC
>JAXJRF010000195.1:0-4272 GCA_036310765.1 Frisingicoccus sp.
AAATATACTTTAAATTTCTTTTTAACGTTTTTAACTTCTATTGCATTTCCCGGTTTCATTTATAATTCCTCCGCGAATCCTCTCTGTAATTTCTGGAACACAATATAACCGATCACAAGCACGATAATTCCAAGGGTAAATCCACTGGCCAGTGTTCCAAGTTCCGGTATCTGTTTGCTGTACAAAATATCCCTGTAAGCAACGATAACCGGTGTCATAGGGTTAAGGTTCATCAATGGTCTGAGTCTCTCCGGTACCATCTCAAGAGAATAGACAACCGGTGTCATATACATCCACGCCATTGTAACAATACCAAGAATATATTCCAGATCGCGGAAGTATACCGTCAATGCAGATGTCAGCATAGCACCGCCAAGACACATAATATATTCGACGATCCAGATGATCGGAAGATATAAAACCGCTTTGATGTTAATACCGATTCCAGACACGATGATAACCGCAAATATGACGATAAAACATAAAAGCATATTGACAAAGTTACTCGTAACATAGGCAATCGGCATAACCTCTCTCGGAAAGTAGATCTTTTTAACCATGTCCTTCTGGTTAAGAATACATGCCGCCCCACCTGTCAATGAGCCGCTGAAAAACAGCCATGGTATTAAACCGATAAACAAATATAAGTAAAACTTGTCAATGTTGTTCGGCATAACGATCGAGAAAACAAAGGTATATACCAGAAGCTGGAGCAGTGGATTAATGAATGTCCACAAAAATCCCAGTGCCGAACCCTTATAACGTCCTCTCAGTTCTTTTCTTACCAGACTGTAGATCATCTGCCGGTAATCATATATTTCTCTCAAATGTTTCATAAATCTCTCTCACTCGTTTCTCTAATCTATTTACAGCACGTTCCATGCTCAATTTCTCCAAAATATAGTTCTGTGCATCTTTCTGCAGCTTACTGTAATATTCCGGATTCTTATAAAGCTTACGCATATAGCGGGCCGCCTGATCCACATCCGGATCTGCCCATACGGCACCCTTTTTATACGGCGGACTGTCTTTTTCCAAAGTCACAAAACCGCAGTCTACCATACAGGCAACTTCTGGATTCATAAATTCTGTGTTTGAAGACCAGTTGGTCGCAATGACTGGCGTTCCGACGATCATCGCCTCCGCCATAACAAGCCCGAAGCCTTCTGCACGATGCAGCGACACAAAAACATCCACCTGACGAATCAGAGAATTCACTTCCACCTTTGTCAGCGTGTCCGTAATATAATAAACATTTTTACAGTCTTTCAGCATATGGTTCAAATGTTCCATATCTCGCGGTTTGGCGTTATTCACCTTTACGACAATTCCCACATCCGGGTTGTTTTTAAAAGCTTTTCTAAACGCACGAATGGCTCCTGTCGGATTCTTTCTTTCGATCGTACTGTTCGAATCGTACATCGTTAAAAATAAGAATTTATCCTCTGGGAGTCCAAAATACTTCCGATCCATGCCGGCATCTACCGGTGCCTCTACACAATAAGGCATCGTACGGACAGGGATATCGGTTACCTTTCTTAAATTACGGCTGATGAATTCGGACGGTGTCCATATCTCATCGAGCATCGGAAAAAACTTCTGCCAGTGATCCGGAATCGTTTCCAGTTCCCAAAGCCAGAAGGCAATATTATAACGGTCATGCCAGCAGTCTGCTTCCATACGGTTATACATAAGCATCATCTCATCCGGATTAATATGTATGAGATTGATATTATACGGCAAATCTTCAGAAATCTTCGCATCCCATGTGTGATCGCCGGATTTAAGCAATTGGCTGCCAAGCTGAAAATCATAAAGGGAGTAGTTCACTTCGCTGTGTTCCAATTCATTCGCTAACAAACGACAGCTCTGTCCCAGCCCCATTTCAGCACGCACTAAACCAACCAGATTGATCCCATCCGGGTATTTCTGACGGTCAAGCGGCCGTCTTCCCTGCTGCACCATCCGGTTGTAATTTTTTTCTACAAATATGTTTTTTATATTTTGAAGCAGCTTCTGAGGAAATATCTTTTTCAAGACTGGTTTCAATCCTTCTGAAGCTTTTAAAATGATCTGATTTATATTCATTGAGTATCATCCCCAAATTACCTGCATTATTTTACGCACCGTTCCTTTCTTCCAAAAGCCATAACGGAAGAAAGCAAAAATCCGGTTAATTTTACATTTTTCGTACAAATAAGCATAGTTTATTAATAATTCTACCACTTTTTCATCCTTAATACAAGTGCCATATAGCTCTATAAAGTAGGCCGCCTGACCGCATGAATCCTGCATATCCTGAACGAACCTTGTCCTTCCTTTAAGGAATCGCTGCCACATATAGCTCAGGCTTTTTGCATCCTGAGCACCGACTGAATTATCACCATGCTGGCGATAATCGATCGTCGCCTTGTTCAGATAACTCATTTTCCCAAAAACAAGGGCAATAAGTGCCATCCAGTGATCGTGCATCACAATTTTTTCCGTATTCTCTGTCTGATCAACATATTTTTTTAACGGTTTATTGATCATAATCGTGCATCCGGTGACCTGATTCTGAGCCAATTCTCTCGCCAGAATGTCATCTGTACGGAGATTCATGTAAGAATGAAAGCTCGGGTGTATCTCTCCCAATTCGGCATCCACAACCTTCAGATCAGTATGAACAAGAAGGGGAATATCTTTCCCAAATCTTTGCTCCATCTGACGCATTCTGTGAAAGGTTTGCTTTATCTTATCCCTATGCCACACATCGTCCTGATCGCAGCACATCATATATTCGCCGTCACAAGATTTTACAAGCCCGATAAAGTTCCGCTTTGAAGCACCGGTCGGCGGATCATTTTTCACAAGCCGAACCTTGTCTGTTCCCTGACGGTGCTGAAATCTCTCCAGTATCTTCCATGTTCCATCCGAGGAACCGTCATCATGGACCGTCAGACGCCAGTTCTTATATGTCTGATTCTCAATGGAGATCAGCTGCTCCTCCAGATGTTTTTCACCATTATATGTGGCCATTAATATATCAATCATCATATCCTATTTCCATTTCCAAAAATACTTGACCATTGATGTCAGAAATATACGTATCCCCCGAAGGCTGCGTGTATTGTCTCTTTTCCATGCATGATAGACAAAGGTATTCGGATAAAATACAATATCATACTTCTGACGGATTCTTCTTGAAAGATCCGCATCTTCAAAATACATAAAAAAGCGTTCATCGTATCCGCCAAGCTCTTTAAGAACAGACGTCCGAATCATAGAAAAGCATCCTGTACTTGATAAAATACGGGTCGGTTTTCTGAATTTCTCATTTGCCCGCGTATAATCGGCACGATAATAACGAAACGGCGGAAACTTGCTTAAAATCACATAGGCAAATGTGGGATCTTTTTTAGGAAGGAGCTGTTCACTGCCATCCGGATTCTTGATCATCGGTGTAACCTGTCCCACCCGCTCATAACGCACCATGAATGCCGCCAGTTTTTGAACTACATTCTCAGTGAACGTAATATCCGGATTCACCACCATATGAAAATCCGAATCCACTGCCTCAATAATCCGGTTATGACCATAACCAAAACCTCGATTCGCCTCACCCTCAATCACGTGCACCTGAGGAAATTTGCGGTGTATGATCTCTACCGTATCATCCTTCGACTGATTGTCATAAACATAAATCTGCAGATTGATTCCCTGTGTGTATTCTATAAGGGAACGCAGACAGTCTGCAATTTCTGCCGAGTTATTGTATGTCACAATCCCGGCACTCAGTGTACTTTCTTTCATTGATCATTCTCCACTTTCTTTCCAGTTTTCTTCAAGAAATCCTGCAAACTTTTCAAGATGTTCATACTGACCCTCATCAAAGGCTTCCGTACTGTCCGGTTTAAAGAAAACGATCAGGGTCTGCAGAATCAGTTTAAAATCTTTTACAATGCTGTAATTCTCAATATACATCAAATCGAGAATTAGCTTATATTTCGGTGTTGTGTTGTATTTTCCGGCAATCTGTGCATAACCGGTAAGCCCCGCTTTCACGCGAAGACGGTAAGCAAATTCCGGATACTCTTTCGTATATAAATAGACATTTTCCAACATCTCCGGACGCGGACCCACAAGACTCATGTCCCCCAATAAAATATTAAAAAACTGTGGGAATTCATCCAGTCTGTATTTTCGAAGTACCTTTCCGACTTTCGTAATACGGTCATCGTCTGCAACCGCCGAAAAGTTTTCCACATTCTCCTTCATCGTTCGGAACTTATA
>JAXJRF010000196.1:0-1689 GCA_036310765.1 Frisingicoccus sp.
ACCATGTTTTTTGACTGGAAGAGTCATATTCTCTTTCCTGGAGATAACCTGGATTATAGTCTGTGGATGCATTTTGATATGAGTGCATCTTTAACCACTTATAAAAAAGAACTGGGACGGCTGGAAAAATATCCGATTGAAGGTATTTTACCGGCCCATAAGAAACGATTGTTGTCGACATGGCTGTTGAAACGTATGCCGGAGGCACTTGAGCATTTGTCC
This sequence comes from Frisingicoccus sp., assembly GCA_036310765.1. Classification (GTDB taxonomy): domain Bacteria; phylum Bacillota; class Clostridia; order Lachnospirales; family Lachnospiraceae; genus Frisingicoccus. Next base: position 223 of record JAXJRF010000196.1, read on the forward strand.
CTTGAAAAGAGCCGCCGCTTTTTTCATCCAAGAACCGGTCAGCCAGGATTTCTCTATAAAGAACCGTTGAACGGTGAAAGTCCGGATGGCATCGATACTATTTATATTACATATCAAAGTGATAAAATGTAAAATCCAAAAGAATAGACCAGGGCACCTTCAGGCGACACAGACTATATAAAGTTCGCTGGAGGTGCCTGTTTTTGTCAGGGGGGATATCATGAACAGGATTACGATTATGAGTGGGGATGAATTTCGTGCGAAAAAAGATTTATTTCCAAATTGCAAAGAACTTTTACATAGTATGGGATCGATCCGTTATTGTAAGGCGGAAGTCTATTCGGACTGTGTTTTGGGAATGTTTCGAATACCGCAGAAGAATGAACAACGCCGCCCATCGATGACCTTTGAATTCTATATGACAGAAGATCAGATTGTTTTTATCGAAGATACAGGGGACGCCAAACGATGGCTGGAAAAACAGGTAAATAAAATTCAGAATGTCCAGTCGCCGGATCATTTTTTGCTGCAGCTCATGGAACAAATGATTGAGAATGATGTTCTGTATTTACTGCATTTTGAAAAAGAAATGGAAAAGATGGAAGATGATCTGCTCAAAGGTGTGTCAAAGGATTTTTATGAGGTTCTCACAAAGCTACGTCAAAAGCTTTCTGAATTTAACGCCTACTATGAACAGCTGACGGCGATGGGAGATTTGTTCCAGTCAGCGGACAATCCAACACTTATTAAAAGCACAGAACAATGGGCGAGATATGCACTTCGTATAGAGCGACTGCAAAATCATATTCGTCTTCTGCGTGAGAATGTGCTTCAGCTGCGTGAATTATACCAGTCACAGCAGGATGCCCAGCAGAATAAGATTATGTGTCTCCTGACAGTCGTTACGACATTTTTTCTGCCTCTTACGCTTTTGACCGGGTGGTACGGCATGAACTTTGCCTATATGCCCGAACTTCAATGGAAATATGGATATTTTGCAGTAATTATTGTGACGGCAATTATCATCGTTGCAGAAATTATTTATTTTAAGAAGAAAAAACTTTTTTAGAATGATTAAAATGGCAGGAGGCGAAAGATTATGAAAAGAGCATACGAAATCCCCTATATTGAAAATATTAAAGGCGATGAAAAGATGATAGTCATTGTTGTCCATGGATTTAACAGCAGCAAGCAAAGTGTGACAGCACAGCGGATATTCCATGAATTTCCAGAGCAGGGAATAGGCGTGATCGCTTTTGATTTTCCTGCCCATGGGGAGAGTCCTGCAGGAAAAGAAGAGCTGTCGGTGGAAAATTGTATGGCAGATCTGGAAACTGTTGAAGATTATATTAAAGAAAAATATCCGAAGGCGGAGATTGGATTTTTCTGTTCCAGCTTTGGAGCTTACATTACATTGAATTATTTAACCAGACATCCGGACAAGGCATGCAAAGTGTATTGCAGAAG
>JAXJRF010000197.1:0-1307 GCA_036310765.1 Frisingicoccus sp.
TACAATGATGACACTGTCCAAAACCTGAATCATATCTTCCAGAGTTTCTGCCATATTGTTCGTATAAGAAACCGTTAATACGGCATTGTTCTTCAACAGCTCTTCACCAATCTGGGTCAGCTCATCTTCTGCATCCTCTCCTACTGTGGCAAAAATATTATTATATTCCGGTTCTGCACCGGCAATGGATGCATACAGCTGAGGTGCTATGTACAGATAATGAGAGAGATAATTTTCACATATATCTGTAATCTCCAAAGTCACACGACGGTCATCCTCCAGCTTGATCTGAATCTTGTCACCTTTGGAAATGCCAAGATCTCTCGCCACCTTTTCTGTAATGACTACGCTATTCTCATCCAGATGCCAAGTTTCACCTGTGTTGCGGTAGTTAAAGGTTACAAACTGATCCAGACCATCCAGTCGGGATGGAACATAGAGATAAATGTCTTTATTTACATCCCCAAATGTCATCTCTGTCATACGCATATAGCCATCCATATACGAATTGACCCGGTCATCCTCTTCCAGTGTCCGGTGCAGCTCTTCTCTGTCACCGTCGGCAATATCCTCATCGACAATCGCCATCAGATCATAGACCTGAATCTTGTCAAACTGAAGTATGGCCACATCCATAATGGAATCTTTTAAACCATAACCAACCAGCATCAATGCCATACAACCGCCGATACCGAAGATGGTCATAAAGAAACGCTTTTTGTACCGCATCAGGTTACGGATCGTCGACTTCCATGTAAAACTTAAGTGTACCCAGATTGCCGGAATCCTTTCAAGCAGAACTTTCTTTCCAACCTTTGGTGCTTCCGGACGCATAAGTTCCGCCGGCTGTGCTGCCAATGCCGCATAACAGGAGCTTATGGTGGCCACCATCGTACATGCAACTGCTGCCACAGTCGCCATCACAGCATAATTCATATTATACGGGACAACAACATTTGGCATATGTATATACATGATCTTATAGGCATTCACAATAATCAACGGAAAAACCTTCTGACCAAAAAGAACCCCGACAATGGAACCGCCCAATGTGGCAATCAAGGCATAACCAACATACTTGGCTGCGATCCAGAATTTGCTGTAACCAAGGGCCTTCAATGTACCGATCTGCATACGCTGTTCTTCGACCATTCGTGTCATTGTTGTCAGACTGACAAGGGCCGCCACAAGGAAAAACAAAAGCGGGAAGACCTTTCCGATCGCTCCCATACGGTCCGCATTATCCGAATAGCCCACATAATCCGTATCGCTGTCCCGGTCATTGACATACCAGACCGGTTTTTCAA
>JAXJRF010000198.1:0-1792 GCA_036310765.1 Frisingicoccus sp.
GCACCGATATCCAGTCCTCTGGTTGGCTGGTTGGCAATCACCAGCTGTACATCATCATTCACTTCTCTAGCAATAATGATCTTCTGCTGATTTCCACCGGAAAGAAGTTTCGTTACTGATTCCATACCTGTTGTTCCTGTTGTTTTGATCTGGAACTTATCAATAGCCTTCTGTGCCTGTTCTTCAATCGCTTTTCTATTAAAAATACCTCTCTTTGAAAAAGGTTCTTTATCATAGTTTTTCAACAGCATATTATCCTTCAACGACATATCGATCACAAGACCATCCGCATGTCGGTCATCAGAAATATAGGAAATTCCCTTTTCAAAACGCTGTTTCACATTGGCCTTCTGAATATTTTCGCCCATAAACCAAACATCTCCAGAGGTATTTTTGCGAATACCTGCAATCACTTCAGCCAATTCAGTCTGACCATTGCCGTCAACACCGGCAATACCAAGGATTTCTCCTTTCTTAACGGTCAGATTGATACCATCCAGGAGTTTGTGTTTCGTCTTTGTCTCAAGACCGATATTTTTCATCTCAAGCGCAACACCCAGATCCTGATGTTCTTTTATTTCAAAATCATCCTGCAGCTCCCGTCCAATCATACACGTCGATAATTCCTTCGGATTGGTCTCAGCAGTTACAAGTTCTTTAACTTTCTTACCATCTCTCAAAATCGTTACACGATCACTGATTGCCATGATCTCACTCATACGATGGGTAATGATAATGACCGCATAACCTTCACTTTTCAATTTTCTTAAAACTTCAAAGAAATCTTCTGTTTCCTTCGGTGTCAGCACACCTGTTGGTTCATCCAAGATCAGAAGATCCACATCTCTGTATAAGGCTTTTAAAATCTCTACTCTCTGCTGCTCACCAACAGAAAGATCCCGTATACGGGCATCTGGCCGAACCTTAAGACCGTATTTTTCAGCCAATTCCACGATTCGGATCCTGGCATCCATTTTCGAAATAAACAAACCATCCTGTTTCAATCCAAGGATGATGTTTTCCAGTACTGTCATCTTTTGTACAAGGGAAAAATGCTGGTGAACCATACCGATTCCCTGAGCGATCGCATCCTTCGGAGACGCGAACTGAACCTTTTTGCCTTTCCAGTAAATTTCTCCGCTGTCTGCTGTATAAATACCAAACAAAATATTCATTAATGTTGTCTTCCCAGCACCATTTTCGCCAAGAAGTGCATGAATTTCACCCTTTTCTACGGTCAGCTGAATATCTTCATTCGCATACACTCCTGAAAAAGCCTTGCTGATATGCTTCATCTCTAAGATTGCCATACATTTTCTCCTTCAACGCTATGAATCAGATATGGGACGTGCCGGCAAATCCGGTACGCCCCGTCCATCTGTTTTACAATTCCATTTTATTATTTTCTAAGTGTTTCATCCAATGGTACAATGAATTCACCGGAAATGATCTTCGCCTGAAGATCTGCAAGTTCTGTACGAACTTCTTCCGGAATAACTTCTTCCATATCATAGTATGGAGCCATTTCTACAACCCCCTCGCTCATACCGAGGTATTTCACTTCGCCTTTGAAATTACCGCTGACAATATCATTGTAAGCAATGTCATAAACAACCGGCACATTATACATAGAAGATGTTAATACAGTTTCCGGAGCAAGTTCATGCTGGTCATAAGAATCACCTGTTGCATAGATACCAGCTGCCTGAGCTGCCAGGATAGCACCGTTACCACATTCGTTGGCATCATGTGCGATAAAGTCAACACCGCTGTCGATCATTGCCTGAGCTGC
>JAXJRF010000199.1:0-5844 GCA_036310765.1 Frisingicoccus sp.
AAAAACGTAATATGATAACCATAGTTTTTGGCATAATTAACCACTTTTCACCCACCAGGTCATCTCTTTGGGAGGTTTTTGTAAAGGAAGGATAGAAAATGATTTTACAGTTGATAAAAGAAGAGGATATTGCGGAAGTTTTGGAGATCTATGCACCCTATGTACAAAATACAGCTATTACCTATGAATATGACATTCCTTCTTTAAATAGCTTTTCGGAACGCGTGCATCATTATACCGAACAATATCCATGGATCGTCGCAAAGGATCAGGGAAGAATTGCAGGTTATGCCTACGCTTCGGAATATCGCAGTCGTGAGGCCTACCAGTGGGGATGTGAATTGTCAGTATATTTAAGACCGGAATATCAGGGAAATGATCTTGGCAGAACGCTCTATTCGGCACTTATGGATCTGCTGTCCCTTCAGGGGTATTATACTGTTTACGGCGTTATCTCTTTGCCAAATCCGGCCAGTCTTGGCCTGCATAATCAGTTGGGATTTTCCATGGAAGGGGTTCAGAAAAACTGCGGCTATAAATTGGATAGCTGGCATGATGCTGCCATTATGTCCAAGGCACTGCAGGACTATACTTCACCTTCAGCTCCGCCAAAATCCATTCATGAATTGCCGCAGGAAGTTATAAGTGCCATATTAACGAAAGGTCCTTTGCATTAGTTTATCTGAAAATATAGAATGTTTTTTCAACAATAATTTTAGGTCTATACAAATTTTTTATGAATTTAGAATCCATATCGTTCTATTTTTTATGAAGTTTAGAGCTATGAACATAATATTTGTATCTATAGAAGAAAAAACTTTAATTAGAATCTATATTTTTTATTGTGGTGGATTCTGGAAATTGAATTTTTATTTCTAGATATATATTAATCTACTTAATATAAGCTTCCAACTCTTTTGCCAATGCGATGACATCCATATCTATATCGCCTTTCAGCCACTCCCTTATAATTCCATAGCTGCCATTTACAATATAAATATAACGAACTGCATTCTTCTGATTATGAGCATTAAGCTTATCAAAAATTTTTCCTCCAATAACGCTGAGCAGCTTATGCTGAAAATTTAATTCACTCTTTTCCAAAAGTGTTGTAAATTCTTCTCTGCGGGATTCTATATACTCAAGTATCTTCGTAATCACGATCAATCTGTTCTTCCTGTCATTCACATTTTCCACAGTAATCGCATCCAGCTTTTCAAGCATATCAGCAATAATCTCATTTTCAATTTTATCCATCTGATCATAAATATCGATATAATATTTATAATAGGTTGTTCTGTTAATATCTGCTTTTTCACATAACTCTTTGACTGTAATCTTTGCCAGAGGCTTATCTGCAAGCAATTCCATCAAACTCGCCTTCAGCAATTGTTTGGTTTGATTTATAATTCTTTCACGTGACATTGAACACCTCCAAATCAACAGATTTTTTAAAAGTGTCGAATCTTCAACATAATGCATAAGATTAATGACTTGTTTGTTTTAATAAACAAAATTATAATAACACTAAGAACAAAAGTCAACATAGTGTTGTTTTTAGGAGGGCATACAAATGGAAGTTTTAAAACTTATTGGCGTAACCCTGATCATCGTCATACCAATGATTATCGGATGTACTTTTCTTTCTGGAAAAACAAAAAAATTCATCGATAAGTTATCGGGTAAAGATGATACTAACATCAATAATCACTGAGTGAAAAGAGCAAGCATGGACAAATGACCATCTTGCTCTTTTTGCTCCCACTGTTAAATTTTAATCCCAACCAATAGCTTTTCTCTTTGCCTTCATATCGGCAACAATCTGTTCTCCCAAAGCTACAGGATCGGTATTCACATTCATGGATGATCCCAGTGTCTCAAGCGTTCCGTACTTAAGAAACTCGATGACGTTCTTAGAACCATAAATCTGTGCTTCAACACAGTGATAGGAACTGATTCCATTCAGACGGAATCCCAGTGCCGCATCAATTCCCTTCTCATTCCCCCATTCAGGTGAAGAGAAAGCAAATGGCATTTCATGCAGCTTATGTCCCAATGCTCCGGCAATTCCCGCAAATATGGCCGATGAACGCGTGTTGTCGATACACTCTCCCACGTGCCATACAGGAGGCAGATCTGGTTCAAGGAACTCACGAAGTGTATCTCCAGCCTTTTCCTTGCCTGAAACCGCACAGTATCCCAACTTCATGAGCGGGAAAGATGCGCAGCCGTTCGAAAGAATAAGTACGTTGTTTTTGAGCAATACATCAGCCACATCAATAATACATTTCTCATACAATACTTTCGGATTATTGCAGCCCACCATATTGACAATACCAAGTATCCTGCCGTCGCGTATTGCCTCTGCCAACGGCTGCATACCTCCAAAACGCTTATGTATATACTCAACTGAGAAACCAACCTCCGCTTCCACTTCATAAGGCGGAATGTACACCGGTATGCCCTTACGCTGTTCAAAACTCTCAATCGCCCGACAGACGATTTTTTCCGCAAGAGCTTTCGTCTCACCGATATTGGAATGATGGTGATCATATTCATATCGTTCCGCTCCAGGAAGTCGTGCGGATTCACTTGTGGTAACGACTGTCGTCTTAAAACATTTGGCTACCTCCATGATTGAAGGAAAAACATCCTGTACATCTGCTACCCATAAATCCAGTGCACCTGTACCAAGAACCAGTTCCGCTGAGACCGCATTCGACAGCGGAATAACCCCTCCATAACGGTACATTGCCGAAAGTCCTGAACAGCAGATGCCATAGAAACGAATACCTTTTGCACCAACCGCTTTCGCTTTTTCTATAAAGTCCTCCCGCTTGCCCACTTCCACAATTTGGCTTACAAGCAAAGGAAGATGACCATGAACAGCAATATTTACATAGCCCTTTTCAAGAGCGCCGATATTTACCTTAGAAGTCACTCTGTCCCCCACACCGAAAAGACTGTCTGTCGCAATTGAAGATCCCACAACGCCAGAGAAAGTGAAAGCAAGGCCACATCTTAAAAACTGCTGCATAACGCTTTTCCAGTCGCCGTCCGTTGCACAACCCGACTTATGGTAAGCCTCAAATACTTCATGATAAGCACTGATCGGCAGGATGTCCAGTTCTTTCCATATTTCCTGTCTTTCAGGGAGTGCACAGGCCGAAATTGTTTTGTACTCATCAGGAACAGTTCGTGACAAATCTTCGAGGAGGACATCCGCCAAGTCACGTGTGACATTTTTAAGCTGGCGGTTCTTTTGCTTGATGCCAAATGCCTCAGCAGTTGACCGTATCTTCTGCTCTCCGAGTATCGGCACATCCAGTTTACCCTCTGCTGCCCATTTCAGTGCAAGCATTACCTCGCGTGCGTGCATTCCATGCTGTGCCACACCTGCCGCTGCACTGCGCAGAAGATTTCGTGCAACGATCAGATCTGCATCTGCTCCGCAAACGCCTCTGGATGCTTTTGCTGTAATACGGCAAGGGCCCATGTTACATATTTTACAGCAGATTCCTGCAAGTCCGTAATTACACTGGGGCTTTTGTTTATCAAAACGATCAAAGGCAGTATCTATTCCAAGCTGCTCCATTCTCAGAAGCATTTCCCTTACCGCCGGATCCGGTGTCTGCTCTATAACATCCTGCTTTGAGGGAAATGTTTTGCGGTATTCAGAGACAGCATTCATATAGTCTCTGATGAATGCCTCTGGATCATCCTCTTCTTCATCATGATCCGATTTAAGGATAACTGTTGGAATCCCCTGTTCATCAAAACCTATGATGTTGCGATGTGAATGAATATGCGCAGGAGAAGGGTCATGCCCATGATGATGTTCATGTCTGTGATTTTTTTTCATATCGTTTAACTCCTTAAATGTAATATTCAATATAACTTTCCGTCTTCAGATTAAACAGATCAAAGATCTTGTCACGCACATAAAGAAAATCCTCTGCTGTGCGGTCACGATGTGTTCCAAGCGGTACTTTGACAATACTTTTGATACGTCCCGGATCTGCCATCATAACAACGATCCTGTCGGCCAGAAAAACGGCCTCTTCAATATCGTGGGTGACGAAAATGATGGTCTTTTTTTCCTCACTGGCTATTCGTCGGATATCTTCCTGAAGTTTCATTCGGGTGATCGCATCCAACGCACCGAAAGGCTCATCCATAAAGATGATATCCGGATCAACGGCAAGCCCCCGGGCAATCGACACCCTCTGCTGCTGCCCGCCCGAAAGCTGACGCGGATAACGGTGTTCAAAACCTGTCAGTCCAACAAGATGGAGGTATTTTTCTGCAATCTCCCTGCGTTGATCTTTCGGTACTTTCTTCGACTCAAGTCCAAGCTCGACATTCTTCAGAACATTTCTCCAAGGCAAAAGACCATAATTCTGGAATATCGTAATATGGTCGATATTTGGTTCAGTAATCTCACGATCATCAATCTTCACACTTCCGCTGTTTAGCCTGTCAAAACCGGCCAGAGCGTTAAGAAGGGTACTCTTTCCGCATCCAGATGGTCCAAGCAGACAAATGAACTCGCCCTTTTCAATGTCAAGTGAAACATGATCGAGTGCAACGAAAGCCTTGCCGTCCTGCGTGAAGGTTTTACATGCATCTTTAACTTCAATATACATTACTGTCCCCCTCCCCATGCTTTAAGTATTCGTTTTTCAACCAGCTTTAGAATTCCATCAAGTATGATTCCTATAACACCTATGACAAGCATGGTTGCAAGCAGAATATCCGCACGTATGTTGTTGCGTGCATCAATAATCTGATATCCAAGCCCCGACTGGGCTCCAACCATTTCTCCTGCAACAAGGAAAATCCATGCCGTTCCGAGTGCCAGATGAATACCGTTCATAATCTGCGGAAAGGCTGCAGGAAATATCACCTTCCATGTCCGAAAAGGCTGCCTGATGTCAAAATTATCGGATACCTTCAAGTAAACCGGATCAATATTTCCGACGGCAGAAACAGTGGACAACAACACAGGAAAAAATGCGGCAATAAAAATGATCGCGATTGCCGGAGTGTCGCCAATACCGAACAGCAGCACAATAAACGGCATCCATGCTGTCGGTGAAATTGGACGCAGGAGCTGAACACTCGGGTTAATGTATTGAAAAACCTTTGGCATCTGTCCAAGGATAAGGCCAAGTATTACCGCAACGATAACCGAACTGGAATATCCGATGAAAAATCGGTACATGCTCGTGCTGATATTTCGAAACAAAATACCGTTTTGAAACATCTCCCCCAGGGCCTTTATGGCCATAAGGGGCGATGGAAACAACGCAGAGTCAAAGCTGCTTGTCAAAAACAGAAACTGCCAGATCAGTATCAGTATAGCAAGTGAAATAAGTACATTTTTAAGCTTTAATATTTTCTTCAATTTCATCCACCCACTCAAAAATCTATCTTTACAAAGTCCTCATAACTTGGCGGTGTCTCGGAGAGTCCATATGCCTTAACCTTTTCCACAAGCAAACTGTACTCTTCTTCTGTGATTTCAAGATTGCTGTATGAAATCCACTGAAGAGATATATCAAGCACCTCATCCGTCTGATTGAGATACTTCTTGGCGATTTCTTTTGCCCGTTCATGATCAAGGTTATTACCAGCATTTTTATAGCTGTCGACAAAAGCCTTTGCATCCTCCGGACGATCGTTAATAAAGCTATCTGTTAAAACAAGTCCGCAGCAGACCGAGTCCTCCCACAGTTCATCGGAGCGGTAAAGGACTTTTCCGGCACCAATGGATACGCCCATTGCTCCGAACGGCTCTGCCACACAATAACCGTCAATCTGACCGCTTGCAAGAGCCGAAGG
>JAXJRF010000200.1:0-10586 GCA_036310765.1 Frisingicoccus sp.
GCAAGAAGTGGGATACCATTTTCATCCAGAGTAAGTCCGACAACGGACGCACCATACTTTTTAACAATTGGTAAAATCTTTTCAAGAACCGCCTTCTCACCATTGACCGAATTGACGATTGGTTTACCGTTATAAATACGAAGTCCTCTCTCAATAACATCCACATTGGAGGAATCAATCTGAAGCGGCACATCCAGAACACCCTGGAGCTCTTTAACCACTTCGACCATCAGTCCAGCCTCATCAATCTTTGGAAGTCCCACATTCACATCCAGAATATGTGCACCGGCCTCCACCTGGGAAATACCCTGAGCCAGAATATAACCAATATTGTGATTTAAAAGTGCCTCTTTAAATAATTTCTTTCCGGTTGGATTAATACGTTCACCGATAATACGAACGCCGTCAATCGATACAACCTGAGTGCTGCTGCATACGGCTGCTTGGCGTACATATTCCGGACGATTAGCCGTCTTACCTTCCTTTTCTCTACGGGCAAGCATCGCTTTCATCTCACGAATGTAATCCGGTGTTGTTCCGCAGCATCCGCCGATAATGGTCACACCCAGATCCATAAATTTTTCCATCTGTTCCGCAAATTCTTCCGCACTGATGTCATAGCCGCCCGAATTGAGATTCGGCAATCCCGCATTGGCTTTAATGACAATCGGCAAAGGTGTCCACTCAGCCAGTTTCTGTGCCATCGGATAAATGTCATTCGGTCCCAGTGAACAGTTAATACCAATCGCATCCACACCAAGACCTGTTAATGTCAAAGCTGCTGCCTCCACAGTCACTCCGGTAAATGTACGTCCGTTCTTTTCAAAAGTCATTGTGGAGAAAACCGGAAGATTGGTATTCTCCTTTGCTGCAAGAACGGCTGCTTTCATTTCCAAAAGGTCGGTGCTTGTCTCGATCACGATCAGATCGGCTCCCGCCTTTTCCCCGGCAACCATCATTTCTTTAAACATGTCATAGGCATCTTCAAATTTCAAAGCACCATTCGGCTCCATCAATTCACCAATCGGTCCCACATCCAGGGCAACTGCCACATTTTTTCCCGAATCAGCCACAGCCTTTTTCGCATTCTGAACACCGGCTGTCACCAGTGTATCCACCGAATAGCTGCTGTAACCAAGTTTATAACGGTTTGCACTGAAAGTATTGGCATAGATCACATCCGAGCCCGCTTCAATATACTGGCGATGGATATCCATAACGGCATCCCCATGGGTAACATTCAATTCTTCCGGCACTTTCCCCATAGGTACGCCTGCTTTCTGGAGCATTGTCCCCATTCCACCATCTAACATAACCACTTTATCCACAAAATTTAACATCTGATTCCCCTCTTTCTGAATGCACACCGTTCCCTGTTATTACAAAAGTCGCATTTATTTTCTCTTAAATCCCTTTTCGTATCACTGACACCTAAAATGGCTGTCACCGATTTGCTTGGCACCATGAGACAACTATCCGTAAGTGATACACCAATCTGACGATGGAGATCAAGTACCTGTACCAGCTCTCTCTGGGTTTCCAGCGGCAGGTCACCATATCCCGGACTGAATCGCCAGGTCAAATGACACCCTTCTGCCTCTGCTGTTTTTTCAATTTCTTTCTCTGCCGCGTCGGCAATCTGTTCCACAGCCTGGATGCCGCAGCTGTCCATAACAACACCCACATCCGGCTCAGTGATCATATATCTGCGAATACGCTTGTCCAGCTCGATCCCAGCTGTCACACCTAATAAAAATAATTCTTTGCAATTCTTCAAATGTTCGGAAATATCCCTGCCACGAAGGATCAGCGTTGTTCCCTTGACTTTTACTCCTTCCTCATCAATCTGTATCGGAAACCTTTTATATATATACTTTGGCTGAATCACCTTCAGTGTCTCGTCTTCACAGCGTTCCAGTAACCGTTGGATCTGTTCGGTCACGCCGGAATCATTATATCCAAGATATCGAAGAATCTCTTCCTGGTTTAATCTGTCAATCATATTTACCTATTATAGCCTCCGACCTATGATTTTTCAATCTATTAAATTTTTATAACTCGTTGAATTCTCAAATAATCCATAGTAAGATAAATGTATCAAATACTTTTGGAGGTATGACATGAAATTTACAAAAATGCACGGATGCGGTAATGACTACGTATATGTGAACTGCTTTGAAGAAACCGTTGAAGATCCTACAGAAGTTGCAAAATTTGTCAGTGATCGCCATTTTGGTATCGGTTCCGACGGACTGATTCTCATCTGTCCTTCCGATAAAGCCGATTTCCGTATGACTATGTACAATCTGGATGGCTCTGAAGGAAAGATGTGCGGCAACGGCGTTCGCTGTATTGCAAAATACGTTTACGACCATCATTTAACCGATAAAACCCGAATTTCCCTTGAAACTCTCGGCGGTATTAAATACTTAGATCTGAATATTAAAGATGGAAAGGTTGAAACAGTCACCGTAGATATGGGTGAACCGGTTTTAACACCTGCTGATATTCCGGTACGGATCTCAAAGGACAAAGCCATTAACGAACCGATTGAAATCGATGAAAAAACATGGTATATGACCTGTGTCTCCATGGGTAATCCCCATGCTGTTGTTTTTGTTGATGATACCAAACATCTGGATCTCGAAAAGATCGGACCGAAGTTTGAAAAACATCCGATTTTTCCAGAACAGGTGAATACAGAATTTGTCCGCGTCATTGACAGGCATACGGTGGATATGCGTGTCTGGGAACGCGGCTCCGGTGAGACCCTTGCCTGCGGTACAGGTGCCTGTGCTACTGCCATAGCCTGTATTCTGAATGAAAAAACCGATGACGAAGTTCTTGTTCATCTGATTGGCGGTGATCTTCGGATTCGATATGACAGAGAAACGAATCACGTCTTTATGACAGGTCCTGCTGCGGAAGTTTTCTCCGGCGAGATCGACCTTTAATTTTTGAAAGATGAGGAATGTAATATGAAGTTATCAAAATTACTCGAACGTATGGAATATGAATGTGTCCAGGGTTCCGTAGATATTCCGATTTCCCATTTGCTTTATGATTCAAGAAATGCCTGCCCGGACGGCGTCTTTGTCTGCATCAGCGGTGCTGTCATGGACGGTCATAAGTTCATCATGGATGTTGTCAATCATGGTGTGCGGGCGGTTATTGTTGAAAAGGATGTGAAAGCACCGGATTATGTGACTGTGATCCGCGTGAAAAACACTCGTGAAGCACTGGCTTATATGTCTGCAGCCTACTTTGGCTATCCGGCGGAGGAATTAACGACCATCGGAATCACCGGAACAAAGGGCAAAACAACCACAACCTATATGGTACGGTCTATTCTGGAAAATTCCGGATTTAAAACCGGCCTCATCGGTACGATTGAAACCATTATCGGCAAAAAAGTGATCAAAGCAAACAATACAACACCAGAATCTTATCTCATTCAGCAGTATTTCCGCGATATGGTCAATGCAGGCTGTCAATGTGTTGTTATGGAAGTTTCCTCCCAGGGACTTATGATGCACCGCGTCGATGGTTTCACCTTCGATTATGGTATTTTCACCAATCTCGGCCCGGATCATATCGGTCCGAACGAACATAAGGATCTGGATGATTATATTCACTGCAAATCTCTGCTCTTCCAGAAATGCCGTCATGGTATCGTTAATATGGATGATGAATATGTGGATCGGATCACCAAAGATCATACCTGCGATCTTCAGACCTTCGGTATGTCTGAAAAGGCCGATTTCTGTGCCAAAGATATCCATCTGCTGCAGAAACCAGGTATTCTCGGTATTACTTACACCCTATCTGGACGTATGCACATGAATGTCGAAATCGACGTTCCGGGCAGTTTCAGCGTATATAATTCTCTGACAGCCATTGCCATCTGCCATAACTTCAATGTGCCGGAAGAAAATATTTTAAAGGCATTAAAAGATATCCGCGTAAAGGGCCGTTTGGAAATCGTTCCGATCTCACCAAAATTCACACTGATGATCGACTACGCTCACAATGCTATGGCTCTGGAAAGCCTTTTAAAATCATTAAAAGAATATCATCCAAAACGTCTCGTCACCTTATTTGGCTGCGGCGGCAACAGAGACCCGCACAGACGTTTCGAAATGGGTGAAGTTTCTTCCAACCTTTCCGACCTGACGGTTGTCACCTCGGACAACCCAAGATTTGAAGAACCGATGGATATCATTAAGGATATTCTGGTTGGTGTCAAAAAAGGCCCGGGCAAATATATCACGATTCCAGACCGCAAGGAAGCGATAAAATACTGCATCGACCATGCTGAAGAAGGCGATGTTATCATCCTTGCAGGAAAGGGACATGAGGATTACCAGGAGATTAAAGGCATTAAATACCCAATGGATGAACGGGTTCTGATCACTGAAATTCTGGAAGGTCGTTAATCTGATTCAAAAGAATATATCGTACTCCTATAAATAGAAATACCCTGTGAAATATACAAGTATAAAAGCTTGTATTTCCACAGGGTATCTCTGTCTCTTATTTTTAACCTATTAAAATCCTTCTTTACGACGACGAAGTCGGAGTTCTCTACGTTTGACCGCAGTTTCCCATTCCATCTTTTCGCCCTCATTTTCCAAAATCAAACCAGGAACCTTCATCGGTCTGTCATCCTCACCCATACATACCATAACAAAATAGGCACGATTGATCGGATAGCGTTTACCCTCTGCATCCTCTCTATATGTATCTATACGTACTTCCATTGAAGTAGAACCTACATGGGTAATTTTTCCTATAATAACAACGATATCATTTAAATAAACACCTGATTTAAAATAAGTATGATCAATAGCTACTGTTGTTGCATCTCTTCCGCAATGACGTCTTGCAGTTGCTCCCGCAACCTCATCAATCCATTTCAGAAGCTGGCCTCCAAATAAACGGCCAAATCCATTGATATCTGTATACATTACAATTCGATGCTGTACTGTTTTTGACTCGGATACTTTTTTAGCTTCCATATCTACCCATCCTTTCCATTGATGTTTTTAACATTTTAATATATATACAACTATTTTGCAAGCAAACTATTTCACAACAATTTGCAAACTATTGACAAAGTTTTGTGAAGATTATATAATTCAAATATAGTAATTATTACTGATTTAGGAGGATGATTTATGGAATTAAAAGGTTCAAAAACAGAAGCTAATTTATGGGCAGCCTTTGCTGGTGAATCCGAAGCTCGTAACAAATATACCTATTTTGCATCAAAAGCAAAAAAAGATGGCTATGTACAGATTTCAAAACTTTTTGAAGAAACTGCAAATAATGAAAAAGAACATGCGAAGATCTGGTTTAAATTATTGAACGGCATCGGAACAACCGAAGAAAATCTTCTCTCCGCAGCCGAAGGTGAAAACTATGAATGGACAGATATGTATGCCCAGTTTGCCAAAGAAGCTCGTGAAGAAGGTTTTGATCATATCGCATATCTTTTTGAGAGCGTCGGTGAAATCGAAAAAGAACATGAAGAACGTTATCGTAAATTACTTGCCAATATTGAAGGCGGACTTGTATTCTCCCGCGATGGAGATATGATCTGGGAATGTTCCAACTGCGGACATATCCATATCGGAAAAGAGGCTCCGGAGGTATGTCCAGTATGTGCTCATCCGAGAGACTATTTCCAGTTAAAAGCTAAAAACTATTAATTTATCGTATATGGGGAGTTTACAATGGTTAAAGAAATCGCAAAAGACAAGACACTTGAAGAAAAGATGGCACTGGCCGATGAAATTGCCCGCGGATATTTTCGTCAGGGCTTGAATTGTAGTGAATGTGTCCTTCGTACATTTATGGATATGTATGAAACCAATCTTCCAGATGATATTTTATGCATGGCATCCGGCTTTGGCGGCGGTATTGGCCATACGAAAAATATATGCGGAGCCATAACCGGCTCGGTTCTGGCTCTTGGTACGATCAAAGGACGCCGCGATCCATTTGGTCCGAAAGAAGAGATGGGTGCAAGGGTTAAAAATCTTCAGCAGAATATCTATCCAGTATTTGGTGATATGGTTAAGGACATTGAATCCGAATATGGTACTTTGATCTGCAGCGAGATGTCCCAGCCGTTCGGCGACTTTGACTCCAAGCCAAGAAAGAAAAACTGTATGGAGATTATTGCTTACTGTGCTCGTTTAACCGTTAAATACGCGGAAACAAGATAAGAAGAAAACATGTCTACTTGACAGGAGGCAGGTGACTCATATGAGTCACCTGCCTCCCTGTTTAGAACTTATTGACCAACAGCTACATCTGACATTGAAAAGAGATACACTCTTTATGATCAGGCTTACTTTTCGAATCTCAATAAAACGTTGTCTGTTCCGTAACGTTATCACATGTTTACAAGTATTTTTTTAATTCTTCTTCGCTCATTTCAAGGCGTTTTGCCGCCTCCGAGATGCTCAGAAGGCCATCTTTAATCAATTCAACATAACTGTTAATTCTTCCTTCGCGTATTCCCTGGAGTTTTCCTTCGCGTATTCCTTCACGTATTCCATTCTGCAGGATTGTCTTAGCTTCGTATTCAAGAACTTTTCCACCCATAATGGATGACACCCCCTTCTTTACATTCGCATAACGTGCAGCAATGCTTTCAATAACTTTTTTCGACATATCTACAATCGTGCATTTGACATATTCGCTGATTTTTCCGTCGATACACATGTGTTCAAGGCGTTCTCTTATCTTTCGGTATTCATTCTGCAACTTCCGAAGGCTATCTATATCACGATCATATTCTTTCAATCTGCTTTCATAGCAAAAAATATGAAATGGAATAAGAAAGAGTAGGTTTTTATCAAAAATCGCATCGATTGTATAAACTTGTGTTTTCATCACCGGGATTTTATAGCAAATACTTCCTCCCGGTGTTCTTATCTCTATCGTCATCGAACTTGGTGTATGACGTGTATGTCTCAGATAAATGACAGCGGAGTTTGGAAAAGACAGGATCAACTTTTCGTTTAAAATCTCACTGCCATCCAATGCAATCTGCGAATCATACTCAAACATACGTATCATCATACTTTTATCTGTCGTGCTCTGACATTCTATATGGTACTTTTTTACCGTTTTCCCTTCAATCAGAAAGCAGGAATCCGTAATCTTCTCTTTTGTATCTACCCCTTGAAGGTTTATAAAGTGTTCATTTTGAAGGAACATAATATTTTCATTTCCTGTATAGTGTTCCCCAAAAACTTCATTTACAACAGGGATGATCAAACTGGTGCAGTCATTTAGCAGCGTCCGAAACACATCATCATATGGTGTTCCAATGGAAATGTTTTCCACCATTTCACCTCTTCCTTTTGGTTCGTACGGAATCTAAAGACAAACAGTTTTTTATTGAAGAAACGAATTACTGCTTACTGATATTATATCAGAGGCAACGGGAGATTGCCACAGATTTCCTGTTCATACATAAAAATGGTGCCGGATAATATATAAATATTACCCGACACCCTCTTTTTTATTGCCTTTATTTAGTCTGCTACGATCACACCGTTTTCACAGTCCAGGCTGACAAATACGCCTGTCTTTAAAATATCTGTTGCCTGTTTCACATTTAATAATACAGGAATATCAAGACTTAATCCAACCGTAACCGCATGTGCATCAAAACTTCCGTTTTCAACAACAATACCTGTTGCGGATTTCAACTGTTTCATCATCTCGTTATCTGTATCCTTTGCGACAACAATATCTCCCGGCTGGTAACTATTGATCAAATCCTCTTTTGAATGGCATACACATAAACGTCCATGCACTTTCTGTTTATTAATACCTTCACCATTGGCCAGAATATGACCGACAACCTGAACTTTTAACATGTTTGTTGTACCGGACACACCTAAAGGAACACCGGCTGTAATAACCGTAATATCGCCCTGTTTTACATAACCATGTTTCTGGGCTGCCTCAACGGCTCTTTCAAATAAAGCGTCGGTCGTATCGCTTTCCTCGATCATCACCGGTTCAACCCCCCATGACAGGTTGAGCTGACGATATACGTTCTTAGACATGGTACATGCGATAATCGGACAGGTTGGGCGGAATTTTGAGATCATACGCGCCGTTCTTCCGGATTTACTTACCGTAATGATTGCGGCAGCATTCAAGTCCATACCCGTTGTACATGTGGCATGGGAAATGGCATTGGTCACATCCGTCATAACATCTGTACTTCTTGCTGTGAATCGACGGCGATAATTGATGTCGATTTCTGTTCGTTCTGCAATCTTAACCATGGTCTGCAATGCTTCAACCGGGTAAGCACCGGCGGCAGTTTCTCCGGATAACATAATTGCACTTGTACCGTCATAAATAGCATTGGCCACGTCTGTTGATTCGGCACGTGTCGGTCGTGGATTCTTAATCATAGAATCCAGCATCTGGGTTGCTGTAATAACCTGTTTTCCTGCCTTATACACCTTTTCAATGATCTTTTTCTGTAATACAGGAACTTCTTCCAATGGAATTTCAACACCCATATCTCCGCGGGCAACCATAATACCGTCTGCCACGCGGATAATTTCATTGATATTCTGAACACCCTGCATATTTTCAATCTTAGCAATAATATTGATGGTCTGACAATTTTTCTCTTCTAAGATTTTACGGATCTGCATAATATCATCGGCTGTACGTGTAAAGGAAGCCGCAATGAAATCGAAGTCATTTTCAATACCAAAACAAATATCTTCATAGTCTCTCTGACTGATAAATGGCATAGAAAGAACCGTATCCGGAACATTAACACCCTTCTGATTGGAAACGATCCCGCCATTAAGAACCGTACAGTGAATGTCTGTATCTTTAATATCATCGATGAGAAGTTCAATTAAACCATCATCAATTAAGATTTTTCCGCCAGCACTAACATCCTTTGGCAGATCTTTATAAGTGATAGAAACAATTTCTTCATTGCCAACAACTTCACGCGTTGTTAATGTAAATTTCTGATCTCTCTTTAATTCAATCTTTCCATTTTCAAACTGTTTTAAGCGAATTTCCGGTCCCTTTGTATCCAGAAGAGTGGCTACCGGAAGGTTTAATTCCTCTCTCAATCGTTTCACACGATTTAATTTTTCCAACTGTTCCTCATGTGTACCATGGGAGAAATTAAATCGGGCAACATTCATACCTTCAAGCATTAATTTTTTTAAAACTTCTTCACTTTCAGACGCAGGGCCTAATGTACAAATAATTTTTGTCTTTCTCATCTTCTACTCCTTCTCTTCACTTTCCTGAATTTCCTTTTTCGCCTCCAGACGATCTCTGGCATCCTGAGATATCAGACGATATATGGTTGCTGCCATCGGAACGCCAATAAGCATTCCCGGAATGCCTGCCAGTCCTCCGCCGATTGTCACTGCGGCCAATACCCACATTCCCGGCAATCCTATGGATGAACCCACAACCTTCGGATAAATGATATTTCCTTCCAACTGCTGAAGAATAATAATAAATACAATAAAAGCAAGTGCCTTGACAGGTGAAACTGTAAATATCATAAAGGCACCAACAATTGCTCCAAGATAGGCACCTACCATCGGAATCAATGCCGTTGCTCCAACAAAGGTTCCCACCATCGGTGCATAAGGAAAACGTAGGATCAACATACCTACAGTACATAAAATACCCAAAATTACAGCTTCAACACACTGACCTGTAATAAAACTTGTAAAACATTCGTGAGCTGCATCCAAAACCTTATTGATCCATTTTGATATGGAAGGTTTCACATAAGCCTCCTCCAATGTTCTTGCCTGATGCTGCAGTTTTTCCTTGTTCAATAAAATATATATGGCAAAAATCAATGCAATAGCCATATTTACGACAGAACCGACGATCTGCATCAAAATAGATACGGCAGAATTCAACATGGAAGTAATACCACTGGTCGCATAAGTAATCAGCTTATTAAATAAGTCTCTCCAATTCACTTCCATTTTAGCAATCTCATCACCGATATATGGGAAAAGTTCTTCATTTTTCAAAATCCACTTCTGGATTTTTTCAAAATAAATTGGAATTTCTTTACCAATGACGGAACTAGCATTGATCAATTCAGGTAATACGATCCACACAATTAAGATCAAAGCTCCCACAATAATAAAAATCGATGCAAATAAACAGATTGGTCTTTTCATTCGAGCCATTCTTCGTCCGGTTTCTTCCGGAAACCAGTTCTTTTCCAGAGCTTTCATGACAATATTGATAATATAGGCCATAAAACATCCGATAATCAATGGGAAAGCTATATTGAATAGATTATCCGCCCACGAAATAATCTTATCGAAACGCGTAACGATCAGAACGGCTACCGTAATGCACACGATGTACTTCGTAAAACTTTTTAAATGTTTATCCACTATCATCACCTCTACCCAAACGATTATACATTATTTTATAAAAATAAAAAAGCCTAATTACAATTTTTGTAATCAGGCTTTTATTTAATGAGGCATCGGGGATTCGAACCCCGGACAACTTGATTAAAAGTCAAGTGCTCTACC
>JAXJRF010000201.1:0-25129 GCA_036310765.1 Frisingicoccus sp.
CGCCACCTCCCTTCCTATGTATTCCGGAGAACCGGTTTTTAAAGTCGGGAGGCTACCACCCTGTCATGGGTACTTTCCGTAAACGTATTCTATCATATTGTTTTTCCCATTTCAACAGCAGCACATTTAAATCTATCGTAGTGTACCATAATGACACCTATACAGGTACCGAGGAACTGGCACACCTGGAAATTGTCGCAACGATCGTCACCCAGCTTACCCGAGACTTATCCATGGAGGAACTTCAGCAGTATGGTTTCGATAAATATTATGTAGACCATACCCTCGGTATCTGGCCGCAGTCCGCCGGCGGCGTACCATTCAACGCCTGTGAATTCCAGTCCAAAGGAGATCCGATCACAGACCTCTTCGAAGATATGGCAGCAGAACAAAAAGCCCGCACAACCTATGACAATATCCTGCGTCTTGTCAAAGATCCGGATGTTGCTGATCCGATTCGTTTCCTTCGTGCCCGCGAAATTGTTCATTTCCAGCGTTTTGGTGAAACTCTGCGTCATTTACAGGAGGATTTGGATTCGAAGAACTTCTATGCTTTCAACCCGTCCTTTGATGCACCTACCACATGTCCGCCATGTGCTAAATAAATTTTCTGTCATACAAAAAGGGGCTGCCTATCATTTCAGCTGAATCGGCAGTCCCGGAGTTAATCGTTTCTTTTTCGCAAAATCACTTTTATGCTATCATAATATATCCTTTATTATTTAATTCTTTCTTATGAACATTCTAACCATCAAAAATTTTCTATTCACTCCTCATCCATATTGTTTCCATTCTATTCTTCTGATATAATTTTTATAGTGCTACCATTTACGGTAGGCGGTTAGTCCTTTTTCAGAGGGACTGTGATCCTCTGTTTACATAGAAATCTGCAGGCTGTCTGTAGAAATCTTTCTAAAGGAGGAGATGCCAATGTTGACTCTCGAAGGTCTGATTGCTGTTATCAGCTTATGTCTAACAGCCTTTGGACTTGGTTACTCAATAGGAATCAATCACGCAAAAAAATAACCGCCCCAGCCTGTCAAACTGAACGGTTATTTTTCAACTAATCATTATATGGGCTAACCGTCTATCGGTAGCACTTTTTCTATCATTATACTAACACCAAATTCTCAATATGTCAAAATCTTTATTTTAGCTTTGATTATTTCGTATGCCGTAATCACTACACTCTATTTACTCATAAAACTTAATCAATGTCTGTGTTCCCAGATCCCCATAATCTTCTTCGAGGGTACGATAGTTGGCAAGTACCTGTTTTAATACTTTCAGGTCAAGTCCTTTATCGTCCGCCTCCTCAACCGCAAGATTCATGTCTTTAATAAAGTGTTTCATAAAGAATCCCGGTGCAAAATCTCCATGAATGATCTTTTCTCCAAAGGCATCCAACTGTTTACTTCCCGCAGCTCCTGTGGCTACAGAATCCAAAAGCACCTGAAGATCTAATCCCTGTGCCTTTGCATAGCTCAACGCTTCACATACACCGGAAAGAGCACCTGCAATCATAATCTGATTGGCCATCTTTGTATGCTGTCCGCATCCCGGTCCGCCTTCGTAATTAATATTCGTTCCCATTGCCTCAAAAATTTTATGGCAAGCTTCATAATCTTCCCGATCACCGCCGACAAGAATGGACAAGGTTCCATTTTTAGCCCCTGTATCTCCGCCGGTTACCGGTGCATCCATGGCATGGAGCCCTTTTTCTTTAGCAGCCTCATAAATTCTTTTTGCCAGATTTGGACTTGAAGTTGTCATATCGATCACATATGTTCCCTCTTTGGCACTGTCTAAAATTCCATTTTCACCAAAATAGACTTCCTCCACATCCTTTGGATAGCCGACGATGCTGATCATCGCATCCACATTCGCCGCACAATCCCCAACGGTTTCATGGAACATTGCACCCTCAGCTATGACGTCTTCAACCTTTGCTTTGGTTCGGGCATAAATATGCAGTTCATAACCAGCTTTCATTAAATTCCGTACCATGGATTTGCCCATGATCCCAACGCCAACAAAACCTATCTTTTTCATCTCTTGTGTCCTCCTCGTGCAAATTTTTATGTATATTTCGCATCCATATTATCATATGCTTCTATTTTTTTCAACCTTCCATCCAACACACCAGCAGATAAATCCACCCCAAAATGGATATAAAGAAAAAAGCCGAAGTTCAAACTTCGACTTAAGAAAAGGGGAAAATGTTATGAATTTATATAAAAAGCTTTATCGCTTGCATGTTCTTATTGTATCTGTTTTCTGTGATGAAAATGTGTTTCATTTATAAAGATATTCTAAAAAACCATAACGAATCCCTAAACATTTTAAAAGAAAAACTGCCGAAGGACTCGGGGTACATATTCCCCTTCTCCTTCGACAGTCTTTAATCAACCGTTGACAAAACGGCTTAAAAATTCTTTTGTCTGCTCGCTCTTCGCATTGCCGAAAATCTGTTCCGGCGGACCTTCCTCAACGATCACACCACCTGCCATATAAACAACATGGTTGGATACATCCCGGGCGAAAGCCATCTCATGTGTGACGATCATCATCGTCAGTCCTTCGTCTGCCAGTTTTTTCATAACTGACAGAACCTCTCCAACCATCTGCGGATCCAGTGCCGATGTCGGTTCATCGAAAAGAAGTACCTCCGGCTCCATAGCCAATGCTCTCGCAATAGCCACACGCTGTTTCTGACCACCGGAAAGCTGACGTGGTTTGGCATTAATATATGGTGCCATGCCAACCTTCTCAAGATAATACATGGCATTTTTACGGGCAGTTTCCTTATCCTTTTTCAAAACGATCTCCTGTCCGACCATACAGTTTTTCAAAACCGTCATATTATTAAACAGGTTAAAGCTCTGGAATACCATACCTACCTTTGAACGGTAAGCAGCCTCATTCATCCCCTGCTCCATCATATTCAGACCATGATACACAATCTCTCCCGAAGTTGGCTGTTCAAGAAAATTGATGCAGCGGAGCAATGTGGATTTTCCTGAACCGGAGGCTCCGATAATACAGGTAACATCCCCCTTCTCCACAGAAAAATCAATATCTCGGAGGACAACATTTTTTCCAAAGGCTTTACTCAGATGATGCACTTCTAAAATCTTTTCTCCCATGATTACTCATCCTCCTTTGTATCTGGCTGTTTGTAACTGTACATACCGCTTGTATGTGCCAGTGTGTCTGTTGTTGCAAGATCATAGCTGTCCGGACCATCCAGTTTGCTTTCCCAGAACCGTAAAATCCTTGAGCATGTAAATGTAAGAATAAAATAAATAACCATCGCAATGGCAAAGGATTCAAAGTACAGATATTTGGCACCTGCAATACCCTTTGTTGTGTAGAAAAGCTCTACCGTACCGATGATGGACAAAACACAGGTATCCTTAATATTGATGATCAGGTTGTTGCCGATCTGAGGCATAATATTTCGAAGTGCCTGCGGCATAATGACATGCATCATTGTCTGTACGTGATTCATACCAATCGCTTTCGCACCTTCTGTCTGACCCGGATCAATGGACAGGATACCGCCTCGCACTGTTTCTGCCATATAAGCACCAGTGTTGATGGATACGATAAAGAAAGCTGCAAACCACATGGACATATTAATATCAAATATGGCTGCAGAACCGAAATAAATAAACATGGCCTGAGCCATCATTGGCGTACCCCTGAAAATTTCTACATAGGCAGCCAAAATAAAGTTTACAATTTTTAAAGCGACACGTTTGACTATATTATCTTTTTTAGAAACAGGAATGGTCTGGACAATACCAACAGCAAAACCAATGATACATCCGATAAAAGTACCTACCAGAGCAATGACCATCGTCACTCCCGCACCACGCAGAAAGGACATGGCATACTCGTCGATCAACATAAGAATCTTTCCAAAAAAGGTATCTGGCATCGTATTTTCCCCCTTTACAAATTATCTTTCTATTTTTCCAAAACGCAACACAAGCACGAAGAACATATATGTCTCCGTGCCTGAAGTTTTTTTAATATTCTTTATTCAGCAAGCGGCTGAACAGAAATAGCTTCGTTCATCATTTCTACAAAATCAGCTTCTGTAAGTTCAGCAAGAACGCCATTGATCTGTTCAGTCAACGCACTGTCTTTTTTCAGTGAAATACCAATGTTGATTTCTTCATCAGAAACTTCAAAAGCACCATCTGTACCGGAGAAATCCAATAATTTAAGTTCCGGATAAGCAATTAATGCAGCCATACCTGTTGGCATATCAGTTACAACAAGGTCACATTTGCCAGAGGAAAGTGCAACCAGCATTGCAGGTGCGGATTCCTGAGCAGGTAAAATTTCAGCATCTGGAATCTGTGGCAGACAGGAATCATACCATACAGTATTCTGCTGAGATGTACATACAGCACCTGCCAAATCTTCAACACTTGCTGCATCCGCATATGGTCCGTCCGCATTTACAAGAGTAATAATAGATGCATAGTAATAAGGTGTTGTAAAGTCTACCTGCTGCAGACGTTCTGCTGTGATAGACTGGCCTGCGATAACGCAGTCAACAGTTCCAGACTGAACAGCCGGTACCAGGGAATCCCAGTCAAGCTTAACAATTTCAAGTTCCAGACCAAGTTTTTCAGCAACATATTTAGCCATCATAACGTCATAACCATAAGCATAATCGGAACTTCCGGAAATTGGAACAGCACCGTTCGCATCTGTAGCCTGTGTCCAGTTATATGGTGCGTAACCGCATTCCATAGCGACTTTTAAAACACCGTCTTCAATTGTAGCAGCACCGGATGTTTCGC
The DNA here is from genome assembly GCA_036310765.1 of Frisingicoccus sp. Taxonomy (GTDB): domain Bacteria; phylum Bacillota; class Clostridia; order Lachnospirales; family Lachnospiraceae; genus Frisingicoccus. The sequence goes on from JAXJRF010000201.1 coordinate 4,821, forward strand.
CGGACGCAGTTGTTTCAGCTTTTGTTTCTTTTGTTCCGCCGCCGCATGCTGTAAGGACACCACATACCATGATGCCTGCCATGACCATGGCAAGAATTTTTTTCGCATAACTTTTCATGTTTCCCATCCCTTTTCTTTTTTTGTATTTTCATATAAAAACAGTCGCACAGATCCGATTCTCGCACCTTTGCGACCTTTTCTAAATTATAATGTCAAAACATTTATAAGTCAATATTTATTTTAGCAATTCATTACTTTACCATGTCAAAAGCATACTCATCATCACACCTGCCAATGCAGCGGTCAATGCCCCTGCCAACGTCCATCGGGTCTTTGTAATTTTCTGAGACATGAAATAAACAGACATGGTATAAATGCAGCTCTCCGTACTGCTCAGGATCAATGCTGCAAGCCATCCCGTTTCCGAATCCGGTCCGTAACGGGTAAAAATATCCAACATTAAACCCGTAGCTGCAGTTGAGGAAAACATCTTAATGGCAACCAGCGATAAAATCTCAGGAGCCAAGGACAGTTTTGAAAGCACCGGCTCAAACAGGCTGCCGATATGATCAAAAATTCCCGAGGCCCGCAAGGCTCCCACCGCTGTCAAAAGCCCGATCAGAGTGGGTAAAATACCAAGCACCGTTTTAAGGCCTTCCTTCGCTCCTTCAAGAAACAGGTCAAACACATCCAGTTTCATGGACAGTCCTACGCCGATGACCAAAAAAATAATCAGAGGAATCATACAGTTCGACAAAAACAGTATCAGTTTCATGGACGCCTCCCCATGATTTTGACAAAGATAATCCCCACTGCTGTTGAAACCAGAGTCGCCAGTATCGCCGGAAATACAATCGCCGTCGGCACTTCGACTCCGAATTGACTCCGATAGGCGATAATCGTCATGGGAATCAACTGGAGTGACGATACATTAATGACAAGAAAAGCGCACATCTCCCTGCTTGCCATTCCTTTGGGAAGAGCTAATGGATGCCGTTTTGCCCGCCGGTCATCCTCCAACGCCTCAAGCGTTTCCATGGCAGAAAGCCCCGCCGGTGTCGATGCCCAGCCAAGACCTAGAATATTGGCTGCAAAATTCAGGGCAATATACTTTTCTGCAGGATGTCCCGCCGGAATGTGAGGAAACAGGAAACGGATCAGGCCTTTCATTTTATTGGTAAGTCCATCCAACAGACCTTCCGCCTCCGCCAGACGCATGATACCGCTCCACATGGCGACGACTCCGGCCATTCCAATCGCATAATTCACACCATTCTTCGCCGAATCCACCAATGCTGTTGAAACTTCTGCCGATTTGCCGGTAAACAGACCAACGCCGATACCGATCACCAGCATCCATCCCCAAATCTTATTCAACGATCCTCACCCTTATTCAAAGTCATTTCATTATACGACCTGCGGCTTTGAATCATTCCATTTTATTCATTGTGGAGCAAATACTGATAAACTTCCCTCTTACTCATGCCCCGGTCCAAGGCTACCGACTTCATCGCCTCTTTTTTTGTCTGACCCTTTGACTCATAAAGAGCCATATGATCTTCTATGGACATGGCCTCCCAGGATGCCTGACGTTCTTCCTCAATAGCCTTTGGATCTGCACCCTCCAGAACAAGCACATATTCGCCTCTGGCGTCATTTGTCTGGTACCAAAATTCAGCCTCCTCCAAAGTGGTCAGCCAGTTTTTTTCATGACGTTTCGTCAATTCTTTACAGATCGTCAAACGGCGATTGCCTACGGTTTCTCTAAGCACTTTTAACGTCTTTGCCAAACGATGGGGTGCTTCATACAAAACCGTTGTCCGGGTTTCATTTTTCAATCGTTCAAGAACAGCCTCTCTCTCCTTTTTATCCATCGGAAGAAAACCTTCAAAACAAAATCGCCGCGTTGAAAGGCCGGACATGGTCAAAGCCGTAATGCAGGCTGCCGGTCCCGGAAGGGAGGTTACTTCAATACCCGCTTCATGGCAGAATTTTACCAGTTCCTCGCCCGGATCTGAAATGCCCGGCGTTCCCGCATCGGTTACCAATGCAATATTCTTTCCCGCTTTTAAATCTTCGACCAGTATCTTCGCCTTATCAATCTTATTAAATTCATGGTAACTGGTCATTGGTGTCTTTATTGAAAAATGATTTAACAGCTTAATCGTGTGGCGAGTGTCCTCCGCCGCAATGACATCCACATTCCGAAGTGTTTCCAGCACGCGGAACGTAATATCATCCAGATTTCCAATCGGTGTGGCACACAAATATAATTTTCCTGCCATATCTCTGCCTCCTAATATCCATAAATATCATAGATCGCATCATGATAAACGCCCGGTTCCTTATAGACGATCAAAGGTTCCTCAACCTTGATCATGGACTTTCCTCCCCGAATCGCCTCGATCATGACCATGTTCGGCTCCTTATCCACAAAAGGATATACCAGTTTCATACGTTTGGGTTCCAGTTTATATGCCGTCAATGTCTGAAAAATTTCCACAAGACGAAACGGTCGGTGGATCAGATAAAAACGGCCGCCCGGACGGAGCAGACGACTCGTTTCTCTTGCCAGATCGTCCAGTGTACATAAAACTTCGTGTCGTGCAATCGCTTTTGGTGCCTCCGGATTTTTAATGCCATGGGCATCGGTCATGTATGGCGGGTTCGATGTGATCACATCAAAACTTGCCAGAGGAAACCATTCGGACGCCGTTTTAATATCGCCCGTCACGATATCAATTTTTTCCTCCAGATGGTTATAGGCCACACTCCGCCTTGCCATATCCGCACTTTCTTCCTGAATCTCAAGTCCTGTAAAATGCTGCCCCTCCGTCTTTGCCTCCAAAAGAATGGGAATGATGCCTGTACCCGTTCCCATGTCCAGCACCTTTTCCCCCTTTTTTACATTGGCAAATCCGCTAAGGAGGACAGCATCCATTCCAAAACAAAATTTATTCGGATTCTGTATGATCTTATATCCGTTTCTCTCCAGATCATCCAGACGTTCATCCTGTTTTAATTCAACCATGATTCCTACTCTCCATAATGAAAATAAAAGGACATCCCATATAAAATGGAATGCCCCGGCTGTCTTTGCTTCGATTTATAATGCAGAACCCTTGTCCCGTCTTTCCATAGCTTCCAGCTGTTTCAACTCCGCATCATTGATATTCAAACGCTCTTTGCGGCGTTTTGGACGGAATTTCAACTGAGAAACCGGATATTCTTTCACTTCTTTTTCGTCATTGTCCATCGTGACAACAATCTTCACCAGCTGACGAAGAACACTTACACCGGAAACCTCTCCGCGATAACCGTCCACTGTTGTAACTTTATCACCGATCGCCGGCAATTTGCTGTTCAGATATTCATAAGTTTCTTCTTCATTTTTAAGACAACACATCAGTCGGCCGCAAACACCAGAAATCTTTGTCGGGTTCAAAGAAAGATTCTGTTCCTTCGCCATCTTGATGGATACGGGTGCAAACTCCGACAGATGGGTATGACAGCATAATGGCCGGCCGCAAATACCGATACCTCCGAGAATCTTTGTCTCATCGCGCACACCGATCTGACGTAGCTCGATACGTGTTTTAAACACAGAGGCCAAGTCCTTTACCAGCTCGCGGAAATCAATACGTCCATCCGCTGTAAAATAGAACAAAACTTTGTTGTTATCAAAGGTATACTCGGCATCGATCAGTTTCATCTCCAAATGATGCTTTGCAATCTTTTCAAGACAGATATTAAATGCCGTTTTTTCCTTTTCCTTATTCTTCATTTCAATTTCGTCATCTTCCGGTGTTGCCACACGAATTACCGCCTTCAAAGGCTGGATCACCTTGTCATCCTCCACCTCTCTCGGTCCAATGAGTACAAGTCCATACTCCACACCGCGGGCAGTTTCCACGATCACATGCTGACCGGTTTCAATCTCCAGATCCAGGGGATCAAAATAATATATCTTACCTGCCTGACGAAATCTCACGCCAATTACTTTTACCATTTTATTAATTCTCCTTCATTGCGAGCAACATCATCTCCATCACCACATCAAAATTCACATTGGCTGCCAGACGCGTTTTCGCCTTCTCTAATGCCTGAATGATCTCATTAAGACCCTCATAGGAAGAACGTTTGGCCTGCTCCATGAGGAAACGATATTCATTTTTATATACAATACAGTTGGCATCCTTTGTCACTTTCAAAATAAGGACATCCCGATACCAAACCATCATCATATCGATCACATCAGTTATATCCGTTTTATAACTGCTCAGCTTTTTCACCATTTCAATAACCTCATAGACATCCATATCCCGAATATTTTTCACAATATTCAGCACATGATACTGAAGGTCATTAAAATCCTCAGAGGATGCCATATCAATTGCCTTACCAACCACACCCTGAGAAAACGCTGCACAGATCTGTGCCTTATAATCCGGCACACCATATTCCTTCTCCAGATAGTCCACAATCTTATAATTATCCACCGGTTTCAGATGAAATACGATACATCTGGAAAGGATCGTCGGAAGAAATGCCTCCAGATTGTTGGTCAGCAGCATGATCACGCCGTATGCCGGAGGTTCTTCGATGGTTTTTAACAGTGCATTCTGTGCCTGTTCATTCATCTTCTCCGCTTCATCTACGATATAAATCTTATATTTACTGCTGTATGGCTTAATTGCCATATCGGCATTAATCTGTGTTCTTATATCATCCACACTGATCGTTGCCGGTTTTTCATGGGTCAGCCACTTCACATCCGGCTGATTCCCCGTTTCCATCTGATGACAGGAGCGACACATATCACAGGAATCTCCATACCCAGCCTCACATTCCATTGCTTTAGCAAAAGCCTTGGCCAGCATATTTTTACCGCTGCCGTTTGGGCCTTCAAAAATATATGCATGGGATATTTTTTTGTTTTTTAATGCTGATGACATATGCTGTATAATTTGCTCATGACCAATAATATTTTTAAAGTTTGACACGACGTGCCACCTCCCCCAGTTTTATACTTCAGTATATCATATTTCTTTATGAATTACGAGTGTTCTGCCCGACGGAATTTCAAAATATCCTTATGAATTTCCTCCAGACACTCTTCCATATCTCTATTTTCATAAACATGTGTAATATCACACGCTCTCAGCTTTTCATCGGAAAAATCTTCCATATCTGCAAGAAATCTTCGACATAATTCAGCGTATTTCGGCTCTTTCTGCTGCTTTTCCCGCTCCAGAGCCCTTGTCAGACGGACACCGTCCTCCACCTGAATGTAGATCGGCACCACATGATCTTTGCCAAAAAAATTCCGAATCTGCTCGAAAGATTCCAAAGTGCCGATGATCACACTGTCCCGATTACTTTCAAAATCAATCTGACCATCATCCACTGTAAAATAACTCCAAACACCATGTACCGTATGATAATCTCTGCATTCGATCACCTTTCCGGCTTTTCGAAGTTCTTCCAAATGATTTTCTGTGACAAAGTAATACTCGGTCCCATGATGTTCCCCCTGCCTCATCGGCCGGGTCGTATAGGACACCACTGTTTTCAAATCCAATTCTGCGTCCTGGATAAGCCGTTTAAAAATCGTATCCTTACCCGATGCACTTTTCCCCATGATGCAAAATAACTTTGACATCGCCGCTCTCCTTTATATAACCGCCATGAACATCCAGTCCCTGGCTTAAAAAAAACTGTATCTGTTCGATCTGCTCCCGTCCAAATACTTCACCTGGAACAAGGATCGGTATACCTGGAGGGTATAAATACAGATAATCCGACGAGCATCTTCCCTCTGCCTGTTCCAGCGGAACACATTCCGTCTGCCAATACAGGGTTTCCCAATTCTCCAGCTGCCGCTTTGGTGCAGATATACGGTCTGCAAGAATTTTTTTTTGTTCTGAACGGTTTTCCAATGTTTCGTCCATTTTCCGCAATGCTTTTTCCAGTCTGTCCAGACCTTCTTGCGAATCACCGACAGTAGACATGGCCAGCACATATTCCGCGGATACCATCTCCATCTGAAGCTTGGCATCATCCCTGAGCCAGTCATAAAGCTGCCGCCCATGAATGGATGTTCTGTCTGTCGAAATGACCAGTTTTCCCCAGTCAAAGACATGCTCGTCCTGATAGATATACAAATTCTTTAAATCCGCCATTCTCTCCCGAAATTGTCGAATCCGGTCGGCATAGGCTGCAAAAGCTGCCTTGCCTTCTCTTTCCAGCCAACTCATACACAGGCTGATCGATGCCATTAATACATAGGACGGACTGGACGTTTGATAGACTGCCAGCATCTTACGTATACGCTCCCGGTCCACAATTGTCCCATTCACATGGAGCAGTGCCGTCTGAGTCAGGGCAGGCATCGTTTTATGAAGGCTCTGGATGACCACATCTGCCCCGGAAGATACCGCATCATCAATGCCGATCCACCGGAGATGGGCTCCATGGGCCTCATCCACAATACAGGGAATTCCCCGTTCATGGGCCGCCTCGCAAATCCCTTTCACATCCGACAAAAGCCCCTCATAGGTCGGTGATGTCAAGATCACTGCCCGTATATCGGGATATTGTTCCAGATAAGCTTCCACCGCCTGCCTTTCAAGCCCTTTATAAATCCCAAGCGTTTCATTTAACTCAGGCCACAGATAAACCGGCCGCAGGCCATTCAGCTCCAGTGCATGATACACGCTTTTATGACAATTTCGTGCCACAAGCACCCGATCTCCCCGTTTCGTCACACCGTCAATGGCCGCCAGAATCCCGCCGGTACTTCCATTGACCATAAAATGGGTTTCCGAAGATTCATACAGTCTGGCCGCTCTTTCCTGCTCCCACTGCAGTATATCCTCCGCATCATGGAGATTATCAAACCCATCAATCTCCGTCAGATCAAACCGATATGGGTCTTCCATCGTCATCATCTGCCGTTTATGTCCCGGCATATGAAAGGGATAAGCTGCCCCTTTGCCATATTCAATTAATTTCGTGTAGAGATTCGTCTCATGCATGTCTTTTTCCTGCAATACTTCGCGCCACAGCAATACCGTTGGCCGATGCCTGCTGCAGACCTCTTGTTACAGATGCTCCGTCGCCCATGGCACGAAGTCCCTGAATATTTGTTTCAAATTGGTCATTGACCAGTACTTTATTGGAATAGAACTTAACCTCGACACCATAGAGCAGGGTTTCATCACTGGCAATGCCCGGTGTCACCTTATCCAACGCCTCGATCATTTCCACAATATCCACCATGATCCGGTGCGGAAATACAAGGGAAAGATCGCCCGGAACAGCATCCTTTAAGGTTGCTGTAATATTGTTCCGCAACATTCTCTCCTCCGTCGTCCGGCGTCCCCGTTTAAAATCGCCGTAACGCTGAACAAGTATCTTGCCGTCACAGAGCATATTGCCAAGACGGGCAATATATTTGCCATATTCGATCGGAGACTTAAACGGCGATGTGAAGTTTTTGGATACAAGAATGGCAAAGTTGGTGTTTTTCGTTTTTAAATCACTGGACTTATAGGCATGTCCATTGACCACAGCCAGCCCTTCATCGTAATATTCCGTTGCCACTTCTCCCGACGGATTGGTACAGAATACACGCACCTTATCATCAAAGGTCGGTGTATAATAAACCAGTTTGGCTTCATACAGTTTTTCATTGAGCTCTTTCATGATTTCATCCCGCACTTCTACGCGAACACCCACATCAACTGTACCAACTTTTGTATCAATACCATGCTTCTGACATATATGAGAAAACCATTCCGAGCCTTCCCTTCCCACACCAGCAACAATCTCATCCGCATAAAAGGTTTCATTCGTATCCGTAAGAACGCCTTTGGCCACACCATCTTCAATTAAAATATCTTCTACCATCGTCATAAAACGGATCTCCACACCAGCCTCTGTCAAATGATTCTGAAGACGGGTATAAATCTTATAGCCTTCCTCGGTACCAAGATGGCGGATCGGACATTCAATCAATTTCAAATTTGCACGAATTGCCTTTGTCCGGATCTGTTCAATCGCCTCATAATCCTCCAGACCATAAACCTTTTCATCCGCGCCAAAATCCAGATAGATCCGATCGGCTTCATTCAACAGCTCAATGGTACGGTCATATCCAAGAATTTCCGGAAGATTTCCGCCCACATCCGGCGAAAGGGATAATTTACCGTCCGAAAAAGCACCGGCACCGGCAAACCCGGTTGTTATGGAACATGGTTTGCAGCCAACACATTTCTTTGTTGTTCGTTTTGGACAATTCCGTTTTTCAATGGAACGTCCCTTTTCAATCATTAGTATTTTCATATCCGGATTGCTCCGGATCAATTCATATGCACAGAAAATGCCAGACGGTCCGGCACCAATAATAATTACGTCATATTTCATATTCACCACTCCTCGCTGAACATTCTAAGGCAAAATTATCATACCACAGAAATTTTTCTTTGCAAAGAACAAAGCGGACAAGTTCTCTTCAAGCTCCCTGTTAAATAAAAAACTGCCTCCACTCATCAGAGTGAAAAGGCAGTCACTTTTACTGAATATAAATATATCCAAGGAATCTCCGTCCTGTCAGATAGTCCGAACCGTCGGCATTCATCTCTTTCACGCAGAAATATTCACCGCCATACTGAGATTCGGATATGGTCACTCGGGAACCATTGATTTCTTCGACGATCGCCACATGGCCGCTCACCTCGTTGTAATCATCCCAGCAGGCAACAGCACCCAATTTCGGCTCACTTCCGTATTCGTAAGCTCCTGTGGCAATATTATGCCACCACCATCTTCCCGCATTGCCGTTGGACAGATTCGGTTCGGTTCCAAGAATTTCATAGGCACGTCCATACGCATAAGCTGTGCAGTTCGGCATTCCCAGACCCACATTGTAAAACAGGTTCAATTCATGATAATACGCATTATCGCCTGTCGGTGCAGTTAAACGGGTTTCAAATTCCTCTTCGGACAGCATTTCAATAAGTTTTTCTTCTAAAACAATTTTCATTGGATTTTCAAATCCTGTATCTGGCAGCGTAGCTGCAGCATTTACCGGCATGACCATGGTCATGGAAATCATGATACAAGAAAGAAAAAGCACTAAAAATCGACATTTTTTATAATTCATATTTTAAAATTCCTCCCTGTGCAGCGCACAAGGAATCATTTTACACTGTCCGTCTTTAAATTTCAAGTATAAATTTAATTATTTATTAATTATTTTGTAATAATTGCTTATTCTTTCCAATGCAAACGATGAAGTTCACCAAGGAGCTGCATCTGTTTGAAATTCTGCTGCCGGAGTGCTTCATAAAGGACAACCGCCACCGAATTTGACAAATTCAGAGATCGAATATTCTCAAGCATCGGTATCCGGACGCAGTTTTCTTCATGTTCTACGAGAATCTCCTCCGGAATTCCAGCGCTCTCTTTTCCGAACATAATATAGGCATCCTCCTCAAAAGCCACATCCGTATAGACATGTTTGGCTTTTGTCGTTGCCATATAAAGCTTGCCCTGACATTCCGGATTCTTTGCAAGAAAATCTTCAAAATCCACGTAAACGGTCACATCCAGATCGTTCCAATAATCCATACCCGCTCTCCTAAGCTGTTTTTCATTAATCTGAAAGCCCAGCGGTTCGATCAGGTGCAGTCTTGAGCCGGTAGCCACACAGGTTCTTCCGATATTTCCTGTATTGGCCGGAATCTCCGGTTCCAGTAATACAATATTTAACACTTAAATCAATCCTTTTTCTTTACGAATTTCTTCGACAAACCTTGCCATACGATCTGTCGCATGTTTTAATTCCTCCAGCGAATATGCATAGGAAATACGAAGAAAACCTTCGCCGCAGTCACCAAAGGCCGTTCCCGGAACAACAGCGACCTTCTCTCTCTTGAGAAGTTCCATGGCAAATTCTTCCGAAGTCATTCCCAGCTCTTTAATACTCGGGAACATATAAAATGCCCCAAAAGGCTCGAAGGTTTTCAAGCCCATCTTTCTGAATGTATGCACAAGGAAACGGCGTCGCTGATTATAAGACTCCCGCATCTCCTGCACATCTTTATCCCCATTTCTCAATGCCTCCACAGCCGCATACTGACTTGTTGTCGGTGCGCACATGATGGCAAACTGATGTATCTTGAGCATCTGTTCCAAAATGATATGCGGTGCACAGGCATAACCAAGACGCCATCCGGTCATGGCATATGCCTTGGAGAAACCATTGATGAGGATCGTTCGTTCCTTCATCCCCGGCAGTGAGGCAATCGACACGTGATCTTCCCCGTAGGTCAGCTCACTGTAGATTTCGTCGGACATGACAATAATATCCTTCTCAATACATACCTCTGCAATATCTTCCAGATCCTGTCGTCTTAAAACAGATCCGGTCGGATTATTTGGAAACGGAAGGATCAAAACTTTTGTCATCGGAGTGATGGCTGCCAGCAGCTCTTCCTTCGTCAGACGGAACTCATTCTTCTCCTGAAGATTGATGATGACCGGTTTTCCACCCGCCAAAACTGTACAAGGCTCGTAGGATACATAACTTGGCTGAGGAATGATCACCTCTTCACCCGGATTCAGTACAGCTCTCAATCCAATATCGATCGCTTCCGAACCGCCGACAGTCACCATAACTTCTGTATCCGGCTCATACTCAACCTGACATCTGCGTTTTAAATATAAACTGATCTCATTTCTCAATTCTTTCAGACCCGAATTCGACGTATAAAAGGTACGTCCTCTCTCAAGGGAATAAATACCCTCCTCGCGAATATGCCATGGTGTGTCAAAATCCGGCTCACCTACACCAAGAGAAATAACCTCCGGGTCGTTCATTTCTGTCACTAAATCAAAAAACTTTCTTATGCCTGAAGGTTTAATACCTACAGTGCGTTCTGCTAATGGATTTCTCACGGGCTGATCAACATCCTTTCACGTGGACTCTGGGCAACCAGAATAGTTCCATGCTCTTTATATTTTTTCAGTACAAAATGGGTTGCTGTACTGAGTACAGAATCCAAAGGAGATAATTTATCCGATACAAACATGGCAACTTCCTGTAATGTCTTGCCTTCCAGCATAACCATCAGGTCAAAGCCTCCGGAAATCAGATAAACCGCATTCACTTCGCTGAAATTATAGATACGCTCCGCAATCTTATCAAATCCCTGTCCCCGCTGCGGTGTCACACGAACCTCGATCATTGCGATCACCTTTTCATTATTCACCTTATTCCAGTTGATCAATGTATGATATCCACAAATAATCTTATCCTGTTCCATCTCAAAAATCGCTCTGGATACATTCTCCTCTGTATCCCCCAAAAGGACAGCCAGATCACTCACACTGACCTTACTGTTTCTTTCCATAATGGTAAGGATCTTCTGTTTTAACTCACTCATACTCTAGTCCTCCAAAAAATTCACCTTATATAATTCATCTGTTTTCGGCGGTTCCAGATAACGTGTCTCCTCTTCATCATAAATAATGATCTTATCATTGTTATCTGTGAATTTACCGATGACCGCACCATGGATACCTTTCCTGTGCAGTTCTTCCACAAGATCATAGCCTTTATCACAGGCAATCAGCATGGAACCGCTGGAAATGAGCTGATATGGATTCAAATCAAAAAATTCGCACACCTCCACAGTCTCCTGTTTCAGCGGAATCTTTTTCAGATCCACTGTCAAACCGACACCACCAGCGGCAGCCACTTCCCAAAGGGCACCAAAGACACCGCCCTCTGTAATATCATGCATGGCAGACACTCCAAAGTCCCGCGCCGTCATTGCCTCATCAACCACCGAAATATACTGGATAAATCCCTTCGCCCGGTCGACAAAGTCCTGACTGTAACGCTGACGCAGCTCCTTTTCTTTTGCGGAGGCAATAATGGATGTTCCCTCGAGTCCGACCCACTTGGTCACGACAATATCCTGACCTGCCTTTGCCCCATTTGTGAAAAGAACCTGATCTTTTTTTACTTTTCCCACACCTGTCACCGTCACAACTGCCTGATTAACGACAGCTGTCACCTCTGTGTGGCCTCCAAGAATCTCGATATTCAATGTCTCACAGGCCGATTCGATCTCTTTCATCAGAGATTTCAGATCGGCCTCCTCCGCACAAGGCGGCAGTAAAATACTGAGAAGAACACCGACCGGTTCTGCCCCGGCAGTCGCCAGATCATTGGCCGTCACATGAACCGCCAAAGTTCCGATGTCCTTGGCTGCTCCCGTAATCGGATCCGTTGAAAGCACAAAAACTTCATCCGGTTTTAACTGGAGAACCGAACAATCCTCTCCCACCCCCGGATGCACCAGAACTTCTTCTCTTTTAAATTTTATCTGTTTAAATACAGACCGTTTCAGGATATTTTCCGGCACTTTACCAATCTTCATGTCAAAAACTCCTCAACTATCAGACAAATGCGACCAGAACACCAGCCAGCATGGAAATAACCAGCACAACAATAATTACAGTCGAAATCATTTTTCTTGTTTTACGATTCACTATCGATTCACTCCTCTTATTTGTATCAATATCTCTTTCTACCCGCCGTCCTTGCCATCTGGCCATGCTGAAGGATAATGCGATCGATCAGACGGGACGCCTCACTTCGGGTCAATGTTTCAAAATCACTATTAATGCTTATTTTATGATATTTTGCTAATTCATTCAAGTATTGTTTTTGCCTATTTGTAGCAGGCTGGATCTTCTTTTGTTTCCAATGCAGGTGCTCCGCCTGAAAAAGCGCCTCATTTGTCGCACCATAGTAGTGCTTTAATGTCTGATAAAGCCTTGCTGTCGCCAGCGCATCATGATATGCCCGATGGGCAGATGGATTCACGATGCCATAATAGGCACATAAGCTTTCCAGACTTTTTGACGGAAGATCCGGCAACACCTTTCTGGCAACTTTCAAGGTATCCACCCCCGACCGTTCAAAGGTCATATAATATTTTTTTGCATAACGGCTCATAAAACGGTAATCAAACATCAGGTTATGTCCCACTACCGGATAATCTTCACAAAATTCCACAAAATCATAAATGATCCGGTCGGTCGGCCCCGCATCAGCCGTCATTTCATTGGTTATACCCGTAATGGAAGTGACCATGGATGAAATCGGTGTGTCCGGTTTTACAAAGCACATAAAACGGTCCACCACTTTGCCTTCATCCACCTTCACCGCACCAATCTCAATAATCTCATCCCTGTCCGGCGAAAGTCCCGTCGTTTCCAGATCAAAGCACACATAGGATGTCATCATCATAAGTCCACCTCTATATTCCGGCTTTTATAGGTCAGCGGATCCCTGTTCAGGTAATCGAACCAGACAAAAACCGGTCTTTTTGCATCTTCACTATCTTTTGCCAAAACATTGAAATCGAAATATTCAATATGGGTCATCCTCTGAATCTGTTTTGTCGTATAGGTTTCATAACCTGCAAAATACTTCTCCCGGTTGGTTTCATCTCTGAAAAACTCCACATAGGATGCCGTATAAGGATCCTGTTTCAAAGCCCAATCCGGCCGGCTTTTTACATTTTCTCTCAAATACAGATCATAGGTTAATATCTGGACAAAAGTATGTGTTTCTTCATTATTTAAAAGAGTTCGTACAAAATTTAACAATATTTCATATCTGGCCATTCTTGAATGACTGATACCCTTCAAGCCCTCCGTTTCATAATAGCGGGCCAAAGCCTCATACATATCAAAAGCCGTAGGAAAATATCCTTCCAGCCAATCCAGACTATTCTCAAACTGGCGGCTGTTATAATAGACCTCCACCATCTCTTCTACCGATTTTAAGACAAGCAGATCATCGTAACCGAGCCACCGGGTTGCCATAATCTCATAAGGCGGCTCCGGGCGATAGATCAAACCATAGGTGTCGTCCTGCTCACGCATATAGGATCCCTTAAGCACCTTTAAAAATCCAAGCTGCAGCTGCTCCGGTTTCAGAGCATAGACATCGTTAAAGGACTGTTTAAATCGCTGAAGATCTTCAAAAGGCAGACCGGCGATCAGATCCAGATGCTGATGAATATTCCCACCAGCATGTATACGCCGGACAATCTCCGACAGCTTTTTAAAGGAGACATAACGGCGAATCTCCTTCAAAGTTTCCGGGTTCGTGGACTGAACACCAATCTCCAGCTGGATAAGTCCAGGCCGCAGTCCTGCCATAAACTCAAGCTCCTCATCATTCAGCAGATCTGCCGTCACTTCAAAATGAAAATTGGTCTTTCCCTTATCCTGCGCTTTAATAAACTTTAAAATCTCCATGGAATGTTCCCGCTTACAGTTAAAGGTACGATCCACAAACTTTACCTGAGGTATCTCCCAGTCAATAAACTGCTGCAGTTCCTTTTTTACCAGCTCCAGATCTCTGAAACGCACTTTTTTCTCTACGGAAGAAAGGCAATAACTGCACTGAAACGGGCAGCCCCGGCTTGTTTCATAATAAATGATTTTATTTTTAAAATCCTCCGGACGGGTATAAACAAAATTCAGACGGCTCATATCCACAAAATCCCTTGCCGGATGGATGCAGATTCGGCCGTCCGTCTGACGATAACCAATGCCAGAAACATCCCGGATATCCTTATCGCCGTTCCATACGGCCATCATGTCCCGGAAGGTATCTTCCCCCTCGCCATACATAATACCTTCGACAAATAACCGACTCTCAAGTCTCTCTGCCACATCAAAGGATACTTCCGGTCCGCCAAACCAGATGCGGATATGGGGTGCCACCTGGTGAAGCCATCCTGCCACCTGCTCGATCATCCCGATATTCCATATATAACAGGAGAAACAGATCACATCCGCCCGTTCCTGATACAAATTCTGAAAAATGTCTTCCGGATACTGATTAATTGAATATTCCATCAGTTTCACCTGGGACTCATAGGCCCCGCAGTTGGCTTTTAAACTATATATTGCAAGATTTGAGTGAATGTATTTGGCATTCACTGCTGCTAAAAGTACTTTCATCATTTCACCTTAAATTTCTTTATTCTATAACCTTACTATAATCTTTTAATTAGTCAATAGTCAAATCAAATAAAGTATGTTATACTACAAATGTTAAAATATAATTAGCATGCGAACTATATAAGATGGTTCCGAAAGGAGTTAAAATATGAGATACGAAGGTGATGTTTATCGTCCACCAAGTGAAGCCCGCAGTCTGATTCTCCAGTTAACGATCGGATGTGCACGAAACGAATGTACTTTCTGTAAAATGTACAAAAACAAAAACTTCCGCATCCGTCATCTGGATGAAGTTGTTGAAGATATGTATATGGCTAAAAAATATTATATGTTCGATATCGACAGAGTATTCCTTGCCGACGGTGACGCTTTGATCGTAAAGACCAATGATCTGATCTATATTATGGATAAGATTCATGAAATTCTTCCAACAGTGGAGCGTATTACCGCTTACGGTGCCCCAAGAGATGTTCTCTTAAAAACACCGGAAGAATTGAAAGCTTTGCACGATGCAGGTCTGGATATGGTTTATATGGGTGCTGAATCCGGATCCGATAAAGTCCTTGAGGCTGTTAAAAAGAATGCAACTCAGGCAGAGATCATCGAAGCCGGTCTGAAATTAAAAGCTGCGGGCATCAAGGTTTCCATCACTCTGATCTCCGGACTCGGTGGTGTTGAAAATCTTGAAGAACATGCCATTGAATCTGCAAAGGTTATTTCCGCGATCAAACCGGAATTTGCAAGCCTTTTAACACTGCTCATCGAACCTGGAACACCGCTTCATCACGAATGGAAATCCGGTAAATTCCATCCGCTGGAAGGACCGGACGAAATCTTTAAAGAGATGACATTGTTCCTTCAGAACATTGACAGTGAAGGCACTGTATTCCGCGCAAATCACGCATCCAACTATATTCCTCTTGCAGGCACTTTCAACAAGGATGTACCAACTTTGCTCGCACAGATTGAACATGCCGTTGCCAACCGGAGATTCCGTCCGGATACATGGCGTCAGCTTTAGGAGGCGATACCATGCCAAGCCGTTTAATATTAAAAATTACCAGTGGATTATTATTTGCTCTCGGAATTCTTTCCGCATTTTCGTTAATATCCAGTTTTATGTCCATTGTCGCTGTTATGGAAGTATTAACGGCGTCAAAAGAAGCCATGCAGTTCATGCTCTCTGTTCTGATCCTTGGTTTGATCGGACTTATTTCTCTGGTATTACAATTTATGGCTGCGGTAAAGGGCTGGAAAGCTGCCAAAGGAAAAGATTTTCCGGACAACTGCAAAACCTACGGCATCATGCTGCTGATCCTGCAGATCGTCAGCATTATCATCAATGTCGTTGTTGCCGGTTTAACAACCGTACAGATTGTCAGCAGCGTCCTCGGCATTATTATCCTGCTGCTTTATACAAAAAGCGCCAGCGATCTTATCATTTAAAACAAAAAGCGACTGTCTGTTAACAGTCCTTTATAGACAGAGAGGGTGAAATCAGATCATACCGATTTCACCCTCTTATTTTTATACCGATTCAATTAATGACAGCCATGATTGCCGCAGCCCCCGTTGTTGCCGCCGCAGTTGTGTCCCTCACCATGATGATGACCTTCGCCATGATGGCTGCACATAACATCTGGATTATACACTAAGCTTCCAGCCAAAAATGCTGCTACCTGCATGTCTGCATCACCCTGAGCACCGCCGAACAACTGGATACCTGCTGCTGCCAGTGCGTTTCTTGCACCACCGCCGATACCGCCGCAGATCAAAACATCCACACCCTGAGCTGCTAAGAATCCGCCAAGAGCACCATGTCCCTGTCCGTCTGTGTTTACCACCTGAGAGCAAACAACCTTTCCGTCTTCCACTTCATAAATCTTAAACTGTTCTGTATGTCCAAAATGCTGGAACACCTGTCCGTTTTCATATGTGACTGCAATCTTCATATTTTTATCTCCTTTCAGATTACGGGCTTTATGGCCGCAGGGCCGGACACTTCGGCATGGATCACTGCAAAGTTCATAATTCCCGCCTTCAATCTTAAGAGATGTCCCTTCGATCAAAAAACGGGCCAGTTTCTTTCTGCCTTCCGTATACAAAGCCTGTATCGTCGTCCGGGAACCATCCATCTGACGGGCACATTCCTCCTGGGAAAATCCCATATAATCAATCAGACGAATCGTTTCATACTCTTCCACTGTCAGGACAATCCCATCCTCACATCCGTCTCCGCCATAAAACCGGCGGCACAGAGGCAATCGGCAAACCTTTCGGCTCTTTACTGGTCTGGCCATAAATACTCCCCTTTCTGAATACATCATACATCTATTATTGACATATGTCAATAATTCTTTTTACGAATCCCGCGTTATATTTTTAATCCATTTTCCAGATCGATATCTGGCATGGGAAAATGGCAACTTCAGCATCTCATCACTGGTAAGACACAAATAAACGGCCCATACCGGCCACTTAAAAACAAATGCTGCGATAAAACCAAACGGTATACATATACACCAGAGGCTTACCCCATCCAGGATCAATCCCGTCCGAGTATCACCGCCCGCACGAAAAGCTCCAACGATATAAGTCAGATCCACAGCTTGGCACAGCACATACAATGCCATGATCATCAGCATCTGATCCAGATAACCAGACGCTTCCGGTGTCAATGTCATAAACCGTTTGATTATCGGATTTACCGCCAAAACGATAATACTCGCAAAAATACCAAGTATCGCACTCAGCTTCACCAAGCGATTGCCATAAACAACCGCCAGCTCTTCTTTCTTCTCTCCGATGGTACGTCCGAGAATGATTGCTGTCGCATTGGCAATACCCAAAATAACCACCTGGGACAACTGCCTTGTCACCTGAGTAATGGAATTGGCTGCCACCGCCGCACTGCCCAAATGACCAATGATCGCTGCAATTGCCGAAATTCCCGTCCCCCATGCAAGCTCGTTTAAAATTACCGGAAGGGCATAGACCTTAAAATCCTTCATCAATATCTTGTCCCGATGAATCAAATTTTTCAAGCGAAGACATACCTGACGATTTAATTTTATACTATATACAAGGACCATCATCACTTCAACGATTCGTGCACACAAGGTTGCCATCGCCGCACCTGCAACGCCCATTGCAGGAAATGGTCCCAAACCAAAGATGAACACTGCATTTAAAACAATATTGATCACCAATGATATGGAATAAACAACTGTGGAAACAAGGACACGCTCCACACTTCGCATAATATTTAAATAAACAAGGGTTCCCGCCGCTAAAGGAAAAGACCAGGACACCAGTTTCAGATAGCGAATACCTTCCTGAATCACTTCCGGTTCAGAAGTAAAGATCTTCATTAATGTTTCCGGCATAAGCTGTGAGGCTGCCATAAAAAGAAAGCCCAGTGCCAGACCGATCTGCATGGATATCCCCAGAACCTTCTCGATGGTTTCAATATCCTTTTTCCCCCAATACTGGGCCGTAATGACCGCCGCACCGGAAGTCAGTCCAAACAGGATCAATGAAAGGATAAAATAAATCTGCCCTGCCAGCGAACTTGATGACAGGGCGATTTCTCCAACTTTTCCAAGCATGACCACATCCGCAGATGTGACTCCAACATTAATAAGATTCTGTAAGGCCATCGGCAGTACTAATGCAAAGACATTTTTATAAAACTGTACTTTGTCATCATTTAATTCCCGTTTCATTACAGTCTCTCCTCCAATCCTATTCCCACACATTTGAATCCACAGGACCTTTGAAGGTCAACTCCGGACTCTTTACGGTGACTTTTGTTCTTGGAGGCACCGAACTGGTAATGAACGCACTGCCGGCAATGACACATTCCTCACCGATCACTGTTTCACCGCCAAGGATTGTGGCACCGGAATAAATCGTTACATTATCCTGAATCGTTGGGTGACGTTTCACTCCCGCAAGCTGCTGACCGCTGCGTGTGGAAAGCGCTCCAAGAGTAACTCCCTGATATAATTTTACATGATTGCCTATGCATGTTGTCTCTCCGATAACAACACCTGTACCATGATCAATAAAGAAATATTCGCCAATGGTAGCACCCGAATTGATATCGATACCTGTACGGCTGTGGGCATACTCCGTCATAATACGTGGAATAAACGGCACATCCATCAGATACAGTTCATGAGCAATACGGTATACAAAAATGGCAAATAAGCCCGGATAGGAAAATATGATCTCTTCCTTGCTTTTCGCCGCAGGATCTCCATCAAATCCAGCCTGTGCATCCTTTAAAAGCATCTGCTGGATTCCCGGCAGAAGGGAAAAGAATTTTTTACAGATCTTCATAGCCTGATCGGAAATCTCTTCTTCCGTCTTATGCTCTTCATTTTCATATAATAATGCGGTTTCAATCTGTTTCTTTAAAACAACATAAACTTCTGTCAGTGTATTACCAACAAAATATTCCGGTGCTGTGTCCGTAATATTTTCTGTTCCAAAATAGCCTGGGAACATCACACGTCGCAAATCCTTAAGTACCTCGATCACTGCCCCACGATTCGGCAGATGTCTGCCTTTTTTAATTGCAAAAGATTCCTCTGATGAATAAAACTGGGCCATCTCTCTGACTGCCCTTCCAATAACCAACTTAAATTCTCCGTCCATTGACTACCTCCATACTCTGTTGTTCAACTTAGTATATAGAAGAAAAAGGGTTGTTTCCAACCCTTTTATACATCTATTCCTGCCAATAACCGCAACCAGGATTTCAGCATCTCCCTGTCTTTATCTGAAAATACTGACATTACCTCGTTGTTTACTTCCTCCACAGCTGCCAATACAGCGTCCTTAAGGCTTGCACCTTTTTCTGTTACCATGACCTGGATATATCTCCGGTCTTCCTTACTGATACTTCTTTCGATAAGACCTTTCTTCTCCATCCGCTCCAGGATACCGGATATTGTGGAGTTCTCCAGTTTCAGCCTTTCAGCAATCTCCTTCGGACTCCGCTTGTCGTTTTCCCATAAACAATATAATACCGCATACTGAACCGGAGTGATATCAAAAACCGAGAGTTTCTCAGTCATTTTTAAAAAAACAGAATGTTGGGCTGTCGTCAACAAATAGTTTACGCACTCTTCCAACTGCATCTGTCCCACTCCCTTCCATGTTCTATAAGAATAGCTGTTTTTCCCGACATTGTCAATAATTTTACGATGATTCTATCTTAATTTCATCGTCTTATCCCAATTGAA
>JAXJRF010000202.1:0-3704 GCA_036310765.1 Frisingicoccus sp.
AATGTAGAGTGCCGGTATTTCCAGTACGATCTTTCGGAGAATGGCAAAGATCAGGGCATCCTTGCCAAGACCACAGGACTGGAAGACGCCGACGCCGAGGAAATCAATGCAGAGGAACGGCATGGCAAGGCAAAGACCGCGGAGAAAACGTGTGCCATAGTCGATGACGGACTGATTTTTCATAAACAAAGAAATCAGTGTTTCTGCACTGAAATAGTAGCCAACAGAAACAATGACCATAAATGTGACAATGATTTTGGCGGAAAAAGTTAAAGTCTTTTTCATACGTTTGGTATTTCCGGAAGCGTAGTTGTAACCGATCAGCGGCATAATACCCTGTGAAAATCCAAGAGCGATATACATAGGCACCATATTGATCTTCTGAGAGATTCCCATGGCAGCCACTGCGTCTGAACCGAAGGCGGCGGTGAAATTATTTAATACAGTCATACCGGTAACATTGAGCAGATTCTGGATAGCAGCCGGAATGCCGACGCCACATATGCCCATCACGATCCGTTTGTTCAGATGGAACTTTTTCGGACTGATGCATACATAGGTTCTTCCACGTTTGACAAAAAGGAAAATGAAGAAGTATATGCAGGCAACACAGTTTGAAATAAAGGTTGCCAATCCGGCACCGGCAGCACCCATATCCAGTCCCCATGGCAAGATAAAGATGGGGTCAAGAATGATATTCAGCAGGCAGCCGCTCATGGTTCCGATACTGGCATGGAGGGAAGAACCCTCGGAGCGTACTAGATATGCCATTACCACATTCAATATAGACGGGACAGCGCCGAAGGATACGGTCCATTTCAGGTAGTTTGCGGTGATTATCGTTGTTGTACTGTCCGTACCGAGAATGCTTAAAAGGGGTGTCTGGAATATCGAACAGCATAAAGACAGCAGTATGGCACAGAATAAAGACGAATAGAAACCGAAGGCAGAACTCCGGTAAACCGTTTCATAATCTCTTTGTCCCAGTGCCCGGCTCATCATACTGGACGCCCCCACACCGAAGAGGTTATTGATCGCATTAAAGGACAATAAAATAGGTGCCGCCAGAGTGACTGCGGCGTTCTGGAGCGGATCATTGAGCATGCCGACAAAATAAGTATCGGCCAGATTATAAATGACCATAACGAGTGAACTGATGATGGTTGGGACGGCAAGTGTCATGACCGCCTTTGGTATCTTTGTTTGTTCAAATAATTGAACTTTTTGTGTATCTTCCAAGATGGATTCTCCTCTCATGCAGTATTTGATATAATATTCTAATATAATAGTATATCATCCAAAAGACAACTGACGATAAACAAAATCACTTTTTTTACAGTTTATCAAGAGTTTACCTTGATAGAGTATACTGGTGGTGAAAACAGGAGGTATGTTATGCTGCAATTAAAGAATATTGTAAAAACCTATGTAACAGGTGATTTGACGCAGAATGCCCTGAAGGGGGTCAGCATTAATTTCCGCCAAAGCGAATTTGTGTCGATCTTGGGTCAGAGCGGTTCGGGAAAGACAACGATGTTGAATATTATCGGCGGTCTGGACCGTTATACGAGCGGTGATCTGATCATCAATGGTGTGTCAACCAAACAGTATAAGGATGCGGATTGGGATTATTACCGCAATAATTCCATCGGCTTTGTGTTCCAGAGTTATAACCTGATTCCGCACCAGACGGTTCTTGCCAATGTGGAAATGGCACTGACGTTGGCGGGGGTTTCTAAAAAAGAGAGAAGAGAACGGGCCATTGCTGTTTTGAAAAAGGTGGGGCTTTCCGATCATATTTATAAAAAGCCGAATCAGATGTCTGGCGGTCAGATGCAGCGTGTGGCTATCGCTCGTGCTCTGATTAATAACCCGGATATCCTTCTTGCCGATGAACCGACGGGAGCTCTTGACAGTGAAACCAGTGTTCAGATCATGGAGCTTTTGAAAGAGATTGCTAAAGACAAGCTGGTCATTATGGTTACCCATAATCCGGAACTGGCCGAGGCCTATTCGACCCGTATTGTTAAGCTGAAGGATGGGGAGATTATCGATGATTCCAATCCTTATCGGGAGGAGGATGTGACGACCATACCGGAAAAGCGAAAGAAGATATCCATGTCTTTTACGACGGCATTGTCGCTTAGTTTTAATAACCTTAGAACAAAAAAAGGACGTACTTTGCTTACAGCCTTTGCCGGTTCTATTGGCATTATCGGTATCGCATTGATTCTGTCCTTGTCGACGGGTATGAACGCTTATATTGCGGATGTCCAGAAAGCTACGATGACTTCCTACCCGATTACCATCAGTTCGGAGGCTGTTGATATGTCCGGATTAATGGGTATACGTGCGGAGATGGTCGGAGAGATCCGAGGCGAGGATTCGAAGACGATTGATACGACTAAAGTGCATGTGAATTACAGTAATCTGGAAAACAGTGAAAAGGTCACAGCCAGTATCGTTGAAAACAATCTGACTTCTTTTAAAAAGTATCTGGATGATCCACACAGCGACATTCAGCAGTATCTTGGAGAAAATGGTGTTGTTTATACCTATGATGTGGGATTTTCCGTTTATTCCCACGATGCGGATGGCAATTTTGTGGACAGCGGGGCTGAGACGGAAGGAACGAATCCGGCAGGCAGCTTTGTCAGCGGCGGCGGTATTTTCAGCCGTCTGCGAGGCGGTTCCGTCTCTATGGGCGGTTCATCCACTGGTGCGGAAAACTTTTCAGAAATCATGCCGGGCAATAATGGACAGCTTATCAGTCCGGTTATTACAGACAGTTATGATGTGCTTTACGGTTCATGGCCAGAGAAATACAATGAAGTGATCCTTGTGCTGGATGATGAAAATGGTATTCCGGCAGAAGTGATGTATCAGCTTGGCTTGATCACAAAGGATCAGTATGATGATGCGGTGGAAAAAATCGAGGATGGCAAAACAGCAGAGGCCATTGACTTTGATTTTGATGACATTTGTGAGCATACCTTCTATATGGTTGCGGACTGTGATCACTATATGGAAAATGAAGATGGCACATTTACCTATCTGGAACCTTCAGAGATGAATGAAGAGCAGCTTTTGGAAAATGCTTTGGAGCTGACGATTAGCGGTGTGATCTGTCCGAAGGAAGATGCGGAAAATGCCAATATTTCAACAGCAGTAGCCTATACGTCTGCTATGACGGATTATATTATTACCCATACGGACGAAAGTGCTGTCATTCGGGCACAGGAGGGCAGTCCTGAGATTAATGTGCTTAACGGAATGAAATTTGAATCTCCGGATGATGCGGCGAAGGTGGAAGACGCCAAAGCTTATCTGAGTCATTTGACGATCTCTGAAAAGGCATCTTTCTATCAGCTTATGATGTACTATGCATCCAACAATACAGAGAATACGGAAATCGGGGAAACTCAGACAAATATGACAGCAAGTATGAGTTATGGCGGGCCGATGGATGAAAATACGATGGCAGCCATGTTGGATCAGTGGCTGGCCAATGACCCAAGCGAGGAGGCACTGCTTAAGATTTATGACGAATATATCGCCGGTGCATCCTATGAGGACAATATGAAAGCCTTCGGTAAGGTCAGCTATGATGCACCTTCTTCCATCAGTATTTATACCGACAAATTTGAAAGCAAGGATCGGATCGCCGAGTGTATTACAGCCTACAATGAATCGGTTTCCGAGGA
>JAXJRF010000203.1:0-49764 GCA_036310765.1 Frisingicoccus sp.
GAAAAATCTGTATCCCAGTGAATATTGCCATACGCTTTCGCTTCAATTCGAAGTGCGTCCAACTGCCGCATCAGTTCTCCCTGCAACACCTCCGACTGTCCGCTTTCCGGCACATACGTTTCCCGGATAAACCGACATTCCTCCGGATACTGCAGTTCATAATCGGCAATGATCAAGTCTCTTAAATTTATCGGTGTTTCTTTTTTCTTTTTGAAGATATCAAATAATCCCATCTCAAATCAACCCTTCTGCTTACAGTACCATGATCAATGTCACCTTCTAAACTTATTATTTGTCACCATCTTTATAGGCTTTAAGCTCTGCACGCGCCATATTTTCCAGTGCTTCGTAAAACGCATCCATATCCTCATCGGATCCATCAGATGTGCCTAAAAAAGATGCAATATTCTCCATGTTAAATTCAGGAATACTGAATTCAGGAATCGCTGCTCCTTCCAGAACTCCAAGAATGTAATCCATCTTTTCTTCCGGTATTCTTTCCAATAATTGAATTGCTCGTTCTTTCTTTGTCATAATTATCCCTCTTTCCTTAATATAATTCGGCCATATCTTCTTTTGTAAAACGATGATAAATCGTATGGCCCATCTCTTCTTTTACACAATAGTAATAAGGATCGATCGTTTCATCCTTAAAATAAAACACCCGATCAAAATCACTGCCCTCCGGCATCTGTTCACACACATAATCCGGACTGTAAGCAGCAAACAACTGCTCCACATCTTCCATACTGCAGTGATGATTCGACCGAAAAAGCTCGATCATAGCTGCGAGAAATGCCGGTTCCGGGATATTGCTATGCACATACTCCGCCCCCTCCGGCGGCACACTGACTTCAATACGCTGCTTGTGGGAAGAAAATTTAAGGTCTCCCAGATTGGTTCTTCGAAATATATCCGAATTCAGGACTGCAAGCATCTCGTCGGCATTCACCGCATCCGTTCCCAACATGGCATTCAGTGTGGACACCGGATAATAAAACCTTACCGTCTCCTTCGCAAATCCCAGTTTCATCTGGGCCTCTTTCATCTGGTCGATCATATTTTTTATAAATTTTTTCTCATTCATTGCATCACCGCCTAACCTAATGTTGTTTGGTAAGAATCCTGACGACCTTTGTCAGCCAGCCTAATAATTTCTGAGCCAGCACCATTAATGGAATGATGAAAATCATACGCCAGTTAAAAATATTTGTAATGCTGAAGAATCCCGGCATTACAAGAATTGCCAGCACAAAAAGCACCGCCATCAAAATACATAACGTTCTTCTCCGCTTATTCATCGGATAGCAGACTTCCCATACGACCATCTGGCTGATCATGCCTGCCAGTATCAGATTATATGTAGACAAAATAGCCTGATCAAATCCCATAAATTCGGCGAGAACCTGATTGATCAGCATCATAATGACTAAGGTCAATGCACTCGGCAGCGATATTCGGAGGACATTTCGCATGAATCCGCCGCTTGTCACCGTCTCGGTCTGCTCCAATGTCAGAATAAAGCTTGGAATCCCAATGGCAGTTCCACTGATCAGACTCAAATGGATCGGCACAAACGGATAGGTTCTTGCCAGCAAAATGAAAATCACACTCAGTAAAACCGAATAGATTGTTTTCGTCAGATACAATGCACTGACACGTTCAATATTGGCAATAATCATACGACCTTCCCGAACAATAGATTTCATACTCGCAAAGTTGGAATCCATCAGCACAATATGGGCAACCTGTTTCGCCGCATCACTGCCTGCTGCCATAGCAATACCACAGTTGGCATCCTTCAGTGCCAGTACGTCATTCACGCCGTCTCCCACCATGCCGACCACATTGCCATTGGCCTGATAAGCCTTAATGATTTTCTGCTTCTGTTCCGGACGCACACGCCCATAGACTGTATAATTCGGGACAACTTCCCGCAATTCTTCAAAGTCCTCCGGCAGAGTATTGGCATCAATATATCTTTCGCCGCCCTCAAGTCCGGCTTTCACCGCAATATTGGAAACGGTTACCGGATTATCACCTGAAATGACTTTAATATCCACATTCTGGCTGGCAAAATATTCAAAGGTACCCTTAGCCTCCGGACGGATACAATCGGAAATCACGATCAGTCCTGACGGTACCACACCTTCAACAGTCATACTCTCCATATCTATTGACCCACATTTTCCAAGAAGAAGGACACGCATTCCCTCTTTCGAACATGCATTGACTTTTTCATCCAGCTTTTCATTGCCCTTTACAAGAAATTCCGGAGCCCCAAGCACGTAAATGCCTTCATCTTCAAATTCAATGGCCCGATACTTTCTGTCCGAAGAAAATGGAATTTTGGATTTGACCTTCCATTGACCCGTCTTTTCAAAATAGGCCATAAGTGCATCCTGCGTCGGATTCACATCATCAAAGGCAAAGGCAATTTCATTCATCGCCGCCGTCATATGCCCGATCTCTTCCTCAAAAGGAATCAGCTCCACAACCTCCAGGGTTCCCGTCGTAATCGTTCCCGTCTTATCCAGACAGAGGACATTCACCCGGGCAAGCGCCTCGATCGCTTCCATCTCCTGCACAAGTGCCTGTTTTTTTGCCAGACGTCCCACACCGAGAATAAAAGAGACGCTGGTCAGAAGGACAAGTCCTTCCGGAATCATCCCGATAACACCGGCCACTGTATTCACAAGGGCATTCGACAAGGTCATATCCTCAATCTTCCACTGGGACATAAACAGTAAAATACCAACCGGAATCAAAATCGTACCTGTCACTTTAATAATACGCCGGATCGCATCCTGCATTTCAGAAGATGCACGTTTCTTCTGTTTTGCCTGACTGGCAAGCTGGGTTGCAAAATTATCCTTGCCCACATGGATGACCTTGGCTTTTCCGCTGCCAGCCACCATAAAACTTCCAGACCACAAAGTATCCCCCGGCTTTTTACGCACAGGACGGGATTCCCCAGTAATCATTGATTCATTCACTTCAATGCCTTCCGATTCCAGAACGACACAGTCCGCACCAATCTGATTACCATTCTCCACAGCAATCAGATCATCCAACACAAGCTCCTCGATCGGAATATCTTTAAAAGTGCCGTCCCGGCAGACCTTTGCCTTACTTGCTGTAACAACCGCCAGCTTATCAATCAGATTTTTGACCTTTAATTCCTGGAAAATACCGATCACCGAATTGCATAGGATCACCCCAAGAAAGGTAAGATTCTTAAACTGTCCAGAAATAATGACAAGTATGCCAAGAAAAATATTTAAAAAGTTAAAATATGTCAGCGTATGACAACGGATGATCTCCCCCGTTGTTTTTGATATATGGTTTTAGGATATATTGACCTGTCCGGCATCTATCCGTTTCTGAACCTCTTCACTGTTCAGCCCCCGATAACCTTTTTCTCCATCTTCCATCGTTTAATCCTCATCTGAAAAAGAGATTACACCTTCATCCAATGTATATGGTGTCGTCTGATAAACAAAATAATTCAGCCAGTTAGAATAAATCCAAAGAGCATGTGCACGCCATCGCATGATCGGCTCTTTATTCGGATCATCATCCACAAAATAATTGGCTGGCACTTCCGGATCAAGCCCTTTATTCACATCTCTGAAATACTCTTTTGCCAAAGTGTCAATATCATACTCGGAATGGCCCATCACAAAGAACTGGGAACCACTCTCATTACCCACCACATAAACACCGGCTTCATCGGACATGGCCATAATTTTCAAATCCGGAATCTTTTCAATATCCTCGGCCAGCACTGTCGTATTTCGTGAATGGGGAACATAAAATTCCGAGTCAAATCCGCGGAACAAACGGGATTTTTCATTCAGTAAATAGTGTTTATACACACCGGATAACTTCTTGTCCAGTTTATATTTTGGAATACCGTAATGGTAATAAAGTCCCGCCTGGGCCCCCCAACAAATATGGAAAGTCGAATGGACATGGGTCTTCGACCACTCCATCACCTGGCACAGCTCCTCCCAATATTCCACCTCTTCATATTCCATCAGTTCCACCGGTGCACCGGTAATGATCAGGCCATCGTACCATTTATCCTTTACCTGAGAAAAGGTTTGGTAAAATGCGATCATATGCTCTTCCGAAATATTCTTCGCTCTGTGGGATTCCATCTGAAGCAGTTCAATTTCAATCTGAAGCGGTGTATTGGACAGACATCTTAAAATCTGTGTCTCTGTCTCAATCTTTGTCGGCATCAGATTTAAAAGCAGAATTTTCAACGGACGAATATCCTGTGTCAGAGCACGGCGCTCTGTCATAACGAAAATGTGTTCATCTTCCAGAATTTTTCTTGCAGGTAAATCATTTTTTATCTTAATCGGCATAATATCGATTCTCCAATCTATTTACTAAAATTACCTCTTATTCTAAGACATTTTCATACCTACGTCAAGGAATGGGGCCTTACGATTTCCTTATAATTCCATAAACAAATAGGGGACTGGCCAAAGCCAATCCCCCGAGTGTTTGATTTTAATACAATATTAAGTTCAATCTTAGCCAAAGTATCTCTGAAGAAGTCCTTCGAATGCTTTACCATGTCTAGCCTCGTCTCTAGCCATTTCATGTACTGTATCATGGATAGCGTCAAGGTTAAGAGCTTTAGCACGTTTAGCAAGGTCAAATTTACCTTCTGTTGCACCGTTTTCAGCATCTACACGCATTTCAAGGTTTTTCTTTGTGCTGTCTGTTACAACTTCACCTAATAATTCAGCAAATTTTGCAGCATGTTCAGCTTCTTCGTAAGCTGCTTTTTCCCAGTATAAACCGATTTCTGGATATCCTTCTCTATGAGCTACACGAGCCATTGCAAGGTACATACCAACTTCTGTACATTCACCTTCAAAGTTTGCTCTTAAGTCAGCCATGATATCTTCTGGAGCACCCTGAGCTACACCAACAACATGTTCTGCTGCCCATGTTCTGTCTCCGCCCTGTTCTTTGAATTTATCTGCTGGAACGCCACAAACTGGACATTTTTCTGGAGCTGCTTCGCCTTCATAAACATAACCACATACTGTACAAACAAATTTTTTCATCGTTAATCTCTCCTTTATAAACTTTAATTATTTTAGTTTCGTGTTAAAATCAGTAACAATTACTGTTATCATTATAATACATCATTCTGTACTGCTTGTCAATACTTTTTTATCATTTTTCTTATCTTTACAGCACTTGCATTTGCCGTAAAAATAAAGCTGATGACCGTAGATTTCTCCGTCATAATATTTCTCAGCCATACGGTCGATCATCTGGGTGTCAAAATCCATCAGGTCGTCCACTCTGCCACATTCTTCACATATAAAATGATAATGGGCGGATGTTCTGGCATCGAACCGGTCACTGTTTTCGCCACAGGAAATCTTGATAATCTCTCCCTGCTGAGCCAGGAGGGTCAGATTCCTATATACGGTCCCAAGACTGATATTGGGATATACTTCACGTATGGCTGTGTAAACCATATCTGCAGTCGGGTGATCTGTCCGGTCAACAAGATAGTTTTTAATCGCTTCTCTCTGGCGGCTGTATTTCAGGGTTGCCATGCGCATCCTCCTCTCTTTATAATATTAGTAATTATTCTTATTACTACTTCATAATATCAAAAAAGGCAGAATCAGTCAATAGACTTTCCGCCTTTTTTGAAAATTTTAAATTTTAATGTCGATGCATATTGACCTGATACTCTTCATAAGTATCCACATTTGCAATAATCTGACGGTCGTCGGCTGATGCAATCTGGGCATTCCGGTCTTTCATAAAGGTTTTATCTTTATTAAGCATTGCCGGACCATTGACGCATCCGCCCATACATGCCATTCCTTCGATAAAATCTTCCGGTAAACGTCCAACCTTCAATAAGGTCAACGCTTTCTTACAATCGATCGCACCATCAGCTCTGTATACCTTAACATCAATGTCTTCATTTCGCTCTTTAAATGTCTGGAGCACTGCTGCTGTTACACCGCCGGATACAGAGTAATTCTTGCCGAACTTACTTCCCTGCTGGAAGTCGCCCTCAAAGTTTTCCGGATCCACATTTTTAGCTTCCATCATCGCATAAAGTTCCTCATAGGTTAATGCATAATCTGCACCGCCCATGGCAATAGAATCAATAACTTCACTCTTCTTGGCAATACATGGTCCGATAAATACACAGACAGCATCCGGATAAATGGATTTGATCAGACGTGCTGTTGCCTGCATTGGTGAAACAGTTGTAGACATCTTATCTGCCACCTGAGGAAAATGCTTTTTGATAATATTCACAAATGCCGGACAGCAGGAAGTCGTCATCTTCTCACCGGCCTTCACTTTTTCCTCAAGCTCCAGAGCCTCATTCTTAGACACAAAATCCGCTCCCAGAGATACTTCAAACATATCTTCAAACCCAAGAGCCTTGATGGATTCACGAATCATACCAACGGATACATTGGCACCAAACTGACCTTCAATTGCCGGAGCGACCATGGCATAGACCTTGACCCCATTACGCATCAGACGGATCACATCGACCATAAATGTACGGTCAGAAATCGCTCCGAATGGGCAGCCAACGACGCACTGACCACAGCTGATACATTTTTTATCATCAATCTCAACGATCATATCTTCGTCATAGGAAATGGCATCCACCGGGCAGGCCCGCTTACATGGACGCATTAAATCGGCAATGGCATTGTATGGGCAGGCATCCGCACACTTACCGCACTCCTTACATTTCTTTGGATCAATATGGGCACGACCGCCCTCAAATGTAATGGCACCAAAATTACATGCAGATAAACATTTTTTTGCCATGCACATCTGACAGTTGTTTGTTACACTGAAACGGTTGATTGGACATCCCTCACAGGCTGCCGGAAGTACCTGTACAATATTCTTCATATTACCGCCCGGCAATGGGGTATGTCCCTCAGCAAGCCGTACACGCTGACGGATGATTTCTCTTTCTTTATAGACACAGCAGCGATACTGCGGTGCATTTCCCGGTATAATGTTATATGGAATTTCTTCCGCATGCTCTTTTAACTGTCCCTCAAAAGCCATACGGGCAACTTCCCGATAGACTTCAAATTTAATCTTATTAATATCTGTCATAAATTCTTTTTTCATTTTATTCTCCTGTTAAGATAACTTCGTTAGTAATATTTAATGGTCACTATCTTACCCATTTCCCGGCATTCGCTGATGAGCTGTTCCACCAGCCGCTGACGAATACTCAGGTCAAAGGATAAAGCAGCCGCCTGGTATGTTGAATTGATCGCTTTACCTACAAATAAATTCAAATGGGAACATTCCTCGATAAGCACTTTGGTCAGTCTGGACGCACCATTGAGATCATAGAGATTATTGAAAAATCCCTCATCCACCTCACCTTTATTATAACTGTGCAGCAATTGCACCGTATGATTCAATGTCAGAACCCCCTCTGTCACCAGATCCATACCTTCAATCTCTGCCGTCGGAGGGATATCCGGGTTATAATATGTAAGCGACGCTTTGATCGGCTTTCCAAGATACCTTGACACAATATTGGCCGACGTGCCTCCGCATACGATCCGGGTACCGGACACAGAAAAAAAGTCTTCCATGACCCGCTCATCATCCTCCCGGTTTACCGGAGGACCTGTAAACAGATTCACCGTTTTCGGTTCCGTCACCTTAATAGCAATGACCGTTGTATCATCTCCCGGTTTCCCGTCGTAAAGCTCATTACAATGATTGCTGATCATAGACATCAGACGCGAACTGGAAATATCATCCGCACAGAGCTTTTCCACATACTCGACCACCTCGCTGCGGGGCCAGCCGAAACCGGAACGTGTCCCTACTCCTGCGTGAACGACGCCATCACTCATCATAATGTAATAATCGCCATAACATACATTAAAATGATATTCACGAATAATCTTTCCTTCAATTTCACGAACGTTGAAAGGAATATTTTTCTGATGACCATCCCGGATCAAAATACCGCCCGGATTGTCGTATTCCAACAACAGGGCTTCGCCGTTTTTGTCAATTTTCAAAACGCTGAATGTGGAATAGGCCACCTGGCGCGTCTGACATACCGGAAGGGTTTTGGCTACGGTTGTCACACATTCCTCAATGGATGCACCATTTTTAAGCATGGTTCCCATAATCTTCGTCGTCAATGTCGAAAGAATATTGGCCTTTACACCGCTGCCCATACCATCAGATAATACCAGAATATCCGAATCCTCTGAACGGATGATCTCCACCGTATCTCCGCATAATTCTTCCCTGGCTTTATTCAGACTTTTCCATGCGATATCAAGACTTCTATTCATAATCAATCTCTCCATCATAAAAGATACTGTCACGCATCTTCGTCAAAGTTACCTTCGTTTCAGCTGTTGTCTCTCCCAGAAGACCTGCGATCTCCTGAGCGACCATCATCTGTTTATCAATAACCTTCTGGGCAATTTCCATAGCCTCCATACGCATACGATCATGCTGTCTGTGGAGCTTTTCTTCCATGGTGATATTTCGGATAATGCCCAGTGCACAATTTAACTCTTCTATATAAATAATATTTTGAATCGTGATCAGTCCATATTTCGGATATTCAATCTTCTTATTCAAGATACTTCGTTTTTCATTTAGAACCTTTTCATAATACTCGGAATTGAACAGCTTTCCAAGTTTCATACCAATGGCATCTTTCGCAGGAAGATTAAACATTCTTTCTGCCGCCTCGTTAAACTGAATAATCCGCAGCTGATCATCCACTGTAATAATCAGGTTGGTTGATACGGATAAGATCACATCGGAAATGGAGCTGACTCTCTGATATTTGTAAGGTATACATAAATTTAACTGATCTTTATTCTGACATAAGGCAATGGCCTTATCCCGGCATGTCTTATATCCGCATGCCCCGCAATTCAGCTGTTTCTCCGGTGACGCCTTGCCGTCTTTACGCAATGCCTCCTGGATTTCTTCTTCGGTAGGCTGATAAATCGGCTTTGTTGTCTTGCGAAAATCCCGCTTTAAACAAAGTTTGTCACCAAGCTCCCCAACATCCTCTGGAAATTCTCTGCTGATCTTCCGGTTGGCATAAATTCTCGCTTTAAACCGGTCACTTTTTCTTCCGCCGGTCAGAGGACCATTAATGCAGCCACCAACACAGGCTGAGACCTCAATAAAGCAATTCGTGAGCTCACCTTTACGAATACATTCAAACAATTCCTGAACATCTTCAATTCCATCAACCGACAGATGATCATACTTGCCAAACTTTCCATGGGTGGCAATTGCTGTCAAAATCCCCCCGGATATCCCGTACAGGCTGCTGATCTTCGGATTTGGCCCTTCCATCGGTGAAGGCTCACACGCATCCTGATCAATTCCAAACTGTTTAAACAAACGCGGTAATTCCTGAAAATCCAGAATCGCATCTACATATTTTCCGCGACAGCGTTCACGAACAGCTTCCTTTCCGCGAGCCGAACAGCTTCCAATATAGACAACCTTCACATCCGGTCCATACTCTTCCTTCAGCATCATTCCATGGGCTGTCATTGGTGAAACCACCGGTGCCATATAAGGAATCATATCCGGATAATAATTTTCCACAAACTCATTCACCGCCGTACAGGAGGATGTGATAATATTATCCATCTCTCCTTCCTGGATCAGTCGTTCATATTCTTTTGTGACGTAGGTTGCGGCTTCCGCTGTTTCCCGAATATGGGCAAATCCCATTTTATGTAAAGCGGTACGCAGTTTGCCCGGACCACTCTCCTGATTGCCCAAAAGACCCAGATAGGCAGGATCCAGTGAGACAACAATTTTTTCATTATTCAACAAGAACTGTTTCACTTTATTGAGGTCGCTGACATAAACGATCGCATCCTGAGGACATGCCTCCAGACACTGACCGCACAAAATACATTCCTTAGCCTCATAACGCACCCGCTCATTTTTTATATGAATGGCTTTTACCGGACATATACGCACACACTTATAACAATCCTTACATTTCGCTACCTTAAACCCAATAGCTGCCACTAACGAACCCTCCTGAGCACTTCTTCTGCAAAAAATGTATCTACCGTTTCCGGTGTCACAGAAAACAGCTCTTCATCGATCTTTACACAAACACCTTTTTCGCATTGACCTGTACAAAAAGATCCGTTTAATTCAATCTTCGAACCAAGATCATTCTCACGTATTTTCTTTTCAAGTCCCTGAATAATACTTCTGGAACCTTTTAAATGACAGGAACTTCCAATACAAATTGTTATAACCATAAATAGCCTCCTAAATTGCTTTTTCTTACTTTTTACTACTTTTTATTATAGATTATTTATCTGTTCTGTCCAGAATTTTTCTACTTTTTCCCCAACAGAATCGCCATTCAGCCGTTCAAAGGGAATCCATTCCCTCGGAAACATCCTCTGATAACTGCTGTAATTAAACCGCTGGTCCAAAAGAGCGATAATCCCCCTGTCCTCTTCGGACCGGATCACCCGTCCTCCTGCCTGAAGTACCTTGTTCATCCCAGGGAACAGATAGGCATAATCAAAGCCCTGTCCCCTTTTTTCATCAAAATAAGCCTTCAGCAGCTCCCGTTCACTGCCAATTCCCGGCAAACCAGTTCCAACGATGATGGCTCCGATCAAGCGGTCTGCCTTCAGATCTATCCCCTCCGAGAAAATACCGCCAAGGACACAAAAGCCCAACGTCGTCTCATGGGGACTTTCCTTAAAATTTGACAAAAAAGCCTGACGTTCGTCCTCGTTCATATTACTCTCTTGCCGGAAGACTTTCAAGCCATTTCCAGCCTTTTTCATTTCTCTGTCAGCAAAAGCCTCGAACACTGCCTCCATAAATGCATAGGAAGGGCAAAATACAAGATAATTTCCATTTTTACCACGAATGATTTTTAAAATATAATCCGCGATCCGTTCATATTGCTCCTGACCTCGTGACGCATAACGACTGCTCACGTCACTGACCGTAAAAACAAGACGATTTTCCGCCAAAAAAGGCGAATCCACATACATTTCATAGTCATTTTCCGGATTTTTACTCAGAAGATCTTTATAATACTGAACCGGAAGCAAGGTCGCCGAAAAAAAGACGCAGCTCCGACTCATGCCTATCCGTTCACTCAGATTGCCGGATGGATCTACACAAAACATTTTGATCATGGTTTCCCCACCAGCACCTTCCGTATAGATCACGTACTTTTCATCCAAAAGATCATAGGTATTTACAAAACGCCGGGCATTGAAATACAGCTCCATGACTGTCTCCCGAAGTTTATTTTCCATATCTTCTCTGAGAAAATCCTCCATATCGGATACCATCCGCATAAGACTGAGGATAAAATTGCCAATTTCATGAACGACGGCATAGTTTGTGCCATTTACCCGGTCTGTTTCTTCAAAATCTTTAAAAAACCGGCTGCATTTTCGGACCTTTCCTGCAATCTTTTTATAATTTGTCCGCAGCATACGGTACACATTGTCAAAATCCTTCCGGGATAAAGATGCACTGTACATTTCCCTTGCCCGATCCACAAGATTATGGGCCTCATCCACAAGAAAAACCATATTTGCCATCGGATCTGCGAAAAAACGTTTAAGATAGACAACCGGATCAAAGACATAATTATAATCACAGATGATCACATCACACCAAAGGGCAATATCCAGCTGAAATTCAAAAGGGCAAACCCTATACTGAGCCGCATATTTTAAAATGCACTCCCGGTCGATCTTATCCTCATGCTGAATCATATCGAACACTGCTTCATTGACCCGGTCAAAATGCCCTTTTGCCCGTTCACAAAGATCCGGCTGACAATGACATTCATCCCAGGGACATATCTTTTCTTTTGCCGTCAACGTAATAAATTTCATACGCAGGCCTTTGTCATGAAGTAAAGATGCTGTTTCCTCGGCTACCGTCCGGGTAATCGTTTTTGCAGTCAGGTAAAAAATCCGGCCGCATTTGCCGCTGCCCATGGCTTTAATGGACGGAAATAATGTGCCTAACGTCTTTCCTGTACCCGTAGGTGCCTGAATGAAAATATTCTTCCTCTCTTCAATGGAACGAAAAACGCCATTCATCATCCTTTTCTGGCTGACTCGATAGTTATAGGGAAAGGTCGTCTGTGCGATCGTTTCGTTTCGCAGTTCCTGCCATTCGATCTGCCATTTTGCCCATTTGGCATACTGCTGCACCAAATCTGCAAACCATTTTTCCAGTTCTTCCCCTGTACGCTCCAACTCGAAGGTTTTAATCTCCTCCGTTTCCAGATGAATATAGGTGATGCGGATACGAATCTTATCAAGATCATTTTGCCGGGCATAAATACACGCATAACAGTCAGCCTGGGCCAGATGGAGCACATCCGGTTCTTCAATCGTTCCAAGTTTTGTATAGGTTCCTTTGATCTCATCGATCATAACATCTGTCGAATCCTGCGGATTGATAATAAGCCCATCCGCCCGGCCTTCCACCTGAATACACAGAGACGCATCCACATCGACCTTTCGTTTCAGGCTGACCTCTGCCTTATAGTTACTTCCCCCCTGTTTCTGCAGTTTCCGATGGGCATGGCTGCCCGCCTGCATGGCATCCACATCCCTCAGAACACCCATTTTTTGATCAATGTCTCCATTTCTTAAAATAAATTCTACCAGATTTCTTACTGAAACCCTGACTTCCTGTTTCACCCCTTCACCTCCATCGGTCACTGTGTGGTCATTTTAAAATAAAGCAGAAAATCCCCCCAACAAAACATGCTGAGAGGATTCTGTGATTGTTATTTTACATATCCTTTAAGGAACTGAATCAATGTTTCCATCTCTGAATCTGTTCCGATCGTTATTCTTAAATAGTTGTCAATTCTCGGAAGACTGAAATACCTCACGTAAATCTTTTCCTTCCGCAATGCCTCAAATAATTCCTTTGCCGAATATTTCGGATGGGTCGCAAAAACAAAGTTTGCCATCGGCTCATTGAATTCAAACCCAAGCTCTCTTAAAGCCTCACAGGTCCATGACCGCGTTGCTTTGATCTTCTCAACACACTGTTCAAAGTACGCCCGGTCTTTCACCGCTTCTGCTCCGAGGACAAGGGATGTCTGATTCATTGTATAGGAATTAAATGAATATTTAAAATCATTCAGTGCTTTGATCAGCTCTGCATTACCCATAGCAAATCCGATACGCATACCTGCCATGGAACGGGACTTGGAAAATGTCTGAACAACAAGCAGGTTATCATACCGATCGATCAATTCCAATGCCGACTTTCCGCCAAAATCAATATAGGCTTCATCCACGATCACGAGCACTTCCCGGTTATGATTTAAAATATCTTCAATAAATTCTAGAGTCTCATAGACAGAGGTCGGTGCATTCGGATTTGGGAAGATAATCCCTCCATTTTCCCCATAATAATCCTCTCTGCGAATCCGGAAGTTTTCATCCAAAGCCCTTGTCTCATAAGGGATACGGAAAGCATCTGCCCATACCGGATAAAAGGAATAGGTGATGTCCGGGAATAAAATCGGTTTATCACTGTTAAAAAAGGTCTGGAACGCCATAGCGATCACATCGTCTGAACCTACACCCACAAAAATCTGATCTTTATCCACATGATAAAAATCTGCAAGGGCTTCCGTCAACACATTGGCTGTCGGATCCGGATAGAGCCGAAACTTATCTGTCTCCAAATGTTTCGCCATCTCCACCACACCCGGTGCCGGCGGATAAGGATTTTCATTGGTATTTAACTTGATCATCCCCGTCTGATTTGGCTGTTCGCCCGGTGTATAAGGAACTACCCTGCGTACGTAATCTCTCCATGTCTTCATCCGTATTCACACCTTCCTCTATTTATCCAAAATAAACCTCTGCCAGTGCCTTAAAGGCTGGCATGGACCGTTTGATCATATCATAAGATACACAATAAGCGATTCTTACATAGCCCGGACATCCAAAACTGGATGCAGGCACAAGAAGCAAATGATGCTTTTTAGCTTCTGCAACAAATGCTTTTTCATCAGCCACAGGTGATTTCACAAAGAGATAAAATGCACCTTCCGGCTTTACACATTCAAATCCCATATCCTTGAGGGATTCATATAAAAACTTTCGATTTTTGTCATAAGCTGCCACATCGGTCTGTTCATTCAGACACTCCCGGATCATCAGCTGCTGCAGCGATGGTGCGTTCACAAAACCAAGAACCCGGTTGGCGATGGCAAGCCCTTCAAGAAGGCTCTCGTAATCATCGGCTGCCTTTGGAACTGCCAGATATCCGATACGTTCACCCGGCAGAGATAAGGATTTACTGAAAGAATAACCAATGATGCAATTGCGGATATGCTTTGTCATAAACGGCACTTCCACACCATCATAGACCAGTTCTCTGTATGGTTCATCGGAAATCACATAGATCGGATGTCCGATGCGTTCTTCTGCTGCCTTAAGAATGACCTCAAGTCGGTCCAGTGTTTCTGCCGAATAGACAACACCTGTCGGATTGTTCGGATTATTAATGATCACTGCCTTTGTACGTTCAGTGATCATCTCAGCCAGCATGTCAACATTTGGCTGGAAGGATGGCGGATTTGGAGGAATAACGACCAGATTCGCCTGATAGTTATGGACATAATTCCGGTATTCTCCAAAAAATGGTGCAAAGCAGATGACCTCATCTCCCGGATCGAGGAGTGTTCTGAGCACAACGTTCAGACCGCCGGCCGCACCTACGGTCATCAGAATGCCTTCCCACTCGAAATCAGTTCCAAATCTCTGATTCAGATTTTGCGCTACTGCCTCACGAACTTCTTCATATCCGGCATTGCTCATGTATCCATGTACATAAAGCGAATTTTCGTTTTTCAAAATTTTCTTTATGGCCGTACCTACCGCCTCGGGAGCCGGTACGCTTGGATTACCAAGGCTGAAGTCATAGACATTTTCTGCGCCGACTTCCTTTGCCATCTCTTTTCCTTCCTCAAAAAGGGCACGAATGACCGAATTCCCTTTCATCAACTGTTCCATGCTTTTTGAAATCATTTTTTAACCCTCTTCCTCCATGTTGCTCAACTTCGCTGCCTGATCTGCTGCTGTCAGACTGTCGATCACTTCTTCCAGATCACCATTTAAAATATCATCCAAACGGTGGAGAGTTAATTTAATACGATGGTCTGTACAGCGTCCCTGCGGGAAGTTATAGGTACGAATCTTCTCAGAACGGTCACCTGTTCCGACCTGATTCTTACGTAATGACGCTTCTTCCTTCTTTTTCTTTTCCAATTCCAGATCATACAGTCTGGAACGAAGAATCTTAAGACCTTTATCCTTATTCTTTAACTGGGATTTTTCATCCTGACAGGAAATAACAATACCTGTCGGAATATGGGTAATACGTACCGCAGAGTCGGTTGTATTGACACACTGACCACCGTTACCGGAGGCGCGGAACACGTCAATACGCACATCATTCATATCCAACTGAACATCTACGTCTTCAGCTTCCGGCATAATTGCCACTGTAACCGTTGATGTATGGATACGTCCGCCGGATTCTGTCTCAGGCACACGCTGCACGCGGTGAACACCACTCTCAAATTTCAAGCGGGAGTATACGCCGTTACCCACGATCATAAATACAACTTCTTTAAATCCGCCGATACCATTTTCATTGACACTCATCATTTCCACTTTCCAACGCTGTTTTTCAGCATATTTGGAATACATGCGGAATAATTCGGCTGCAAAGAGAGCTGCCTCATCGCCGCCCGCACCTGCACGAATTTCTACGATAACGTTTTTCTCATCCATCGGATCCTTTGGAATCAATAAAATCTTTAATTCCTGTTCAATTTCAACGACACGCTTTTTGGATTCTGCCATTTCCTCTTTGGCAAGTTCGCGCATCTCTTCATCGCTTTCCATTTCCAGAAGTTCCAGACTCTCTTCAATATTCTGTTTTTCCTGCTTATATTCCGTATATTTTTCAACGATTGGAGCCAGGTCATTCTGTTCTTTCATCAGTTTGCGAAAACGCGGCTGATCATTCACTACATCCGGGTCATTCAATTCTTCCATTACCTGCTGATAACGGATTAAAAGATCCTCTAATCTGTCAAACATCTTTTTCCCTCCAATTGATTTCTATCTTCTTCCATAGACCACCCGGTCCAGACCGGCCAGATCCCTGACCGTATGTATATCTCTGAAACCATGATCTTTCAAAATCTGTGAAACGGCCTCTCCCTGTTCACAGCCAATTTCATAGAAAAGCCAGCCCTCCGGCTTTAACCGGTTCACTGCCTCCTCTGTAATTTTCTTATAAAATTCCAGCCCTTCGTCGGCTCCCTCCAACGCCAGTCTCGGTTCGTAATCCCGGACCTCCGGCATCAGTGTCTCAATGACCTGTGCGGGAATATAGGGCGGATTCGATACAATGACATCAAATTCACCTTCCACATTCTCAAAAAGGTTACTGTGAACCCATGTCAGATCTTCCTTCTGTCTGCCGTCTTTTTTCCAGTGACGCATATTAAAAATACCATTCATCCGGGCCACGTCGAGTGCATCTTCCGAGATATCCACACCGATGCCCTGACTATAATCTCCATGTGCCATCAAACTGACCGCAATGCATCCCGAACCGGTACACATATCGAGCAGTCTTCCACCGGAAATATTCGCCTTTTCAAGGACGGTTTCCACCAGAACTTCCGTATCCATTCGCGGAATGAGAACCGCCTCATTGACCATAAATTCCAATCCCATAAATCCGGCTGTTCCAAGGATATACTGGAGCGGATAATGGGTACATCTGCGTTCAACCGCTTCTCTGAAACGACGTTCCTCCTGGGGATCCGCCTCTGTATCTGCCTGGAGCAAATACTGGGCCCAATTAAATCCACAAATATATTCTAACAGATACCTTGCTTCCATGGTACTGTTTTCTATTCCTTTTTCCTGAAGACGTTTTTCGCCTTCCTTTAATAATTGCCTTAATGTTATCACTTTTCCAATTCCTTCTGAAATTCACGCCAATCATAAATGGCTTCAATGGATGCGATGGCTACCTCAAGCATATCCCGATCCGGTTCCCGCGTTGTAAATTTCTGCATCCAGAAACCCGGCTTGCTCACAAAGCATACAAGGCCCGAATCATGTCTTCCGGCCCACTGGATAATTTCGTAGGATACTCCGGCAATGATCGGCACCATCAATATACGGCAGATAACCTTGAATGCCATATTCTTAATAGGAAATATCTGAAAAAACAACAAAAAGAACAAAATACTCACAAACATAACAATAAAGAGGAAACTTGTTCCGCACCGTTTATGGAAACG
Source organism: Frisingicoccus sp. (assembly GCA_036310765.1). Lineage (GTDB taxonomy): Bacteria > Bacillota > Clostridia > Lachnospirales > Lachnospiraceae > Frisingicoccus. The sequence continues at coordinate 17,420 of JAXJRF010000203.1, forward strand.
TGAATATTTCGCCGCATTTTCCGGTGTCAGCTCCTCACCATGTTCAATACAGTTAATGGTTTTATGTTCCGCACCATGATACATAAATACACGCTGGATATCCTTCATACGTGAAATCAGGACAATATAGGCAATAAAAATCAGGACTCGCACAATACCTTCGATGATTCCAAGTGTCAGACTGGAATCCGTAACTTTTCTGAAAATATTGGATACAAAAAAGGGCAGTACCATAAACAGGCCAACGGATAAGGCAATTGACAGAATCACCGTCAATGTCATAAACAGCTTATCGGATGCCCCGTCTTTTTCTGTCTTTTTTGTTTCTTCCTCCTCAAAAAAGGACGCTGACCACATCAGACTTTTCATTCCAAGCACAAGGGAATCCACAAAGGAAAACATTCCCCGGATAATCGGAATGCCCGAAACATGGTATTTCTCACTGAGGCTTATACGCTTTTCCACCGTTGTCTCGATTTCTCCGTTCTCTTTGCGTACCGACACAGCGTAATGGTCTTTATGACGCATCATAACGCCTTCCATCACTGCCTGCCCGCCAACATTTGCATATTTCATATATTAATACCTCTATGAATGTACCTATTTACTCGCTGATAGAAAAATAGGTTGAGATTTGTAAAAAATCTCAACCTTACTGTAACACTTTTCTTATTCCTGAGTAAGACCATACTTACGATTGAATTTATCAATACGACCACGGGCTGCAACAGCTTTCTGCTGACCTGTGTAGAAAGAGTGGCACTTAGAACAGATTTCAACGTGGATTTCTGGTTTTGTAGAACCTGTTACAAACTCATTACCACAGTTGCAAGTTACTTTTGCCTGATAATAATTTGGATGAATTCCTTCTCTCATGTTTTCCACCTCACTAAAACTTTCTTCGCTCTAAAAATTAAAATTGACGAATCAATTTTCTCCTATATAAAAACAGCTTACTCATTATAGCATGGTTCTAAATGGCTTTCAAGCTTTTTTTAAAAAATCTTTGTTCTTTTCATCATAGAAACAAAAGCCTTATTATTCTCTGTATGCATAAACATATCCAGTATTCGCTCCAGAGCCTCATCCGACTTCATTCCATTCAAAGCTTTTCGCATCGCATAGGACGCATCCAGCTCTTCCTTTGATAAAAGAAGTTCTTCACGTCGGGTACCGGAACGGGCAATATCGACTGCCGGGAAGATACGTTTTTCAGAAAGTTTCCGGTCAAGCACAAGCTCCATATTACCGGTTCCCTTAAATTCCTCAAAAACCACATCATCCATCTTACTTCCGGTTTCCACCAATGCTGTGGCAAGTACCGTCAGACTTCCGCCCTCCCGCATATTTCTGGCTGCTCCGAAAAATTTCTTCGGCATATATAACGCCGCCGGATCCAGACCACCGGACAAAGTACGTCCGCTTGGCGGAACGGTCAGGTTGTATGCTCTGGCCAGTCGGGTAATACTGTCCAGAAGGATCATCACATCCTTTTTATGTTCAACCAGTCGTTTTGCCCGTTCAAGCACCATCTCAGAAACACGTTTATGATGTTCCGGAAGTTCATCAAAGGTTGAATAGATCACTTCCACATTCTTGCCGGTGATCGACTCCCGAATATCTGTTACCTCCTCCGGACGTTCATCAATCAATAAAATGATCAGATTCATATCCGGCTGATTGATCGTGACCGCCTTGGCAATCTGCTTCAGCAATGTCGTCTTACCGGTTTTCGGAGGTGCAACGATCATACCACGCTGCCCCTTACCGATTGGGGAAACGAGATCCATAATACGCATCGGCACTTTCCCCCGCTCCGTTTCCAAATGGATCCTTTTATCCGGAAAGATCGGTGTCATATCTTCAAAGTTCTTTCTTCGGCTGGCCTCTGCCGGATGAAACCCATTCACCGACTTAACATATAAAAGTGCACTGAACTTTTCATTCTGGGTTTTTACACGTATATTGCCTTCAATGATATCACCGGTTTTCAAATTAAATCGTCGAATCTGAGCAGGTGACACATAGACGTCATTCGATCCCGGAAGATAATTCTCACAGCGGATAAACCCAAATCCATCTGCCATGACTTCCAAAATGCCATTCGCCATCTGTCCGCTGTCCAGTGCCTCAAGATTCGGCTCCATCCGACCTTCTGCGGCTGTTTCTCCACTCTCCGAAGCCCCCTCCGATGGTTTATCCACCGTTTTATCTGTTTCTCTTCTTACAGGCTTTCTCTCTCTATCTGTTTTTTCTATATTTTTAATTTCATTTTTTTCGCGATTATATTTTTCTTCCAATTCACCCATCAACTGAACCAACTCCGCTTTTCGCATCGTCGATACATTTTTTATGCCCTGGGATTTCGCCAGTTCTTTTAATTGAACTAACGATAAAGAAGCAAATTTTTCGTTCATGAGTATCCTCCTTAAATTATGTATCTATATAATTTTATAATTTATGTTCTGGGAAATATTAAAGAAATGCACTCTCAGACATTTTTATTATACATGAAAAAAAGTAGAAATAAAGGAAAATTTTTCGCAATTTTCGACACATAAACCGACACATCCATCCCCATGGATGTCTGTAAAATTCTCTTTTCGAACGAAATGATTTCCATTTTTAAAAATTTTATCAAGTTAAAGTATTGAAATTCAAAAAAAACTATAATATAATTGCAGTGAAATTGATTGAGTCAATATCAGGATATACAATTCAAGGAGGGAAACTATTATGTCTTACAGTAATAGCATCATCGAAAGTGTGATCAAAAAGAATCCAAATGAACCAGAATTCATCCAGGCAGTGACAGAAGTTATGAACTCATTAAAACTGGTTGTGGACAATGAACCGAAATATCAGAATGCAGCTCTTCTGGAACGTATCGTAGAACCTGAACGCGTTATTATGTTCCGCGTTCCTTGGGTAGATGATAATGGCAAAGTACAGGTGAACCGCGGTTATCGAGTTCAGTTCAATAGTGCTATTGGACCATATAAAGGCGGACTCCGCTTCCATCCATCCGTAAACTTAAGTATTATTAAATTCCTTGGTTTTGAACAGATTTTCAAAAACTCTTTAACCGGTCTTCCAATCGGCGGCGGAAAAGGTGGTTCCGACTTCGATCCTAAGGGCAAATCTGACCGCGAAGTTATGGCATTCTGCCAGAGTTTTATGACTGAATTATACAGACACATCGGTGCAGATACAGATGTTCCTGCAGGTGATATCGGTGTTGGCGGACGTGAGATCGGTTACTTATACGGACAGTACAAACGTCTCCGCAATATTTCCGAAGGTGTTCTTACAGGTAAAGGTTTGACATATGGCGGTTCTCTTGCACGTACAGAAGCAACTGGCTATGGTCTTGTTTACCTTGTAGATGAATTATTAAAATGCAAAGGTGATACAATGGTTGGTAAAACAGTTGCTATCTCCGGTGCAGGTAACGTAGCAATCTACGCTTGTGAAAAAGCAACTCAGCTTGGTGCTAAAGTTGTCACTCTCAGCGATTCCACAGGCTGGATCTATGATGCAAACGGTATCGATCTTGACCTTGTTAAAGATATTAAAGAAGTTCGTCGTGGACGTATCAGCGAATATACAGAAAAACATCCGGAAGCTGTTTACCACGAAGGCAGAGGCGTTTGGTCCATTCCTTGTGACATCGCTCTTCCATGTGCAACACAGAACGAACTCTTCATCGAAGATGCAAAAGCACTCGTTGCTAACGGATGTAAAGTTGTTGCTGAAGGTGCAAACATGCCTACAACACTTGATGCAACAGAATATCTCCAGAAAAACAAAGTTTACTTTGTACCTGGTAAAGCATCCAATGCCGGCGGTGTAGCTACTTCCGCACTTGAAATGACTCAGAACAGCATGCGTCTCAGCTGGTCCTTCGAAGAAGTTGATGCTAAACTTCGTGATATCATGGTAAATATCTTCCATAATATCGACGATGCTGCTAGAACTTATGGCGTAGAAGACGACTATGTTGCTGGTGCAAATATTGCCGGTTTCAAAAAAGTTGCAGATGCTATGCTCGCACAGGGTATTGTATAATCAAATGAAGGCGGGGCTGAAAATCAGCCCCGCCTTTTTCTTTTCTCTTGTTTTTCAAAATTCTCATCCTATGTAACATAGAATTCCTCTGCATTTTGATCACTTTAATGTTCGACGTAAATTACATTTTTTCTGCAAATTCTTCAACAGAATCGGATTTGGCAGCTAATTTTAGCCACTCCCCTAATACCTTCAAATCTGTTTCATCTGCAATTCTTTTTTGTATATCGGCAGGAATTTCACCCAAATCCGATAATAATTCCAATACCGCCTCAGCTTTTCCTTCAGTTTTTCCTTCGTTTTTTCCTTCATCGTGTTCTGCTCTCAACATTTCCTGCAGGATCATATAGCGTTCCTCCATTTCACGACTAGATTTAACTTTCTGTATGTATTTCTGAAGATGCAGCACATATTCATCCCCAAAATCTTCCATACTCTCATATAAATCCGCCTTAACAAACTGTAAGAACTTCATCAGTGAGCTTGAAATTTCGTCATCATTTTTTCCTTCGGTACTTAAAAAGATAATCTTTCGTCCATCTTCCAAATCAATATTCGGCGCTTCCATACAAATACTTCGAAATGTATAACAATACTTTCCTCTTTGAAAAGGATCAAAATTACATATAAAAATAACATAGGAGTTCGGTAATTCTGAATAATATCTTCCCTTTAACAAAGCCTCCATATCCATCTGACTCTGATAATATCTCGCTCTTTTTCCAAGACTCACTTCATAAGTCGACTGCATCTCCACATTATAACAAGTATTATGTTCATCCTTGGCATATACATCCAAACGGATACCTTTATACTGTGGATGATAAGTAAAGGTTTGTTCTTTACTGACCTCAATCCGAGCGATTTTAAATCCGAGAACCATCTCTAAAAATCTTCGACAATTCTCCTCATCACTCATGACAGCACCAAACATGAAGTTGTCTTTAATCGTAAGTTCTTTTAATGTTTTCTGTTTTCTCATGTTCCTCCATTTCCGAGAGGAATTCCATATAAAAATTATACCATACCGCCAAATCCCATGACAAACAGAATCGTTCGACAAAGAGGAATTGAAATCCTCGCAAACATGTTAAATATTTCTTGCCTTATAACATTTTTTAAAGTATCATAATAGTTAGGGATCTGTAATAAAAAACATTTTTATTGGAGGTATATCAAAATGGACGTAAAAAAATTCATTACTCTTCGCAATGGCGTTGAGATGCAGGGTATTGGTTTCGGAACATGGAAATCTGCAGATGGACAGGCTGCTTATGACAGTGTCATTGAAGCGATCAAAGCCGGATATCGTCATATCGACACAGCAACACTTTATAAAAATGAAGCCAGTGTTGGTAAAGCAGTAAATGAATGCGGTCTGAAACGTGAAGAAATTTTTGTCACAAGCAAAGTATGGAACAGAAGTCGTGGCTATGATAAAACAATGGCTGCTTTTGAAAAAACATTAAGTGTTATGGGACTTGACTATCTTGATCTCTACTTAATCCACTGGCCTGCAATTCCAGCTCAGTTTGAAGACTGGAACGACATTAACTTAAGCACATGGAAAGCACTTACAGAGCTTTATAAAGCTGGTAAGATCAAAGCAATCGGTACAGCAAACTTCTTCCCACAGCATCTTGAATCTTTGATGCAGACAGAAGTTCAGCCGATGATCAACCAGATTGAATATCACCCTGGCTATACACAGGACGAAGTTGTTAAATATTGTCAGGCCAACGGTATCGTTGTTCAGGGCTGGAGCCCTCTTGGCAATGGTGCAGTTCTTAACGACGCATTCTTAGGTGAGATGGCTGCCAAATATGGTAAGAGCGTTGCTCAGATCTGTTTAAGATTTGCTGTTCAGAACGGTATTGTTCCTCTGCCAAAATCTGTTACACCTTCTCGTATTGCATCCAACCTTGATATCTATGACTTCGAAATCTCCGAAGCAGATATGAAAGCAATCGCTGCAATGCCTGAAACAGGATTCTCCGGATGGAATCCAAACGAAGTTGATTTCTAAAAATTAAAATTGCCCTCTGTCGATTGACAGAGGGCTGTTTTGTGTTTTATATACAAATATTGTCTTATTTGTTTAATTTCTTAGCAGCTTTTGCTTCAATGGCTGCCTTTGGAGCATAAGCTCTTACATGGGTACCTGTAGCAATGACACCAGCTTCATCCACAGCTTCAAAAGAAAATTCAACCAACTTGCCGACCTTTTCGACCTTAGCTGTACAGGATACTTTCATTCCAACTGGAGTTGGTGAGGAATGGTTGATACTCAAGGTTACACCAACACTCACTTCGCCTTCACCGCATGCCGGTTTCATAATCTCCAGACATGTTTTTTCAGCTAAAGCGACAAGTACAGGTGTACCGTAAACTGCAGGTGTGCCTTCTGCGATACTTGCAGCTGTCTTATCAAATGTAACTTCCTCTTCACATGTATTTGTCATTCCTAATATCTGTTCTTTTTCCATAATTTCTCCACTTTCCGCAGCCTTCTGCTTATCAAACTGCTTTATCTAAAATTACTGAATAAACGCTTTTAAAGAATCAAGTAATGCTTCTGGATTTTCACCATGAACCTGAATGTTGATTGGTTTGCTCAGATCAAGGCTGAAAATACCCATGATGGATTTTGCATCAATAACATAACGTCCGGAAACCAGATCTACATCACCTTCATATAAAGCTACGATACGGTTAAAATCTTTAACATCTTCAATACTCTGTAATAAAATTGTTGCTTCTTTCATTTTTATTCCTCCTGTCAAATCTGAATTAATTCATACTCATCTGTTCCAATGCCAAGTTTCTTCGCATGTTCAATACAGCTGTACCAGTTTGTATCCGGGAATACATCTGTAAAATGATCATGATGGGTATGCTCTACTTCATCTAAAATACTGCCTTTACAAATCGGCTGTCTGTTGACAGCATCTGCACAGGCTTTATCCAATGCAACCGGATCAAAGGATGCAAACATCCCCACATCCGGAACGATCGGAGCATCATTTTCTCCATGGCAGTCACAATACGGTGAAACATCCATAACCAGACTGATATGGAAGGTTGGACGTCCATCAATAACTGCCTTGGCATATTCTGCCATCTTGCAATTCAAAATATCGTTGGATTCATCATTCCCCGGTTTCACAGCATCCATCGGACAGACACCGATACATCGGCCGCATCCGACACATTTATTATGATCAATTGAAGCTTTCTTATCTTCAATTAAAATGGCATCATGGGCACAGACTTTTGTACACATGCCGCAGCCGATACATTTTCTTTCGGACACGCGTGGTTTGCCTGCACTGTGCATCTCCATCTTGCCGGCTCTTGATCCGCAGCCCATACCAAGGTTTTTAAGAGCACCGCCAAATCCGGCAGCCTCATGTCCCTTAAAATGATTCAGGGAAATCACAACATCTGCGTCCATAACCGCCCGGCCGATTTTTGCTTCCTTTACATAAGTCGCACCTTCCACCGGCACAAGGACTTCATCCGTACCCTTCAGACCATCTGCAATAATAATATGGCACCCGGTTGAAAACGGTGAAAATCCATTCTCGTAGGCACTTTCCAAATGATCCAGGGCATTCTTTCTGCCGCCCACATAAAGGGTATTCGCATCTGTTAGGAAAGGTTTTCCTCCCAGCTCTTTAACATAATCTGCAACTGTTTTTGCATAGTTCGGACGAAGATATGCCAGATTTCCCGGTTCTCCAAAGTGAATCTTGATCGCCACATACTTTCTTTCAAAATCTATGGTATCCATTCCGGCAGTTTTCATCAATCGAACTAATTTTTTCTGAATATTCTCGTGTACAGACGCACGAAAATTGGCAAAATAAACTTTAGATTTCTCCATGATCCTACTCCTTAATTTATCCTACTTCTTCAATTCTAATACGGCTTGAAAAGGCTGTCAATCCATTTCTTCTTGATTTACCGCATCGTAAATGCTATTATAAATCTTGTATTTGACTTATTTTTTAAGACGAAAGGAATATGAATAATGACAGTAAATGAAAAAGCATTAAAACTCCACGAAGAATGGCAGGGAAAGATTGAAACTGTTTCCAAATGCCCGATTAAAACCCGAGAAGACCTGGCGCTTGCTTACACACCAGGTGTAGCAGAACCATGTAAGGTTATTGCTGAAGATAAAGAAGCTGTCTACACATATACCAGCAAAGCTAATACGGTTGCTGTTGTCTCCGATGGCTCTGCAGTACTTGGCCTTGGCAATATTGGTGCCTACGCTGCCATGCCGGTTATGGAAGGCAAAGCTGCCCTGTTCAAAGAATTTGGTAATGTGAACGCCGTTCCTATCTGTCTTGATACACAGGATACAGAAGAAATTATTGAAACCGTAATCCGTATTGCCCCGGCTTTCGGCGGCATTAACCTAGAAGACATTTCTGCACCACGCTGTTTCGAAATCGAATCCCGTTTGAAAGAAGTTCTGGACATCCCTGTTTTCCACGATGATCAGCATGGTACAGCTATTGTTGTCCTTGCCGGCATCATGAATGGTCTTCGCCTGACCGGAAAGAAAAAAGAAGAATGTAAAGTTGTTGTCAATGGAGCCGGTTCTGCCGGTGTGGCAATCACTCGTCTCCTTTTAAATTATGGTTTTAAACATGTTACCATGTGTGACCGATTCGGCATCATCTCCAAAAACTATCCGGACCTTAACTGGATGCAAAAAGAGATGACCAACTATACGAATCTTGAAAATAAAGAAGGCTCCCTTGCGGACGCCATGAAAGGTGCTGATGTTTTTGTCGGTGTATCTGCACCGGGCATTGTCACCGCAGATATGGTAGCCTCCATGAATACCGATGCCATTATGTTCGCTATGGCAAATCCTGTTCCGGAGATCATGCCGGACATCGCAAGAGCTGCCGGAGCACGTGTTGTTGGCACCGGACGTTCCGACTTCCCAAATCAGATCAACAATGTCACTGCCTTCCCTGGCATCTTCAAAGGTGCTCTCGAAGGACGTGCCCGCCAGATCACTGAAGATATGAAACTTGCTGCTGCTACTGCCCTTGCAGGACTTGTAACAGACGAAGAACTGTCGGAAGACTTTATCATGCCGGATCCATTTGATCCACGCATTGTTGATGTTGTTGCCAAAGCCGTAAAAGATCACATCGAAAGATAATATGATAACCACATATAATGAAGCGATTCAGGAGTGGAAAGGCAAGCCCTACCACTCTCTGAATGCCTTTCTTCTTGAAAGATTCGGAGAAAAAATCCATAAAATTGCATTAAACGGCGGATTTACCTGTCCCAACCGGGACGGCACTTTGGATACCCGCGGCTGCATTTTCTGCAGTGCTGAAGGTTCAGGTGATTTTGCCATCGATCAACTCCCTGAAGTTTCCAATGGCAGTCCTTTTATCGCCTATTTCCAGTCTTTCACCAACACCTACGGTTCCCTTGACCGGTTGGAAAGCTGTTATATGGCTGCCATCAATCATCCGGAAGTGGCTGTTGTTTCCATTGCCACCCGTCCAGACTGCCTTTCCCCAGAAGTCGTGGAGCTGCTGCATCGTTTGAACCAGATAAAACCCATCTGGATTGAGCTTGGTCTGCAGACTATTCATGAAAATACGGCCGACTTTATTCGCCGCGGCTATTCTCTTGATGTCTTTACTGATGCTGTTTCCCGACTCCATGAGGCCGGTATAGAAACGATCATTCATACAATTTTAGGATTGCCGGGTGAATCTGCAGAAGATATACTGGAAACCCATCGATTTCTAGCTCATCAGCCTATTCAGGGAATTAAACTGCAATTGCTTCATGTTTTAAAAGGTACGGATTTAGACGATATCTATCAGACGAATCCTTTTCACATTTTAACTTTGGAAGAATATACAGACTTAATTATCCGATGCATCGAACTTCTTCCACCAGATATGGTCATCCACCGTATTACCGGTGACGGTCCAAAACATCTGCTGACCGCTCCCCTCTGGAGTGGCTACAAAAAACGGGTTCTGAATACCATCCATCATGAATTTAAAGTGCGCGACACCTGGCAGGGACGACTTTACGAACCCTAATGCCAACGTTCGAAGTCAAATGAAAGGAATTAATCATGAACGCTGATCCATCCACCTTATATAAATTAATGATTCTGTATATTCTCAACGAATCTGAGTTTCCATTAACCAATTCTCAGGTTTGCGAATTTCTGCTGGAAAAAGGCTATACGACCTATTTTACAACACAGGCAACGATTTCCGATCTGATCGAAGCTCAGTTTATCTCTGTCAAACAGAAGAACAACAATTCTTACTATCAGCTGACCACATCTGGAAAAGAAACTTTAGAGGCATTTTCTTCTTCAATTTCCGATGGAATCAAAGCGGATGTTCAGGCTTTTCTGGAAGATAAACATTATATGCTGCGTCAGAGCAACGAAATCACAGCCACCTACCTCCCAAAAAAGAATCAGGAATATGAAGTGGATCTCACTTTGAAGGACGGTAAAGAACCTTTGATCCGACTTCAGTTAAGCGTCTCAAGTGAACTTCAGGCAGAACTCATCTGCGATCACTGGTCAAAGAAAAGTACCGATATCTATAATTATCTTTTAAACACTCTACTTACGAAAAATACAGATAAAAGCTGATACAAAAAATCCGAGAGCCTTAAAAACTCCCGGATTTTCTTATTATAGGATGGATCCTGTTACCGATCCCATTTATCACACAAATTATTGATCTGATCTGCAAACTTGGCAAGATCTTTATTTGCACCGCCCTCATTATGCTGAATAACGATCATCAAACGGCGTCCTGCAGCCACCAGACGTTCAAATACAGAACTTGCTTTTCGTGCTGCGGCCTTTTTCGACTTACGGATCGGTGCTGCCTCAACCACGCAGCTGTTATCCAGCAGGTCAAAGCTGGTGCCACTGTATGGTGCCACCGCATCATATCCATATTCACGTTTCAGACAGTCGGTAAAACTGTCACATACGCCGGCCTCACCATGAACGACGAATACACGCTCCGGTTTCTGTTTGAATCCCTGAAGCCATCGGATCAATCCCTGTTTGTCTGCATGACCGCTGATTCCTGCCAACTGTTCAATCTTGGCATGAACCTCGATCGTTTCGCCAAAGAGACGTACTTCCTGGGCACCTTCAACAAGAGCTCGTCCAAGCGTACCGTTGGCCTGATATCCAACGAACAAAATCGTACACTCCGGTCTCCAGAGATTGTGTTTCAAATGGTGACGGATACGTCCCGCTTCACACATACCGGAGGCAGATATGATCACCTTCGGCCTTGCATCAAAGTTAATCGCTCTGGAATCATCACTGGTGACGGATGTTTTCAATCCCGGGAAAGTGATCGGATTAATTCCCTGATTTACCAGACGCATCGCTTCTTCGTCAAAACATTCGTATATATTCTGGTTAAAAATCGTTGTTGCCTCAATCGCCAGCGGACTGTCCACATAAACCTCAAAATTATCATGACCCTTGATTCGATTCTCCGCCTTAATCTGACGGATAAAATAAAGCATCTCCTGGGTACGTCCCACTGCAAAGGATGGAATGACCACATTACCTCCCTTATCAAAGGTCTCCTGAATAATACGGGTAAGCTCTTCCACATAATCCGGACGAACCTGTCCATGTGAACGATCACCGTAGGTGGACTCGATCACCACAAAATCCGCCTCTTCCACAATAGATGGATCTTTGATCAATGGCTGATCCACATTACCCACATCACCAGAGAATACGATCTTCTTCTGATTGCCATTTTCATTCATCCATATCTCTATACAGGAGGATCCAAGCAAATGTCCCACGTCGGTGAAACGTATCCGAATTCCCGAACATACATCAATCATCTTGCTGTAATCACAGCCGACAAAATGGGTCAGTACCCCTTCTGCATCCGCCATGCTGTAAAGCGGTACAACCTCTGGCTTTCCGGCTCTCCGTCCCTTTCTGTTCTTCCATTCTGCCTCAAATTCCTGAATATGGGCACTGTCTCGGAGCATAATCTCACAGAGCTGCTTCGTAGCCTGTGTTGCAAACACCGTTCCCCGGAATCCTTCAGCGTATAATAATGGCAGTAAACCAGAATGATCTATATGGGCATGGGTCAGAAAAACATAATCAATTTCAGCGGCCGCAGCGGCTACCGGCTGATTCTCGAAAAAGTCTTCCCCCTGCTCCATTCCATAATCAATAAAAATCTTTTTTCCACATACTTCAAGAAAATGGCAACTGCCAGTGACCTCATGGGCAGCTCCAGAAAATGTCAAACGCATAAAAATACCCCCATTTCATATTATTATCATATACGAAATGGGGGATAATTACTATAAATTTTTTATTAAATTTCGTAATCTAGTGCATATTGTTCAATCAATTCCCAGATTTCATCCCTTCCCTGCTTTGTCACAGAAGAGAATGGTATGATTGGTGTTCCCTCCGTCACATTCAGACCTGTACGGATCTGTTTCACATGCTTTGGTACCTGACTCCGGTTCAATTTATCCAGTTTTGTCGCAATGATCACCGGATTAAAGCCCTGTTCCACAATCCAACTGTACATGTGCTTGTCATTTGCAGATGGTTCATGTCGGATGTCGATCAAAAGGAACACAAGGCGCAGCTGTTGTGACGTATGCAGATATCTTTCAATCATCGTTCCCCATTTGGCTTTAATCGCCTCAGAAACTTTGGCATAGCCATATCCCGGAAGATCGACAAAGTAAATCTCCTGATTGATATTGTAAAAGTTGATCGTCTGTGTTTTACCCGGCTGCTGGGAAGTTCTCGCATAAGACTTACGGTTCATAAGCCCATTAATAAGAGAGGATTTTCCCACATTGGATTTTCCAGCAAAAGCTACCTCCGGTAACTGATTTTCCGGTAATTTACTTGTAATTCCACAGACTGTTTCAAGATTAACATTTTTAATAACGTGCATAAATTCTCCTCTACTGTGCTTCGACAACTTCCGTTTCTGCCTCGTCTGCCCCTTCCGGTTCTGTTTCCATCTCCGGTTTCTCCGGCATATGCACAAGGGCAGTCTTCAAAACGTCATCCATCGTCTCCGCATAAACAATTTCCATGCCTTCGTAGATTTCCGGCTCCATCTCATCGATATCTTTCCGATTCTTCGCCGGAACAACAACAGTTTTGATTTTTGCAACTTTAGCAGCCAATAATTTTTCTTTCAGACCGCCGATCGGAAGAACACGACCTCTAAGAGTAATTTCTCCGGTCATCGCTACACTCGCTTTGACTTCAATACCTGTAATCGCTGAAAGCATCGCTGTCGCCATAGTAACTCCGGCAGAAGGTCCATCCTTTGGAACTGCTCCCTCCGGAATGTGGATATGAATATCGTGGGTATCGATAAAGTCTTCTGGAATAAAGTAAGCATCACTCATAGAACGTATGAAACTGATACCCGCATGGGCAGACTCCTTCATGACATCACCAAGCTGACCTGTCAGTTCAAACTTGCCTTTGCCCGGAAGTACATTGACTTCCACAGAAAGGGTATCTCCACCGACACTTGTCCATGCAAGTCCGCGTACAATACCGACTTCATCTTTACTGTTCGCTTCATCAAAGGTATATTTTTCCTTACCAAGATATTTTTCCAAAGTTTTAACACCGATCTTAATCGTCTTCTTGTCTTCTTCCACAATCTCGCGAGCCGCTTTACGGCAGATATCTCCGATACGGCGTTCCAGATTACGGACACCTGCTTCACGTGTATAGTGGACGATAATCTTTTCCAGTGCCTTTTCAGTAATTGAGATCTGACTCTTCTTTAAACCATGGATTTTGATCTGTTTCGGAATCAGATGTTCTTTGGCGATATGCATCTTTTCATTTTCCGTATAGCTATTAACCTCGATAATCTCCATACGGTCCAGAAGCGGTCTTGGAATCGTTGACAGGGTATTGGCTGTGGCGATAAATAATACCTCAGACAAATCTACCGGCAATTCAATATAATTATCGCGGAATTTGGAATTCTGTTCCGAATCCAAAACTTCCAAAAGTGCGGAAAAAACATCGCCTTTATAGTCATTGCTTGCCTTATCTACTTCATCCAGCAGCATGACCGGATTCTTTACACCCGCATTTTTAAGGGCGGAAGCAATACGTCCCGGCATAGCACCCACATAAGTTTTACGATGTCCCCGGATCTCTGCTTCATCACGTACGCCGCCAAGGCTGATCCGTACATATTTCTTATCCAAAGCTCTTGCAACCGAACGGGCAATGGAGCTCTTACCAGTTCCCGGAGGGCCTACAAGACATACGATCGGAGTTTCACCTTTGCCTGTCAGAAGACGCACCGACAAATATTCGAGAATACGTTCCTTCACTTTTGTCAGACCATAATGATCTTCGTCCAGAACTTTCTGGGCATTTTTAAGGCTCGTTTTTTCTTCATCCCGTTTATCCCATGGCATGGCAAGCAGGGTTTCCACATATCCTCGGATCACACCGGCCTCAGATGCCATATTGTTGGAATTACGGAAACGCTGAATCTCCTTAAAAATCTTCTCTTTAACCTCGTCACTTGCTTCCAGTTCTTTAAGCTGGGCTTCAAACTGGTCTGCATCATTCTGGGTAGAATCTTCGCCAAGCTCTTCTTTAATGACCTTCATCTGTTCTCTCAGAATGTATTCTCGCTGATTTTTATCCACTCGTTCCTTCACCTTTGCCTGAATTTCACGAGTCACCTGGATCATTTCAATCTCCCGGTTCATAAACTGAACGAGTTTTTCATAACGCATCTCCAGATCCACTGCCTCAAGGCAGATCTGGCGCTGCTTGTAATCCATCGGAAGGTTTGTACATAAGTGATCCACCAATTTAATCAGGTCTTCCTCCTCCAGGAGCTGTCTTACCAGCTCTGCGCTGAAGTTTGGATTTTGTACGGCATAATTCTCCAGCACTTCGTGAAGATAACGCACATAGCCCGGAAGCTGTGTCTCATTGATCTCACATATTGTTTTATCATAAACAGTTACCTCTGCTTTTAACATCGGTTCTGTCATTATCAAATTATTTAAATGACCTCTGTAAGTTCCTTCCACCATAACACGCAGAGAGTCCTTCGGGAGTTTTACAATCTGTTTAATCTTCGCAACTGTTCCAAATTCATAAAGATCTTCCTGATTCGGATCTTCAACTTCTGTATCTCTCTGGGTCAAAAGGAAAATGTTCTGGTCTTTCAACATGGCCGATTCAATCGCCATCTTTGATTTATTGCGGCTCACTTCAAAATGAACAATCATATTCGGCAAAATCGACAATCCTCTTAAAGCAATCACCGGCAGATCCATAATTATATCATTCATCTTTCGTATCTCACTCCAGTCATGTTTTCCAGAAAATCTCAAAATTTTTCTGAAAATGAATTAATAGGGCTGTACCTAATGGTACAGCCCTCAAACTTCAGTCACTCAGGCAATCTCGCCGCCGTTTTCTGCAACAGTCCGCTTACTGCCTGTCACCCGTTTCACAGGTGTTTTTTCACCATAAGTCAAAATCGGTTCACCTGTTCCTCTCACAACTTCTTTTGTGATCGTGCAGGATTCAACCAAATCCTCCGATGGAATCCGATACATGATATCCATCATCGTTTCTTCAATAATCGAACGCAGTCCCCTTGCTCCTGTCTTCTGTTCAAAGGAGCGGCGAGCCACTTCCCGAACAGCGTCCTCATCAAAGTTCAAACGCACGCCATCAAGCTCAAACAGACGCTGATACTGTTTTACCAGTGCACTCTTTGGCTCTGTCAAAATTCGCACCAGTGCATCCTCATCCAGAAGATCAAGAGCAACACACACCGGTACACGACCGACAAATTCAGGAATCAATCCAAACTTGATCAAATCCTGCGGTAATGCCTGTCGGAATATATCTCCGATATTCTTTTCCTGTTCTGTCTGACGGATCATCGAATCAAAGCCGATACCTTTCTGACCAATTCTTCCCTCAATGATCTTATCCAGACCATCGAAAGCACCGCCGCAAATGAAAAGAATATTGGTTGTATCCAACTGAATGAATTCCTGATGCGGATGTTTCCGTCCGCCCTGAGGCGGTACAGAAGCTACCGTACCTTCGAGAATCTTCAGCAGTGCCTGCTGAACGCCCTCTCCGGATACATCTCGCGTAATGGAAACATTCTCGGATTTTTTTGTAATTTTATCAATTTCATCGATATAGATAATACCGTATTCCGCTCTTTCCACATCAAAATCTGCTGCCTGAAGGAGCTTTAATAAAATATTTTCCACATCTTCTCCAACATAACCGGCTTCAGTTAATGTTGTCGCATCTGCGATAGCAAATGGTACATTGAGCATTTTTGCCAATGTCTGAGCCAACAGTGTCTTACCGGAACCTGTCGGTCCAATCAAAAGCACATTGCTCTTCTGAAGTTCCACATCTGTATCTTTATCGGCCATAATTCGTTTGTAATGATTATATACCGCTACCGCCAATGTCTTTTTCGCATCGTCCTGTCCGATGATATAGTCATCCAGGAAAGCTTTGATCTCCATAGGCTTCATCAGACAAATGCCTTCAGCGATATCTTCCTCTTCCATCTCGAATTCTTCCGCAATAATCTCGGAACAGATTCCGATACATTCATCACAGATAAATGCATTCGGTCCCGCAATCAGTTTACGGACCTGATCCTGGGTTTTATTACAAAAAGAACATCTTGGAACTTTTTTGTCATCCATACGTCCTGCCATTATGATACCTCCGGCCTGTCATTCATATTATCTGCTGGTAATTACACGATCGACAATACCATATTCCATGGCTTCTTCTGCCGTCATATAATTATCACGTTCTGTATCCCGTGCAATCACTTCCAAAGGTTTGCCTGTGTTTGCAGCAAGGATCTCATTCAGTTTCTGGCGTGTTTTTAAAATCTGTTCAGCAACGATCTTAATCTCTGTAGCCTGTCCCTGAGCACCGCCGGATGGCTGATGAATCATAATTGTAGAGTTTGGCAATGCAATTCGTTTGCCTTTTGTTCCACCTGCCAAAAGAAATGCACCCATGCTGGCTGCCATTCCCATACATATAGTGGAAACATCGCATTTAATATACTGCATTGTGTCATAAATTGCCATTCCTGCTGTTACAGATCCGCCTGGGCTGTTGATATAAAGACTGATATCTTTTCCAGGATCTTCTGATTCCAGGAATAACAACTGGGATACGATCAGGTTGGCAGAAACATCGGTCACTTCTTCTCCAAGAAAAATGATACGTTCTTTCAAAAGTCTGGAGTAAATATCATAGGACCGTTCGCCTCTGCTTGTCTGTTCAATGACATAAGGTATTACACTCAATTTCATTCCTCCTATTTAAAGTCGGGCTGATTCTTATTTTTCAACTGCTGCGTCAGTGATCACATCAAGTGCTTTCTGAGCTGCATAATCTTTCATGATATCTTCTTCTACAAGTTCTCTGATCTTAGCAGCATCCATCTTCCACATTTCAGCAAGTCTGTTTACTTCAGCTTCGATATCTTCTTCTGTAACTGTGATGTTTTCAGCAGCAACGATTGCATCAAGTACAAGACGGTTTTTGATGTTTGCAAGAGCCTGTGGTCTGAACTGTTCAGCTAACTGTGCTGGTGTCATACCGGAGTACTGGAAGAATACATCCATGCTGATACCCTGAGCCTGGAATCTCTGAGCCTGTTCATTCATCATATCATCAACACTCTTCTGTACCATAGCAGCTGGGATATCCATTTTAGCATTTGCAACAACAGCATCCATAACTTTCTGCTGTTTTTCAGCCTTAGCTGCTTCTAATTTGCTTTCTCCAAGACGTTTCTTAAGATCTTCCTTGAATTCAGCTAATGTATCGAAATCAGAAATATCCTGAGCGAATTCATCATCTACTTCTGGATATTCTTTTGTTTTTACTTCATGTACTTTAACTTTGAATAAAGCAGCTTTACCAGCAAGATCATCTGCATGATATTCTTCTGGGAATGTAACGTTTACATCAACGTCAGCACCTGCTGCTGCACCTACTAACTGTTCTTCGAATCCAGGAATGAAAGAACCGGAACCGAGTTCAAGCGGATAGTTTTCACCTTTGCCGCCTTCGAATTCTACGCCATCAACGGAACCAACATAGTCGATCACAACTGTGTCTCCGTTTTCAGCTGGACGTTCTACTGTGATTTCTCTGGAGTTCTGATCCTGAAGTCTCTTGATTTCTTTTTCAATATCTTCTTCTGTTACTTCTGTTTCAACTTTTTCAATTTCAACACCCATGTACTGGCCAAGTTCTACTTCTGGTCTTGTAGCAACTTCTGCTGTGAAGATGAAAGGTTTTCCTTTTTCAACCTGAACAACGTCGATTGAAGGATAAGATGTGATATCTAAACCGGATTCTCTTGCAGCATCACCATAAACTTCATTAATTAAAGCATCTGCTGCCTCTTCATAGAAAATGCCAGCTCCGTAAAGTTTTTCAATAAGAGCCTGTGGAGCTTTACCTTTTCTGAATCCCTGAACATTGATCTGATTCTTGTTCTTATTATAAACCTTTGCTGTTGCAGCAACAAATTTTTCAGCTTCCACTTCAATTGTAAGTTTTGCCATATTGTTTTCTAATTTTTCTACCTGTACGTTCATTATATTTCTATTCCTCCTTATAATAATTATACCCATCAAAGCAAATGAAAGGTATACTCATGCACGAGAGCATTTTTCCGCACTTTAATCTATAGTATATAATAATAACGGCCATCTGTAAATAGCCGATTTTGTATTTTTTCATAAGAAAAAAGCCCTGAAACGGGCTTTTTCCATAGATATTTTTTTGAAATTTGGATCATGGAGACTGTCTTCTCCCGTTCCAGAACTTTACCTGTTCTGTCACTGCTGACCGGACATCTGTTCTTCCTGTCTGCGAATCATCTGACGTACCATTTCGCCGCCGACAGAACCGGCTTCCGCAGATGTCAGATCTCCGTTATAGCCGTTTTTCAAGTTCACACCCAGCTCACCTGCTACTTCCATTTTGAATTTATCCATAGCATCCTTTGCCTGAGGTACTTCCATACGACTTCCGTTTGAACCTGTTCCACTCGAATTGTTAGACATCATTTTCACCTCCAGATAAACTCGAATAAGTCACTTTAACTTATTCTGGTCATAGTATTTGTCGACTTACAAATATTATGATGGAAATTTCTAGTGTTTTCCGTTATACTGATGTATAACTTTATCGGTTATAAGGAGAAAATCTATGGAAATCGAACGCAAATATCGGATCGATCGTATCCCATTTGACCTTGAAAACTATCCAAGCTGCGAGATCGAACAGGCCTATCTGAACACAGATCCTGTCATCCGCGTACGCCGTCAGGATGATGATTATTATTTAACTTATAAATCCAAAGGGTTCATGGCAAGAGAAGAGTATAATCTCCCTCTGAATGCCGAGGCTTATCACCATTTGCTTACAAAAGCCGATGGAAATATTTTAACAAAAACCCGCTATAATATTCCGCTTGGCAACCATCTGACCATCGAAATGGATATTTTTCATGGGAAATTTGAAGGTCTGATCCTCGCCGAAGTGGAATTTTCAACCATCGAAGAGGCAGAAACATTTACACCACCCGAATATTTCGGTGAAGATGTCACCTTTTCTTCCGAATATCATAACAGTACGTTAAGTCAGAAATAATTATAATTTTTTCAGCACAGTCTTCTGCATCGTTATGTAACAGGCCAGTCCGCCGATAAAATTGGAAATCGGCTCCGCCATAAACACACCGGCAACACCAAGGGCCGGAATTTTCGGCAGAAGAATGGTCAGCGGAACAACAATAATGGCTTTTCTGAAAATCGAAAAGAATACGGCCTGTTTCGCCTTGTTCAATGCCTTGAATACACATTGGCCCGTATGCTGGAATGTCATCATAATGAATCCAAAGAAATATATATGTAAAGACGGAACCGCCACCTCAAGCAGTGCAGCATCCTGATTAAAAATCCGGATAAACATTTCCGGAAAAAGGGAAATGCCTCCCCAGATCAAAAGCGTATAGACCAGACAGATCTGTGTCATAAACCGGACAGCTTTTTTCATCAATGTATATCGCTCTGCACCATAATTATAGCTGATGACCGGCGACGACCCATTGGTTATTGCCACAACCGGTGTCTCTGCAATCTCCCGTATCGAATTGATGACGGTCATTGCACTGATATAAATATCCCCGCCATAAATATTCAGTGTTGAATTGCATACGATCTGAACAAGCCCATTGGTAAATGACATGACAAAGGTAGAACTGCCCAGCTTGACAATCTTCCAAATACAATCCATATCCAGCTTAAAGTTTTTAAGTTTCAGTTTCAGCTCCGCCTTTTTCCCAGTCAAAAATCTTAACACCCATATCGCTGAGAAGAACTGGGAAATAATCGTCGCTACGGCTGCCCCGGTAACCCCCATATTTAATCCAAAAATAAAAATTGGATCCAGGATCAGATTACTGATGGCACCGAGTGTCACCGTCTTCATACCCACTTTGGCAAAGCCCTGACTGGTAATATAGGGATTCATTCCAAGGGAAATCATGACAAAAACCGTTCCAAGCAAATATACGTTCATGTAGCTTGCAGCATAAGGGTAGGTTGCATCGCTGGCACCAAACAGATATAAAATCGGCTTATGGAAAACGATTCCAAAAACGGTTAAAAGTATACCTGTTAAGACCAACATAAAAAAGGCATTGTTCATGACCTTTTCGGCACCTTCTGTATCTTTTTGACCTCTGGCGATCGAACACAGCGGAGCACCGCCCAGACCAAACAGATTGGCAAAAGCAGTCACCATCGTGATCACCGGAAAACATAGCCCCAATCCCGCCAGTGCTATAATTCCCTCTCCCGGAATCTTGCCAATATAAATCCTGTCAATAATGTTGTACAGCAGATTGACGATCTGAGCTACAAGCATCGGGGCCGCCACCGCCAATACATTCCGTCTCACATCTCCATTACTGAAATCCACCTGTCCAGATGCCATAAGTTACACTTCCTTTTGCATTTTGTTTCGATGACAGTATAACATATCTGAAAATGCAAAAAAAGAGATTATCTTTCCAATAATCTCTTTTTTCTCTCTTCATACCGTTACAACTGCTGTCTGAACAATGTTTCCATTTTTTCTGCGGCCTGATCTTCATCCGGTCCTTCCACTGTCACAACAATTTCATCGCCTTTTTTGATACAGAGTCCCATGATACCAAAGATGCTTTTCAGATCGCCCTTCTGTCCATTTTTATCAATCCGTATACTGCTCTGAAATTCATTCGCCGCTTTGACAAGAACGCCGGCTGGTCTGGCATGAATTCCCTGTTCATCCTGAATTACATACTTGAAGTCTTTCATATGATACTCTCCTGTCATTAAAAGTTTTCATTAAACACTTCCAGTATCTCCGACTTTATGACAAAATATTCGGGACCAGTTTCGCCGTTTGTTTTTTATATATTTTTGCAAAATATATAATTTCTGCAATCGACGTAATCGTCCATGAAAAGACGTATAACATATACAGCGACGGAATCGTCTGAAAATGGGCAAATATTGTATAAATCCAAATAACACGAAATACACAGGAACCCATAATAACAATGACGGTTGGTGCAAGACTCTTTCCAAGAGCTCTGGATGCCGCAATGGAGCAATCCATAAACGCAGACAGACAATAGGCACTTCCCATAATTGTCAATCGTTTCATCCCCGCTTCAACCACCGCCGGATCTTTCGTAAACAGTGACAGGAACTGATGTCCAAAAGCTACCAGCAGCCAGCCAACAATAAGTGCTGTTCCGAAAGCATATGCCAGGCTGATAAAATAACTTCGAAGAAGACGTTTCTTTTTACCAGCTCCATAATTCTGTCCCATGAAACTGGCACAGGCCGTATAAAAAGCCGTCATAATATCAAATACAATATTATCCGCATTGGCCGCCGCCGAATTCCCCGCAACCATCGTCGCATCAAAGGTATTGACACCAACCTGGACAAACAGGTTGGCAACCTGAAAGATCACATTCTGTATCCCTGCCGGAAATCCAATACCTGCAATCTGCAAAGCAGAACTTTTATCCAATCGAAGTTCCGACATCCGAAGTCCAAAAACCTCTTTGCTCCGGAACAATGCCGACACGATCAGGACGGCCGACAGATACTGGGATAAAACACTTGCCAAAGCCACACCCGCAACCGACATATTGCATACAACAACAAAAAACAGATTCAAAATCACATTGAGCACACCTGAAATAGACAGATACATTAATGGCTTCTTAGTGTTTCCAACGGCGCTGAAAACCGCATTACCAAAATTGTACAAGGCCATTGCCGGCATTCCCAACAGATATATACGAAAATATAATACTGCCCCATCGATCAGTTCCGGTTTTGTATTCAAAAGCGTCATAATAGAACGTGAAAACCCAACACCGGTAACTGTGAGAAATATTCCGGTCAGAAGGCTCAAAATAGCCGCCGAATGTACGGTTTCAATGATCCCCCGCCGGTCTTTTGCCCCAAAACGGAGAGCTGTCAGAACATTGATCCCACCGGACAAGCCAATGAGAAATCCGGTAAATAAAGCAACCAGATTACTTGTTGAACCAACAGAACCCAATGCCAGAGAACCCGCAAACTGTCCGACAACCGCCACGTCTGCCATATTGAATAAAACCTGTAACAGGTTGGAAATCATCAGGGGCAAACTGAATAAAAGTATTTTTTTCCCCAATGGTCCCGTCGTCAGGTCCTGTTTTTCCACTGTCATTTCTGACATTTTAATCAATCCACCTTATACGTTTAATTTACCCGCCCTATCAGGTAAAGGAATCCATCTTCGTCTGAGCATGCAAAGCATCCATTTTGGCATCCAGTTCCGCACTCAGCTGGGCACAATAATACAGATCCTCTGCCATCTGCTCTGTGAATTCCACATCTTTTTTATATTTGAGCTGATGCTCCAGACTTGCCCATGAATCCATCGCAATCGTTCGAAGCTGAACTTCCACATTCATCATCCGTTTTTCACGTGCAAGGAAAATCGGAACAGCCACGATCAAATGCAGGCTTCGATAGCCATTTTCCTTTGGATTGGCAATATAGTCCTTACGCTTTACAAGCGTAATATCATCCTGACTTAAAAGTGCGTCCGCCAGCATATAGACGTCATCCGGAAAAGCACAAATAACACGTACACCGGCAATATCCATCAGATTTTCCTCGATGGCCTTCAAACTCAATGGAATGCCTTTTCTATGCATCTTATCCAATATGCTCTCCGGTCTTTTCAACCGGGTCTTAATCCCATTGATCGGATTTCTGTCGTATCTGAGAGAAAACTCTTCATTGAGAACATTGAATTTTGTCTCAATCTCCATGATCGCACATCGATAATAGGTCATCAGTTTCATATATTCCTCAAACCAGGATTTGGATACCTCCATAGTTTCATCATCAAAAGCTGCCCGAACCCGGCTCAGCTCCAGATGATCTGTTTTATCTCCACTCCTGTTTATCATACTGCATTACCTCTCCTCGCGGAAATAATTCATACCGCAGCTCTTTGGCTGGGCATGTTCCTTACTCTGACGCATACTTGTAATAACCAGTACAAGTATAGTCGCAATATACGGGATCATGTCATAAATCTGTGCCGGAAGCCCCGGAATATTGACATACATTCGCATGATCGTAAGTCCACCAAAAACAATGGCTACAAGAATACCTCTCGCTGGGCTCCAGGTTGCAAATATAACAAGGGCAACTGCCAGCCAGCCATATCCGCTGACACAGCCATGCACCCATACACCTTTCGTTGTTACCATACTCATATACATACCGCCAATACCGCATATACCGCCGCCAATGATCGTCGCAATATATTTATACTTCATTGTATCGATACCAGCCGCATCCGCCGTTGCCGGGCTTTCGCCGACCGCACGCAGATTCAGACCAACCCTTGATTTATTAAAAAACCATGTCATAAACAGGGCAAGGGCAATTGCAAAATATACAAGCCAGTTATACTGGAAAAACAGCTTTCCAACGACCGGAATATCAGATAAAACCGGAATATGAAGCTTGGAAAATGCCGCCTTTGTAACATCTCCCACAGCCACATAACCGCCAGCCTTCTGTCCGATATATTCTCCAAAAAAGTTACCAAAACCTGTACCAAAAATTGTCAGGGTCAATCCGGTTACATTTTGATTTGCACGAAGGGTGTTGGTCAGGAAACTGTAGATAAATGCTCCCAGCATTCCCGCCAATATGGAACATACAAGGGCGATCAATGCAGAAACAACACCATTTGGCGTTCCGCCGCATTTTGCAACCCCCTGTTCATAATAATAAGAGCCTGC
Source organism: Frisingicoccus sp. (assembly GCA_036310765.1). GTDB lineage: Bacteria > Bacillota > Clostridia > Lachnospirales > Lachnospiraceae > Frisingicoccus. The sequence goes on from JAXJRF010000203.1 coordinate 41,995, forward strand.
CAATCCGGTAATGGCTCCCATAAACATCATACCTTCCACACCCAGATTCAGGTTTCCGGCTTTCTCAGTCAAAATTTCTCCTAATGCACCAAGAAGCAAAGGTGTTCCGGCAAGAACTGCTGCCACAAATAAACTACTTAACGTATTAAACATGTTTATCCTCCTTTCCTCTCCAGATCAGACGATAGGAAATAAAGAATTCACATCCCAGCATGAAAAACAAAATAATACCGATCAAAAGCTCAGAGGCAGATGCCGGAATCTTGAACTGGGTCTGAATTGCATTGGAACCACGATCGAGCATGGCAATAAATACAGATACGATCAGCATGCCATATGGATTCATCTTTGCCAGCCAGGCAACCGTAATCGCTGTAAAACCAACACCACCGGCTGTACTTTCTGTGATCGTAAAGTCGGCACCGGCGAACTGGAGCATACCCACCAGACCGCAAAGGGCACCGGATATAAACATCGTACGGATAAATACTTTGCTGACATTAATTCCCGCATAGCGTGCTGTACTATTGCTCTCGCCTACAACGGCAATCTCATATCCCTGTTTGGTCTTTGTAAAATAAATCTGAGATACAACTACTAAAACCAGTGCCAATATCCATCCCCAATGCACACCAAGCACCTTTGTCAGACGCGCTCCCGGTACAAGCATGGCAATCTTCGGAAAACTGCTGCCCGGTGCTTTCCATGGCCCATTCATGAGATATTTGATAAAAGCCAGTGCGATATAGTTCAGCATCAATGTGAATAAGGTTTCATTTGTTCCCCACTTTGCCTTACATACCGCTGGAAGGAGACCATAAAGACCACCGGCCACCATACCAGCGATCATCATCAATATAACTAACGGAACTTTTGGGAAAATATGTGCTGTAAATAATCCGAAATATCCGGCAGCAACTGCTCCCACCAGAATCTGACCTTCCGCACCAATATTCCAAAATTTCATTTTAAACGCGAAAGAAATGCCGATCGCTGTGATCAACAGCGGAACAGCCAACTTGATCGTTTCACGCATAACCGTCGATGTTCCCCACGCACCAACAACCATCGCTTTATACACAGCAAAGGGATTATGTCCCAGGATCAAAATAAGGATACCTCCCGTTACAAGCGACAGCAGGAAGGCAATTCCGCGAATGATCCATGCCTTCTGGCTGGAAATCGTATCCCGTTTCGCCATACGCAGAAGGGGTTCTTTTATTTTCATTTTATCGTCGCTCATTATTCCACCTCATTGTTTTCTTCTTCATTGACATGAATCATCATCAAGCCGATTTCTTCTTTTGTGACCTTTTTCGGATCCACAATGCCGCTGACCTTTCCGCCGCACATAACCATAAGTCTGTCGGAAATCTCCATCAAAACATCCAGATCTTCACCAATAAATATAACAGCAACGCCTTTTTTCTTCTGCTCATTCAGAAGATCATATATACGATAGGAAGAATTGATATCCAATCCCCGGACCGGATAGGCTACGATCAATACCGTAGGGCTGCAGGCAATTTCACGTCCAAGAAGAACCTTCTGAACATTACCGCCGGACATTCTTCCAACCGGAGTTTCAACTCCCGGAGTCACAATCTCCAGCTCTTCGATCATCTTTTCAGCGAGAGCTCTCGGTGACTTGCGGTCTACAAATATCCCTTTATTATTTCGATAACTTCGAAGCATCACATTGTCTGTCATATCCATATCGGCAACCAGACCCATTCCAAGACGATCCTCCGGCACATAAGCCATCGCAATTCCTCTTTTGGCAATTTCATCCGGCTTTAACTCCAGAATTCTTTCCCGGACCGGTGTTCCCTGATACTCTCCTGAAAAGAGCACAGTTCCGCCAATGGATGGATAAAGTCCCGCAATCGTCTCGCAAAGCTCCTTCTGGCCGCTTCCTGCGATACCAGCCACGCCAAGAATTTCACCGCCATAAGCGGTAAAGGACACATTATCCAACGCTTTCACGCCATCGCCATTCAGACAGGAGAGATCGACCACTTTCAGTCGTTCCTTCTTCTCCTTTACTACCGGACGGTCAATTTTCAGATCGATCGGTCTTCCAACCATCATTTCTGTCAACTGGGCCTGATCTGTTTCGGCTGTGTTCACCGTACCGATGTATTCACCCTTTCTCAGAATCTCCACCCGGTCAGAGATTGCCATAACCTCATTCAGCTTATGGGTGATGATAATGATCGACTTTCCATCTGCCTTCATATTGCGAAGCACAGCAAACAGCTTATCTGTCTCCTGAGGCGTCAGTACTGCCGTCGGCTCATCCAAAATAAGAATATCTGCTCCCCTGTACAGCACCTTTAAAATTTCTACCGTCTGTTTCTCGGATACCGCCATGTTATAAATCTTTTTCGTTGGGTCAATATCAAATCCATACTTTTGTGCCAGTTCGGACACTTTTTTATTGATCTCCTTGCGATTGACCGTCAATCCGCCATCCAATCCAAGAACGATGTTTTCTGCCGCTGTCAAAACATCGACCAGCTTAAAATGCTGATGGATCATACCGATTCCCAAGGAAAAGGCATCCCTTGGAGAACGAATCGTCACCTGCTTTCCATGGACATAGATCTCCCCATGATCTGGAAAATAAATTCCGGACAGCATATTCATTAATGTTGTCTTACCACTTCCATTCTCGCCGAGGAGTGCAAGAATTTCGCCTTTCCGAAGTTCCAGATCGGCATCTTTATTTGCAACAACTTTTCCAAATATCTTCGTAATTTTATGCATCTTAACTGCAAGATTCGTGTTTTTGTCCAATGTTTCACCCTCTTTCGTTTTTCTCTTCTATATCCTATCAGACAAAAACAGAGCCGTCAATTTAAAACGACTCTGTTATATTCTTATACTTTTATTTTATTGACCTATTATTCAACGACTGTACATCCGTCAACGATATAGCACCAGGATGGAGCGGATGCTTCTTCCTGTTCGTGATAGTATTCACCATCTGCTACTTCATAAGTTTCGCCTTCAGGACTTGTACCTGTCAGAGGACCTTCAAATACATGTAATTCGCCGGAAATGAGTTTCGCTTTTGCTTCATCAATAGCTTCCTGTGTTCCTTCTGCTGCGATATCTGTATTCAGAGGGGACAGATAAACGGCTTCATCAGCAAGACCTTTACACCAGTCAACCGGAATCTCTTCTCCATTGATCACAGCCTGTACAGCTTCTGTTACATAAATACCCCAGTCAATACGTGCGGAGATCAAAGATGCCTTTGGAGCTGCTTCGATCATATCGTTGTTATAGCCAACCTGCCATACACCATTTTCTTCTGCTGTTGTTGCAGGAGCTGTGGAGTCGGAGTGCTGGGAAACAACGTCGCATCCACGTTCGATGAGTGCTTTTGCAACCTGGGATTCTACAGTTGGATCATTCCAAGAATTTGTATACATAATATCCATTGTTACGTCTGGATTTACGCTCTTAGCACCAAGGTAGAAAGCTGTATATCCACTGATAACTTCAGCAAATGGGAATGCTGCAACATATCCAAGTTTATTGGTTTCAGTCTTTAATCCTGCTGCGATACCTGCAAGGTAACGTGCTTCATAGATTGATGCAAAATAATTATGCATATTGCTAAGACCGGAATCTTTTGCCTGGTAACCTGTTGCATGACAGAACTGAACATCCGGATATTCTGCTGCAACTTCTTTTACATAATCTTCAAATCCAAAGCTTGTTGCAAAGATAATGTTGCATCCTGCTTCAACTAATTCTCTTAAAGCAGTATCACATTCTGCACCTTCAGGTACATTGTACTTGTTAACGATCTGATCATCACTCAAACCAAGAGCTGCCTGCATCTCTTTTGTTCCAAGATCATGATTGTAAGTATAACCCATATCACTCGGATCAGATACATGAACAAATCCAACTTTGATATTCTCTGCTGTAATACCCTCTGCTGCAGTTGATGTTGTCTCCTGTGTGGATGAGCCTGAAGAGCTGCTTGCTGCCGGAGCACCACATCCAGCCAGAAGACCTACTGTCATTGATGCACAAACAAGTGCTGCCAGTAATTTCTTTTTCATAGTTTACCTCCCTAGTTAAAAAGAGCTACCTTATCGTACTTTCGATATCAGATAGCTATGCCGTTTACATAGTAATATTATCCTTTTCGACAAAATAAGTCAAGACTTCTGTTTTTATTCGGTTTAAATTCAAATATTCAGTTTCTTACCATACATATTTGTCTCAATTTCCATTTTTAATTTAAAAGGGTACAAAAAAACCGTCATCCTCGAAACTGACGGTTTTACATCAAATATGTTTAGTAACAAAAAGGAGTTATCTGGCAGGCGTACCAACCTCCTGCGTCTCTCGGGTTTCCCCTGTCAAGCCATCGGCGTGTGGACGGGTACGAAATCCTCCACCTCAGATAACCCCCTTCTATTCTATGATTATCATATCATTTTTATCCTCTTTTGTAAAGAATCCTCTTATTTCTGATCAATCGGCTCCATTCCTTTTCGTTAATTCTCATGAAAGTAATAACCGAATTCTTAAATTCCAGATTATCCTTGGATGTCTTCAATCTAAGCACTGTCTTCTATAAATTCTTTCAAAATAAGAGCAGTATTTATCTTTTTGCTCTCTATGATATAATCCGGATTTTCAACTACAGCTCTTAAATGTTGACAATAAAGTTCAAAATCATTTGGATGACGTTCTTTGATATGCTGAATTCTCTCATCCGTTATGATAACCTCATCTGTAACAATATCATCTGTTATGCACTTGTAAATGCTTTTATTGATTTTATCTACCTTATACACATCTACCTTTCCCTTGTCATCCGTTTTCTTCATTATATCAGAATTAACTTCTTTTTCAATATCAACAAATAGTCACAAAAGGAAAAGTTTAAACCCCTTAGATTTATTCATAATATGAAGTTACTTGAATTGCATTTTAAGTATTCTTCGTATGTTTCAAAACCAATACCCCTTTTATAATCAACAGCATAAATGCTACTGTAATCGCATAGGCTTCCCTCGTCATCCCCAAAAGCAATACAGTAAAAATACTCAGTCCCATGGAAAAACCTGTCACGATAGTCTGCCCCTTTTCAATTTTAAATTGTGTCAGCATAATTTTTGTAATGCCAACACCAATCAAGGTCAGGAACAGCATCCAATACAGGATTCGGCTAAAAGATGACGCTTCCGTATAGTTTAATAGATTTACCGAATAAATATAACCATCCATAGGATTTGGATACAGCGGAAGTACAATCAGCATAAAAGAACACACATCCACAATTCCAAACAGCAGGCTGCACATCCTTTGAATATTCGATTTATTTTCTTTTTCTGCAATAGAAATCAGTTTTTCTCCAGACAGCAGCTCATCAATCGTCACCGAAAAAAATTTTGATATTTCTTTTAACGAGTCAATGCTTGGATAACCTCTTCCAGACTCCCATTTTGAGATGGCAGTTCTGGACACAAAGAGAGCTTCTGCCAGTTCTTCCTGAGTCAGGCCCCTACTTTTTCTCAGTTCCTGAAGTTTCTCATTAAATTCCAAGTCAGCACCTCCGCATCATTTTTCTTTTTTGTGACACAACAAAACAGCCCCTTGATAAATCTGGAACAAACCTGCACACAAAAGCAAAGCACCGATAATATCTGTAAACCAATGGACGCCGCAGATCAATCTGCCAAATACCATAAATGCCGAAAAACTAACCACAAATATTTGAAGAATGCGTTTCATCATACCGTTTTTCAGTCTGCGATTCACCAGCTCTATAAGTGTAGGCATAACGCCCATCACAAGAAGTGTTGTCGAAGACGGGTAGGACGCTTCCAATACGCCGTTAATGAGGATAGGCCTGTAATTAATGGGAACCATCTCAAAAAATACATAGCAGAAAATGACCGCCATATAATATACTCCCAGAATAAGGATATCTGCGTCCACCTTAAATAAACTTCTTCTTGTAACGAGCTGCACAAATCCAACACAGGCAAAAAACATACAGACCAACAGAGGTACAAGCCCCATCCAGTCGGTTATGGTATACAAGCACATGTTCACCCCCGTTAACTTATGAAACCAGCAGTTAAAAGCAGCAAATCCAATATCCGTTCCGTTTTGCCCAACCGCCTGCACATCAACGATCTGAATCAAGGCTGTCCAAATCAAAAACATGATGATCAACATCGTACCAGTCATCCATTTTTTCTTTTCGTTTGTTTTCATATTCTTCTATGTCCTTTCTCTTTTCGTCTTGCCTTTTGACTGACTTCAGAGTATCAAAGGACATAGAAACATAAAAGAATCCTACCGTCACAGCCATGATACGTTTCGTGTCATCCGCGTAAATGCGGTGTTTTTATCGATGTCTTTTATTATTTTCTTAAGCTTATCATATTTTCACCCGTTTTTAATGTAATTTCTGTCAAAATTTGAAATAAATCATCCAAGGTCGAAAAGTATCGAAAGTTTACCATCGCCAACCAAACGAGTAAAATAAAATTAGGATAGAAACCAAATCTAAAGGAAAACAGGCCCCCTAAATACGTGAAAGGAGACATTTTATTTTGGAAACACAAATCGTTTATTGTGACGAAACCGGTGATGATGGTTTAAATACCTCTTCCAGTCGTGATTTTATACTCACGACAGTTTATATGCCTAGCAGTAAATGGCAAGCCAATTATGATGCCATAAAAAGTTTTCGAAAACAACTCAAAAAAGAATATGGCTTTCATTTAAGTCAAGAGATGCACACAAAACATTTTCTTGCAGATAAGGATCCCTATAGAGATTACAAGTGGAGTAAAGAACAAAAAATCGAAATCCTAAAAAAATTTACTTTAATGATATCATCTTTAGACTTATCGGTTGTCAATGTAATCATTGACAAAGAAAAAATTCATTCTAAAGACTATCATGTTCTGGAAAATGCCCTAACCTATAACATTCAAAGAATAGAAAATGATAGTGCAGGAAATTGGAATTTTATAATCATCACAGATCGCGGACGTATTGCTCCTATGCGTAAAACAGCACGTGCCATACGTGCTTACAATCCCATTCAATCTCAATTTGGTGGATATATTAATAAACCAATCCGTAACTTAATCGAAGATGTTTTGGATAAAGACTCAAAAGAATCTTACTTTATACAAATTTGCGATTTCATCTCGTATTTCGTACATCTTTATTATAAAACTAGATACGAAAAAATGAGCCTTCCAAATCGTGTCGGAAGACTCATTAATGAAGATTTTGTAGGCAGCGTTATGGCCACTTTTAAATCAAATAATATTTTAAACACAAAAGCCAGTTCAGAAAAATATGGATTAGTAATTTATCCAAAAAACCAAACACAAAAACACCACCTACGACACATTCGTGCTTTCAGTGGTTCATTTATATTATCACACATCTGTGGAATACTGTCAAGAAAAAACACTCCATATTACTAGCATCGTATCGGTTCATTGATACCATACAACACGAAATGCAACACAAAACAAAAAAGCCCTTGATTTCTCAAGGGTTTTCGTGTGCGGATAACAGGAATCGAACCTGCACGGTTGCCCGCTAGATCCTAAGTCTAGTGCGTCTGCCAGTTCCGCCATATCCGCTTAAAAGTTAAAAAACTTTCCTATAAAGTTAAAAAAGACCTACATACATACGATGCAGGTCTTAGTGAGGCATCGGGGATTCGAACCCCGGACAACTTGATTAAAAGTCAAGTGCTCTACC